>DATFPF010000028.1:0-40551 GCA_035264945.1 Rubrobacter sp.
AGCACGGCCTTGCCCATGCGGTAGAGCGTGTTCTGCACCGACGGGCTGTAGTGGTCCGTGAAGGTCTTCAGGGTGGTCTCCATTACCCCGTCCCAGACGCGGCCGAAGTCCGCGTCGAGGGCTTCGTACTCCCACTTCGCGGTGACGATCGTTGCGAGGACGCGGTCGTCGGTATCGGGGAGGGTCGTGAAGCGGTCGCGGTAGAACCCCTCCCACCCCGAGTTCGTAGTTTTGAGGACGTAGACGTCGTCGATGCCGGCCTCGATTTGTCGGGCGCCGGTCTCGTCGCCCCGCGCGCCCGCCTTGCGTTCGCCGCGCTCGCGGACGAAGGAGTGGTCGTGGGGTCGGCCTTCGACCTCGATCCTGCGCCACCGGAACTGCGTGATCTCGACCCGGCAGGCCTTGACGGTCGGGCCGGCCTCGAGGAAGTGGTCCACGAGTGCCAGGCCGAAGCGCTCGATGCTCCCTGTGAGTCGATCCTTCGCGAGCGCGTAGACCGTGTTGCGCATGGTGTCGGTCGCCAGGAGCCTGGAGTTGTCCCCGTGGTAGTGGGCTGCGTCGAAGTCCCCTTCCAGCGTCACACGGACGTTTAGGTCCCAGACCTCGTGGTGGTCTGTGTCGCGCCTCACCTTGAAGAGGCGGACCTCGGACTTGCCGTAGTTGTTCTGGCCGAGAGCTATCTCCGGTGGCGTCTCGCTCATCGTCCTCCCGTGGTTTCGGGCTCTTCCACCAGGTCTTCGAGCCTCAGGCGGGAGATCCTGGATATCTCGGCCAGGGCGGCCCCGATCTCCTCCTCGCGCGTGTTGGACAGCCGCCTCTGGGCGCCGGCGAAGATCGTCTCCTTGGTGTGGTCCCTTACGCAGACCACGTAGGGGAGGCCGAACCTCTCCCTGTAGGCCGCGTTCAGGCGGTGGAACCTCTCGTACTCCTTCGGCGAGAGCCTGTCCAGGCCCGCGGAGGCCTGCTCGCCCGCGGACTCTTCTGTGAGCTCGCCCGCGAGGGCAGCCTTCCCGGCGAGGTCGGGGTGGGCCCGGATCAGGGCCACCCGCCGGTCCTTGGGCGCGTCGCCGACGGTCCCCACGAACGCCCCGTGCAGCCCTTCCAGGTCCCCGAAGGGGCGGCGTTCCCACGCCCCCTCGGCCACCCAGGGCGAGCGCTCGAAGACAGCCCCGAAGCGGGAGACGAACTCCTCCCGACCCATGCGGTTGACCTCATCGATGGAGAGCTTCTCCGGCATCTGGCTCCCGTTCCTATCCTTGCTTCCCGAACCTCGGCGCGTCCCCCTGGGCCTCTATCTTGAGCTCGACGCCGCCGGCCCCCGCGTCGAGGGCAGCCCCGACGACGCGCGTCACGGCGTCGAGCACCTCCCCGCGACCGCCGGCGAGGACCATCGTCTCAGGGCCAGCCTCGTGGGCAAGCCCCGTATCGCCCGCGGCCGTCTTCGCGGCCTCGATCTCAGCCCGCGAACCGTCCCCGCCCGAGAGGAGGACCTTCAGCTCGGCCGTCAGCTCGGCCCTCTCGTAGCCAGGCACTAGTGCTCCCGCCGCTCGTCGAGGCGGCCTATCTCCGCGTAGCCGGCGCTGCCGGGTTGCGGGGGCTCGTCGGGGGGCTTGCTTGAGATGCCCGCGATCTGCTCCGGCTTTACCGGGATGCGCGTGAGGGGTTGGCCCGTGGCGTCGCGCAGGGCGGCGACGATGGCTGGGGTAGAGGAGATAGTGGGCGGCTCCCCGACGCCTTTCAAGCCGTAGGGGGCCTCGGGGTCGGAGAGCTCGAGGATCTCCATCCTCACGCGGGGCATGTCGAGGATGGTTGGAAGTAGGTAGTCCGTGAACGAGGCGTTCAGTACCTTGCCTTCTTTTACCTGGATCTCCTCGAGCAACGCGAGCCCAAGCCCCTGCGCTATGCCGCCCTCGATCTGGCCCTCCAGAGACTGCGGGTTCATCACCTTGCCGACGTCCTGGGACGTTGCGATCTCCACTACCCGCACGAGCCCCAGCTCCGTGTCGACCTCCACCACGGCCCGGTGCGCGGCGAAGGCGAACTGCAGGTGCGCGTCCCCCTGGCCGTTCTCGTCGAGCGGGTGCGTCTCCCTGTGGTGGTACTTCGCCGTCTCCTCGAACTCGTCGTCCCCTAGCACCTCGGCCAAAGGGGCGACGAACCGCCCGCCTGAGAGGACCTCGTCCCCGTCCAGGGTGAGGGGCCCTTCCTCACCGAGCTCCTCCCTGACCCGCCCGAAGACCCTCTCCCTGACCCGCTCGCAGGCGCCCTTGACGGCGGCGCCTGTCACGTAGGACTGCCGGGAGGCCGAGGTGGAGCCGGCGGAGCCGACGCGCGTGTCGGCCGGCTCCACGGCGACGCGGCCGACGCCGAGCTCGGTGCGGGCGATCTGGGCCTGGAGCGTCACGAGGCCCTGGCCCACCTCGGCCGCCGCCGTGTGGACCCGCACCAGCGGTTCGCCTTCTTCCACGGAGAGCGTTACCCGCGCCGTCGAGTAGTCGTCGAAGCCGGCCGAGAAGCCGATGTTCTTGAAGCCTACCGCGTAGCCGACCCCGCGCCTGACGTCCTCGCCGTGGGTGACGTTGGAGACGCCGCCGGGAAGCTCGCGCAGGTCGCGGCCGGCAAGCTCTTGCTCCTCTGGCATCGGGATGCTCCTTACCTTCTCGAGGATCTCGCGCACCGGCGCCGGGTGCGGCACCTCCTGGCCGAACGGGAAGCGCATCCCAGGCTCGATGGCGTTCCGGAGGCGCAGGTCGACGGGGTCCATCCCCAAGGCTTCGGCTAGCCTGTCCATCTGGGACTCGTGGGCGAAGCAGGCCTGGACGGCGCCGAAGCCGCGCATGGCGCCGCAGGGGGGGTTGTTGGTGTAGAGCATGTGGCTCTCTATCTCGGCGTTCGGCACGTGGTAGGGGCCGCAGGCGAAGGTGGCGGCGTTGAGGCAGACGGCGTTCGAGCTGGAGGCGTAGGCGCCGCCGTCGAAGACGAGGTCGGCCTTCACGTAGGCGAGCTTCCCATCGCGGGTCGCGCCGTGCTCGAAGCGCATCCTGCACGGGTGGCGATGGACGTGACCGTAGAACGACTCCTCGCGGTTGTAGACCATGCGCACCGGGCGACCGGTCTCCAGGGCGAGCATGCAGGAGTGGATCTGCATCGAGAGGTCCTCCCGCCCCCCGAACGCCCCCCCGACGCCCGAGAGGGTGAGCCGCACCTGTTCGGGCGCGAGCCCCAGCGACTCCGCCACCTGGTCCCTGTCTATGTGCAGCCACTGGGTCGAGATGTGGAGGTCCACCCCGCCCTGCCCGTCCGGCACAGCGAGGCCTGATTCCGGGCCGAGGAACGCCTGGTCCTGCATGCCGACCTCGTACTCGCCGGAGACGGACACGTCGGCGGCGGCGTTAGCCGGGTCGCCGTGGAGGACCTTGACGCGCCTTAGCACGTTGCCGGAGAGGTGGAGCTTTGGCGCGTCGTCCCGCATCGCCTCTTCGGCGCTCGCCACGGGGTCAAGGACCTCGTACTCGACCCTTATCTTCTCCAGGGCCCGCCTGGCGGTCTCGGGGTGGTCCGCGGCGACGACGGCGACCGGCTCCCCCTGGTAGCGGACCCTCTCCCAGGCGAGCACGGGCTGGTCGGGAATCTCCATCCCGTACACCTTCCGCCCCGGAACGTCCTCGTGGGTGAGCACCGCTCGGACGCCCGCCATCTCCTCTGCCTCGGAGGTATCAAGGCGCCGGATCTCCGCGTGCGGGTGCGGGCTCCTGAGCGTGGCGCCGTGGAGCATGCCGTCCATCCACAGGTCAGACGAGTACTCGAACTCGCCCCTCACCTTCGGCACGCCGTCGACGCGCGCGCTCTCCTCGCCTACCCTGCCGGGCCTCTGCACGGGGGCCCTCGGGCGCACCCGCGGCGGGGACTGCGGCATCGCCCCGGTCGGAACATTGGTTGTCATACCGTCTTCCCCGCGGCCAGGCGGACGGCGTCCAGGATCTTCTCGTATCCCGTGCACCGGCAGAGGTTGCCGGCCAGGGCCTCCCGGATCTCGGCCTCGTCCGGGTCCGGGTTCCTCCGCAAGAGGTCGTGGGTGGCAACGACGAACCCGGGCGTGCAGAACCCGCACTGGACCGCCCCCGCGTCCACGAAGGCCCGCTGCACGGGATGAAGGTCTTCCCCGGCGCCTATCCCCTCGACCGTGACGACCTCGAGCCCCTCGGCCTGCCCTGCGAGCACCAGGCAAGAGCAGACGAGCGAGCCGTCCAAGTACACGGAGCACGACCCGCACTCGCCCTGCTCGCAGGCGTTCTTGGAGCCGGGCAGGCCGAGCCGCTCGCGCAGGACGTAGAGCAGGCTCTCGCCCTCCCACGCGTCGTCAACCTCCCTGGCCTCCCCGTTGACACCGAGCCTAAGCCGCACCCCGCACCCCCCGGTACTCGTCCCACGCCCACCCGAGCGTGCGCCGCGCTAGCACCCCGACCGAATGCCGCCGGTACTCCGCCGTCCCGCGCACGTCGTCTATGGGCCTCGCAGCGCTAGCCACGAGATCCCCGAAACGCTGGAGCGCGGCGGCCGGGATGGCGCCCCGCGATTCCCACAATCCATCCTCCTCCATGACGCACCGCACGAAGCGCTCGGCCTCCGCAGCCCGGATGGGGGTCGGCCCAGCCGACCCAATGCAGGTGCCGACCCGTCCCCGCTCGGGGTGGAGGGCCAGGGCGAAGGCGCTCACCGCGATCACCATCGCGTTGCGCGTCCCGATCTTGGAGTACTGCTGAGGGCCTTCGGCGCGGGCTATGTAGAAGGCCGAGATCAACTCGTTGTCGGCCAAGGCGTTCTGCTTCGGCCCTCGGATAAAGTCCGCGACGGGTACCCGCCGGCTTCCATCGATAGACATCACCTCGACCTCGGCCTCGGAGGCGTACAGGGGGGGAAGGGCGTCGCCCGCGGGGGAGGCGGTGCCGAGGTTGCCGCCGACCGTGCCCCTGTTCCGGATCTGGGGCGAGCCCACGGTCCTGGAAGCCATCGCGAGCCCAGGCAGATGGTCCCCGATCTCCGCGATGACGCGGGCGTAGCTCACGCCCGCGCCGACGCGCAGGACATCGTCTTCGGCTCCCCACTCCTCCAGCTCTTCCACGCGGGAGAGGTCGAGCACCACGTCGGGCCGGCTGCGGGCGAAGTTCAGCCCGACCATGACGTCGGTGCCCCCCCGGATCGGCACGGCCCCGGGGTGCGCGTCTTTAGCTTCGAGCGCCTCGGACATGCTCAAGGGCTGAACAAACTCCACCCGTACCTCCCGTCTCGTCTCCCGATGCAGTATAGGAGATCGGGCCGGGTCGCCGTAAGGACCGCGGGGGACCCCGGGGGACCGGACGCGTCCGCGGGCAAATCACCTTTTGTCAACAGCGCTCATGCCGGGGGGAATGTAAGTGTGTATTGTACCAAGCATGCTACATAGCCTAATATACACATGAAAGGTGGGATAAATCGCGGTAGAAGACGCATAGGAGGAAAAGACTATGGCCCAGGCTAGTGCTGCGGGTAGCGAGACCGGTTCGGGGGGTGCGAGCCTCAGGGTAAGGGTTCAGAAGTTCGGCAGCTTCCTCAGCGGGATGGTCATGCCCAACATCGGGGCGTTCATCGCGTGGGGTTTGATCACGGCGCTCTTCATCCCGGACGGGTGGATACCAAACGAGCGGTTGGCGGAGCTCGTGGACCCCATGATCCTCTACCTGCTGCCGCTCCTGATCGCCTACACCGGCGGGCGGATGGTCCACGACGTGCGGGGCGGCGTGGTCGGCGCGATCGCCACCATCGGCGCCATCGTCGGCTCGGACATCCCGATGTTCCTCGGCGCGCTCATCATGGGACCTTTGGGCGGTTACGTCATCATGCAGTTCGACCGCCTCGTCGAGGGCAGGGTCCGCCAGGGCTTCGAGATGCTCGTGAACACCTTCTCCGCCGGTATCCTTGGCGGCGCCCTCGCCATCATTGGCGTGCTCGGTGCCGGGCCGGTCATAAGCGCCATAAGCGACGTCCTCGGGGCCGGCGTCAACGCGATAGTGAATGCCGGCCTCCTGCCGCTCGTAAGCATCATCGTCGAGCCGGCGAAGGTGCTCTTCCTGAACAACGCGATAAACCACGGCGTCCTAGCCCCGCTCGCCATCGAGCAGGCGAGAGAGGCCGGCAAGTCCATACTCTTTATGGTCGAGACGAACCCCGGGCCTGGCCTGGGCATCCTGCTCGCGTACACCGTCTTCGGGCGCGGCATCACCAGGGCCTCCGCCCCCGGCGCCGCGATCATCCAGTTCTTCGGCGGCATCCACGAGATCTACTTCCCCTACGTCCTGATGAAGCCGGCCCTGGTGCTGGCGGCCATCGCCGGCGGGGCCAGCGGGCTCTTCACCGCCACGATCTTCAACGCCGGCCTCCTCTCGACCCCGGCACCCGGCAGCATCATCGCCTACATCGCCCTGACGCCGCGCGGCGGCTTCGTCGGGGTGCTCGCCGCAGTCCTCGCCGCCGCCGTCGTCTCCTTCCTCGTCGCCTCCGTGATCATCCGCGCCTCCTCCAGCGAGGTAGACAACGAGGAGGGCCTCGCGGCTGCCGCCGGGCAGATGGAGACCATGAAGGGCAAGAAGAGCAGCGTGACCGGCACGCTCGCCGGCAGTCGTTCCGGGAACGGCTCGACCAACGGCGCCACGAACGGCTCGACGGAGGGCGACACCGCCACGGTGGCACCCGAGACCGAGTCGGAAGAGGACTTCGACTACGCGCAGGTCAACAAGATAATCTTCGCCTGCGACGCCGGGATGGGGTCGAGCGCGATGGGCGCCTCCCTGCTCAAGAACAAGGCCAAGAAGGCCGGGCTGACGGACATCGAGGTAAAGAACACCGCGATCAACCAGATACCAGACGACGCGGACGTCGTCATCACGCACAAGGACCTGACGGACCGCGCGCGCAACAAGCTGCCCGAGGCCAGGCACGTCTCGGTCGACAACTTCCTCGGCAGCCCGAAGTACGACGAGCTGATCGACGAGATCTCCACGGCGCGCGTTTAGGAGGACGAAGCGGAAACAGGGCATGGCGCAATGGGGCTCACGATCCGCGAGATACGGCTGATCGAAGTCCTGTTGCGCCACCCGGAGGGCCTCACCGCCGACGACCTCGCCGACCGCCTCGGCGTGAGCGCCCGGACCGTCCACCGCGACCTGCAACCGGCCTCTGAGTTCCTCGCCTCCCACGACCTCACGCTCGTGAGGCAGGCGGGAAGGGGGATCAACGTCGAAGGCCCTCCCTCGGCGCGGGCGCTGGCGCTGGAGGCGTCGGGCAAGATGCGCTCGGGGGAGCTCACGCCGGAGGAGCGGCGGGCCTCCCTGCTAGGTATGCTGCTCGGCTCGGACGAACCTATAAAGCTGCGGGCCCTGGCGAGCCGGTCGAAGGTCTCTGTCGGGACGGTCGGCCGCGACCTCGACGAGGCGGAGGAGTGGCTGGCGACCTACGGGCTCTCGCTCCTGCGCAAGCGCGGTTCCGGCGTCCAGGTGACGGGCGCCGAGGACGACCGCCGCCAGGCGATGAGCGGGCTCATCCTGCAAGACCTCGACGAGGCGGCGTTCCTCTCAGGCTCGGAGGGGACGGACGGGCGCCCCGGGGGCGCCACGGACCTCGTCTCCGCCGGCCTGATGGGGATGATCGACTCGGGGCGGCTCCAGACGGCGAAGGCCCTGACCCGTGAGTCGGTCGGGCGTCTCCCTTACGCCATCGCCGACGAGGCCTTCGTGAGCCTGAGCGTCCACGTGGCCCTGATGATCGAACGCCTCCTGCGGGACGGGGAGATCGAGATGGACGCCGAGGTCCTTGAGAGGCTCCGCGAGACGGCCGAGTACGAGAACGCCAGGGAGCTGGCAGGGGCCATAGGGGAGCGCTTCCAGGTGGACGTGCCCGAGGAGGAGGTCGCCTACCTGACCAGGCACCTGCGTGGCACCAAGCTCCGCCAGGACGACGAGCTCGACCGCTACTTCGAGGGCTCGGACCTCGAGATCGCCTCGCGGGTGAAGGCCCTGATCCACCACGTCTCCGAGCAGACCGGGGTCGCCCTCGCCGGCGACAGCTCCCTTTACACGGGGCTCCTCGCCCACATAGAGCGGGCCATCCACCGCCTAAGGGAGAACATGAGGATCTCGAACCCCCTGCTCGCCGAGATGAAGGAAGACTACCCGGCCCTCTTCGACCTCGTCGACCGGGGGATGAAGAAGATCTTCGTCGAGGACGAGATCCCGGAGGAGGAGACCGCGTTCGTCGCCATGCACTTCGGGGCGGCGCTCGACCGCGGGCAGGGGAACTTCCCTAACAGCGTCCTGATCATCTGCCCCAGCGGCATCGGCTCCTCCAAGATACTCGCCTCCAGGCTCGAGAAGGCTTTCCCCCAGATCCGGCGCCTCCACAACGCCTCTTTGTTCGACCTGAACAGGCTCGACGCAAACGAGTTCGACCTCGTCGTCTCGACGGTCCCCCTTCAGATACCGGAAGACTCATACGTGCAGGTAAGGCCCCTGCTCTCCGAGGAGGAGGTCGCGAGGATCCGGGACCACCTCAGGGGCAAGCTGCCGGGCGGGCGGCCCGTGAACCGGGCCGTCTCGGAGTCGCTGGAGGTCTTCGGCGGCGGGCAGGAGAAGCTGCGCCAGATGGCCGAGGCCACGCAGCTTATAGCGGAGCTCGTGGACGACGTCTCCGTGGAGCGCCACGAGGCGCGCGGCTCCATCCCCGAGGCCGTGCGCCTGATGTGCGCCTCGCTGGCCGCGCGGGGCCTGGTCTCCGACCCGGGGAGCCTCGAGGCCAGCCTGCTCGCGCGCATGGAGCTGGGCGGGATCGGCATACCAGACACCGCCCTCGCCCTTTTCCACGCCCGCGACGACACCGTGGCAAGGCCGGCCTTCTCCCTTCACGACTTCGACGAGCCGCTGGCGCTGGAGGGTATGGACGGGAAGACGATGCGGGTGCGCCGGACCCTGCTTATGGTCGCGCCGCTCGACATCTCCACGGTGGCGCTCGAGGCCATCAGCGAGATCTCCGTCGCCATGGTCGAGCAGCCAACGGAGCGCGAGACCTTCGAGCACGGCTCGGAGGCCCAGGTTGTCGCGGTGCTCCAGAACATCTTTGCCCGTTACCTGCGTGACAAACTCTTGTGAAAGGAGCCCCAACATGTCCGAGATACTGACCCCGAACACCGTCGAGCTCGGCGCGAGCCTGGCCAGCCGTGACGAGGCCATCAGGCGGGCTGGCGCGCTGCTCGTCGAGAACGGCCACGTCGACGAGCGCTACGTGGACTCGATGTTCGAGCGCGAGAAGTCCGTCTCGACGTATATGGGCAACGCGGTGGCCATCCCGCACGGCACCAACGACTCCAAGCAGTGGGTCACGAAGTCCGGGCTCTCCATAATCACGGTGCCGGAAGGGGTCGAGTACGGGGACGGCGAGGTGGCGAAGCTCGTCATCGGGATAGCGGGCAAGGGCGACGACCACCTGGACATCCTCTCCAAGATCTCCATCGTCGTCTCGGAGGAGGAGAACGTCGAGAGGATCGTCAACGCCCAGACCAAGGAAGAGCTGCTGGCGATCTTCGAAGAGGAGACCTGAGTGCTCGCCGTCCACTTCGGGGCAGGCAACATAGGGCGCGGCTTTATCGGCCAGCTTCTGCACGAGTCGGGCTACGACATCGTCTTCGTCGACGTCCGGGACGACGTGGTTGAGGCCCTCAAGACGCAAGGGCGCTACGAGGTGATCCTTGCCGACGAGAACGAGAGGCGCGTCCCGGTCGACCGGGTTACCGCCCTCCACTCCGCCCGCGACGCAGACGAGGTGACGGGGCGCCTAGCGGAGGCCGACCTCGTCACCACGGCCGTCGGCCCCTCCGTCCTGCCCGTCATAGCCCCGGCCATAGCCGAGGGGCTCCTCGAGCGGGTAAGGCTCGGGGGGGCGCCGGTGAACGTGATCGCCTGCGAGAACATGGTGGGGGCGAGCCAGGCGCTCAAGGGGTTCGTGATGGAGCACGTGCCCGAGGAGAGCGTCGGGGCTGTAGAGGAGATCGCCGGCTTCCCGAACGCGGCGGTAGACCGCATAGTGCCGGAGTACCAGGCGTGAGCGTGGACGTGCTGGTCGAGCCCTTCTACGAGTGGGTGGTCGACGCCTCCGGGATCAAGGGCGCGAGGCCGGAGATATCCGGCGTAACCTACGTCGAAGACCCGATGCCGTACATCGAGAGGAAGCTGCTCACGGTGAACACGGGCCACTCCGCGATAGCCTACCTCGGCTACGCCCGCGGCCTGACGACGATCCACGCCGCCATCGAAGACCCCGCCGTCCGCGAGGTGGCGACGAAGGCGCTGGAGGAGACCGGGCTGCTTCTTGCCAAAGAGCACGGCTTCGACCCGGAGGAGCTAAGGGAGTACCGGCAGAAGGTGCTCGCCCGCTTCGAGAACCCCCGCATCTCGGACGAGGTGACGAGGGTGGCGCGCGCCCCGATACGCAAGCTCGGCCACGAAGAGCGGTTCGTCTCGCCGGCCCTCGGCCTCATCGAGATGGGCCGCGAGCCCAGGCACCTGGCCGCGGTAATAAGGGCGGTGCTCGCCTTCGACCACCCGCAGGACGCGGAAGCTGTGGAGTTGCAGGAGACGGTACGCGCGGATGGCGAGCGCCGGGCCCTGGCCCGCTACGCTGGTATAGCGGAGGACCACCCGCTCGCTGACCTCGTCCTGGAGAGCCCCGTCCGCACCCGCGGGTAGAGCCCTCGGGGGCGCATCCACGCCGGGGCGGGGAGCACGGGAGTGCGGGCATAATAGGACGGGAGACGCAGGAGCTAGGGAGAGGAGAGAGAAGATGGTGGAGAAGGAAGCGACCATAGTCCCCGAGGCGGGGCTGCACGCCAGGCCCGCCGCGCGCTTCATCAAGGAGGCAAAGAGTTTCTCCTCGGACATATTCGTCTCCAAGGACGGCCAGGAGGTCAGCGCGAAGAGCCCCCTGCGCCTGATGACGCTCGGGGCCAAGCACGGGGACAAGGTAGTTGTGAGGGCCGAAGGGGAAGACGAGGAGGCGGCGGTCGACGCCCTGATCGCCATCCTCTCCGAAGAAGAGGAGGAGTAGGCGATGGCCGGCACGCGCCTTACCGGTGTCGCGGCCTCCGAGGGGGTGGCCGTCGGCCCGGTCTTCGTCCACGTCGTGAAGGAGCTCAAGCCCGAGCGCGAGACCATCCCCGAGGGCGAGGTCGAGGAGGAGCTCGGGCGTTTCAGGGCCGCCGTCGAGGCAACCGCCGAGAAGCTCGCCGCCACCGCCGAGAAGATGAGGGAGGGGGGCAGCGAGAAGGAGGCCGGCATCTTCGATGCGCACGCCGAGATCGCCGAAGACCCCGAGCTCCACTCCGAGGTCGAGGGACAGGTGCGCGCCCTGACGAGCCCGGAGGCGGCCGTGATAGCCGTGGGCGAGGAGTTCGCCGGGATGTTCGCCGCTATGGAGGACGAGTACATGGCCGCCCGCGCCGACGACGTGCGCGACGTGGCCGCCCAGATCGCCTCGGAGCTCATGGGCGGCGGGCCTTCTGGCCTCGAGAGCCTCGCCGAGCCTTCCGTGATCCTTGCCTCCAACCTCGCCCCCTCCGACACGGCCCGCATCCCGCCGGGGATGGCCCTGGGTTTCGTCGTCTCCGGGGGCTCGCGGACCTCCCACGTCTCCATCATGGCCCGATCCTTCGGCATCCCGGCGGTGGTTGGGGTGGGTGAAGAGCTCGAGGACGCCTTCGGGGCTGGGGTGGTCGCCATCGACGGGACCGAGGGCTACGCCGTAGCAGACCCCGAGGACGACGTGATCTCCGACTTCGAGCAGAAGCAGCGCAAAGACGCCGCGGAGGCCGCCGCATTAGAAGAGTACAAGCACGCCGATGCCCGCACCAGCGATGGCAGGCGCATCGAGGTGGCGGCCAACATCGGCTCGGCCGAGGAGGCGGAGGGCGCCATCAAGTGGGGCGCCGAGGGCGTCGGCCTCTTCCGCACCGAGTTCCTGTTCATGAAGCGCCCCGACCTGCCCTCCGAGGACGAGCAGTACGAGGCTTACCGCAATGTGGCCGAGGAATTCGGGGAGCGGCCCGTCATCATCCGCACCATTGACGTCGGCGGGGACAAGGACCTGCCGGGTGTGGACCAGCCGGAGGAGGAGAACCCCTTCCTCGGCTGGCGCGGCATAAGGATGTGCCTCGACGTGCCCGAGCTCTTCAAGCCGCAGCTCAGGGCGATCCTGCGCGCGGCACCCCACGGCAAGCTCAGGATCATGTTCCCGATGATCGTGGACAACGTGGAGCTGCGGGCCGCCAAGGAGATCCTCGACGAGTGCCGAAAGGAGCTCGAGGCCGAGGGGACGGAGTACGGCGAGGTCGAGGTCGGGGTGATGGTGGAGACGCCCGCGGCGGCGATCCGGGCCGCGGACATAGCCCCCGAGGTAGCCTTCTTCTCCATCGGGACGAACGACCTTGTGCAGTACACGCTCGCCGCCGACAGGGGAAACGAGCGCCTGACGCGCCTGCAGAGCGCGGACCACCCCGCGGTCCTCGACCTTATAGGGAAGACCTGCGAGGCGGCCAGGGAGGCCGGTATATGGGTCGGCGTCTGCGGCGAGGCTGCCGGGGAGCCCGCCCTGATCCCCAGGCTCGTCGAGCTCGGCGTCGCCGAGCTGAGCATGAGCGCCCCTTCTATACCGAAGGCGAAGAAGATCGTCTCCGAGTTGTAGGGCCGGGCACGCCCGCCGCGGCGGTGGGGCTCGCGGCGGGCACACAGCAAGCGAACGTAGGAGGAGACAATGAAGGCGTCGGAAGACCGCCGAACGGGCGACGGGACAACTGGAGCCAGCGCCGGGAGGTTCGTCTACGGGTTCTCGGACGACCTGGGCGCGGCGGACGTCTTGGCCCTCTGCGGGGGGAAGGGCTCGGGCCTCATGCGGATGCGGGGCCTCGGCCTCCCTGTGCCCGAGGGGTTCGTCATCACGACCGAGGCCTGCGTCTCCTACATAGAGAACGGACGGATGTCCGATGGGCTTATGGATGAGGTCAAGGAGAGCCTCCGGCGCGTGGAGGAGGCCACGGGGCGGGACTTCGGGGATCCGAAGAACCCGCTGCTTGTCTCCGTGAGGAGCGGGGCCGCCGTCTCCATGCCCGGCATGATGGACACCGTACTCAACCTGGGCCTCAACGACGCCACGGTCCTCGGCCTTGCCGAGAGCACGGGGGACGAGCGCTTCGCCAGGGACTCCCACCGGCGCTTCGTCCAGGCGTTCGGCGAGATCGTGCTCAAGGTGCCGGGGCACCTCTTCGAGGACGCGATCGAGGAGATGAAGGGCGAGCGGGGCGTCGAGGCGGACACGGAGCTTACGGCAGGGGACCTCGAAGAGCTCGCAGGCCGGTTCAAGGAGATCATCGCCCGCGAGGCCGGGACGGAGGTCCCGGAGGACCCGCACGGGCAGCTGGAGCTCGCCATAGGGGCCGTCTTCGACTCGTGGCTCGGGGAGCGGGCCGTCGCGTACCGCAGGGAGTACGGCATCCCGGACGAGTTGGGGACGGCCGTCACCGTCCAGCAGATGGTCTTCGGGAACATGGGCGATACCTCGGCGACGGGCGTCGCGTTCACGCGCAACCCGGCGACGGGGGACCAGGGGCTCTTCGGCGAGTTCCTGCTAAACGCCCAGGGCGAGGACGTGGTGGCCGGCATCCGCACGCCCCGCCCGTTGGCCGAGATGGAGACCGTGCTGCCTGGGGCCCACAAGCAGTTTCTGGAGACGGCGGAGCGGCTGGAGCGCGAGTACGGGGACATGCAGGACATGGAGTTCACCATCGAGCGCGACAGGCTGTACATGCTCCAGACCAGGAGCGGCAAGCGCACCGGGGCGGCGGCCCTGAGGATCGCGCGCGAGATGGCAGAGGAGGGCCTGATCTCCGAACACGAGGCCCTGCTGCGCGTGGAACCTGCGGCCCTGGATCAGCTCCTCCACCCGCGCATCGACCCCGAGGCGGAGATAGACGTCCTCGCCCGCGGCCTGCCGGCCTCGCCGGGGGCGGCCACGGGCAGCATCGTCCTCACGGCCGAGGAGGCAAAGGAGCGGGCCGCGGACGGGGAGGCCGTGCTGCTGGTGCGCCGGGAGACCAACCCGGACGACGTGGAGGGCATGATCGCCGCCCAGGGCGTGCTTACGTCTCTGGGGGGCATGACCAGCCACGCGGCGGTCGTCGCCCGCGGGATGGGCAAGTCCGCCGTTACCGGCTGCAACGCTCTTAAGATCGACCGCGCGAGCGGCGAGGTCCGCTTAGGCGGCGAGACCTTCGAGGCCGGCGACGTCCTTACCATAGACGGGGCGACCGGGCGCGTCATAAGGGGCGAGGCGCCGCTGGTGGCGCCCGACCCGAGCGAGGACTTCGAGACCGTGCTCCGGTGGGCAGACGAGGTGCGCTCTCTAGGCGTGAGGGCCAACGCCGACACGCCGGAGGACGCGCGGCGGGCAAGAGAATTGGGGGCCGAGGGCATCGGGCTGTGCCGCACCGAGCACATGTTCATGCAGGGCGAGCGGCTCAGGATCATGCGCGAGATGATCCTCTCTGAGGGCGACGAGGCGCTCGTCGAGGCGCTCGCCAAGCTCGAACCGATGCAGCGCGAGGACTTCGAGGGCATCTTCCGGGCGATGGACGGTCTGCCGGTGACCGTCCGCCTGCTTGACCCGCCGCTCCACGAGTTCCTGCCCGACTCGAAGGACCTGGCCAAGGAGATCGCCGAGCGGGAGGCGCGCGGTGAGGACGCCGGGGAGCAACGGCGCCAGCTCAGGGTCGCCGAGAACCTCGAAGAGAAGAACCCGATGCTAGGGCTGCGGGGCTGCAGGCTCGGCCTCCTCAAGCCCGAGATCTACCTCATGCAGGCGCGGGCCATAGCGGAGGCCGCCAGGACCGTCAGCGAGGACGGGGGAGACCCGGTGGTCGAGATCATGATCCCGCTCGTCGCCCTGGCCCCCGAGCTCAGGAAGATGCGCTCGATGATAGAGGACGAGCTGGCCGGCGCGGGCATCCCGATAGGGACCATGATCGAGCTTCCGAGGGCCTGCGCCGTGGCGGACAAGATAGCCGCCGTTGCCGACTTTTTCTCCTTCGGCACCAACGACCTCACCCAGATGGTCTGCGGCATTAGCCGCGACGATGCCGAGGAGAAGTTCCTGGCCGAATACCTGGAGGAAGGCATCCTCAGCTTCAACCCGTTCCAGACCATTGACAGGGACGGCGTCGGGCAGTTCGTCAAGATGGCGATAGAGAGGGGCCGGGACGACAACCCGAACCTCAAGCTCGGCGTCTGCGGGGAGCACGGCGGAGACCCGAAGAGCGTAGCCTTCTTCCACGAGGTCGGCCTGGATTACGTCTCGTGCTCGCCTTTCAGGGTGCCGGGCGCGCGCCTCGCCGCCGCCCAAGCCGCGCTGGAGGGGTAACCTCCGGACGCTGACAAGAACGGCGCAACACCTGGCCGAAACAAACCCCCCGGCGTAGGTACCGAGTCACCACCGGAGGGGCCACGGGCGGCTTGGTGGCCCCTGGGGAGCGGATGGGGCGGCGCGTCGACGACCTGCTCAGGCGGCCCGGGGGTTAGCAAGGGACGAGGAGGGGAGACGCTGCCTCAATGGGTCGCTGGGGTCTCCGCGGGCGGCCTCCTCGGTGGTGGCCGCCCCTGGTCTGGCTCGACGGCCGCGCGGGGCTCAGACGCCGTCGGTGTGCTCCCGGAGCCATTCCAGGGCCGCCGCGCCGGAGTTCAGGACCGAGATGTGACCGTCGTCCGGGCGCAGCCACAGTTCTGACGGGGGGCAGCGACGCGCGAGCCACTCGCCGTGCGAGCCGGGCACGATCCGGTCCCGGCCGCCGTGCAGTAAGAGGGTAGGCGCGGTTATCTGCGCCGGGTCGGCCCCCCACGGTGCGACGTAGGCAAGGTCGTCGTCTATAAGCCCGCCCGGCCCGGCCTCCACAGCCGGGCCGACGACGTCGGCCAGCCAGGACCATGTACCCGAGAGTGCGGCGTGATCCGCCGGGGTGAACATCTCAGGGTCGAACTCCGTGTTCGAAGCCTCGTACCTCTCCTTTACCTCGCGCCCCTCGGCGGCGGCGCGCAGGGACGCCGCGCCTGATGCGGCCATGCCCGCGAACCAGTCGAGCCCCCCTGCGCCGAACGGGGCCAATCCTGCCACGCTGACCACGCCCAGGACGCGCTCCGGCAGCAGCGCGCCGCACGCCAGGGCGTGCGAACCGCCGCCGGAGTGTCCCATTACCGCGAACCGATCTACGCCCAGCGCGTCGGCGACGGCGGAGACGTGGGCTGCGGCCGAAGCCAAGTCCCGGCCCGGGTAGGGGGTCGATCCGCCGTACCCGGGCCGGTCGTACGACACCCAGCGGATGCCGAGCCGGGCCGCGGCCGGGAAGAGAGGCTCGGGAGGCGCGCCGATGTTCGGCGTGCCGTGGTGCCAGAAGACCGCGAGCCGGTCGTCCGCATCATCCCCGCCCGTGTCGTACGCGTGCAGCGTGCGGCCGTCGCCCAGCTCCAGATCGGTCTCCCTTATCACCCGCCTAGTCTAGGAGCCGCGGCCCGACCGTGCCAGCCGGGAGGCCCTGCTCCGGGCCAAGCGAGGTTCGTTGGTGAAATCGCATGGTGGCGCGCAGCGACGCGCCACCGAAAACTTTCCCGGGCCCCTGCGTTTCTGCCAGCTCAGGCCGCGATCCCGCGTTGCGTTGTTCCTGGCCCGGTCTGTTTCCTTGCCGCACCGGACTTCGAGCGTGCCTGGTCCCGCCGCATGCCTTCAGTAGTCGGACGGCCGGTGGGGGGCGGGCTTCTTGTGGTGGAGGTCCACGAAGACGAGGCCTATGGCCGCGAGCAGGATGAGGGCCGAGATGTAGAAGGCGGAGGAGAGGCCGCCCACGCCGACGATGAAGCCGAAGGAGAAGGCGCCGACGCCGGTGCCGGCGTCAAAGGAGACGTTCCACAGGGTGCTGCCGAGGCCGCGTTCGTCGTCGGCGACACGGTCCATGATGAGGACTAGCGTCGAGTTCTGCAGCAGGCCGACCCCCGCCCCGAGGAGGAGCGCCCCGCCGAGCGTCGGGGGGCCACCCTGCGGGAGGGCTACCATGCCGACCGCGGCGGCGAAGAGGCCGGGGACGAGCAGGATGTGGGGATCTCGGCGGTCGCCGAAGCGGCCGGCCCACAGGCGGCTGAAGGTGCTCGTGAGGCCGAAGACGAGGAGGGCCGAGGCGGGGGAGAAGGGGCCCGACGCGGGCAGGGTGAGGGGGAGGAACGTCACCACCACGCCCGTCGCGGAGGTAACGGTGGCGAAGATCAGGGCCAGGCGGAGCAGCGGCCCGCGCCGCAGGCCTTCGAGAAAGCCCGCGCCGCCTACGGCCTCGCGGTCGAGGGAGCCGGTCCTGATGCCCGCGACGGCGAGTGGGGCGAGCAGCGGGAAGAGGCCGCCGAGGAGGAAGACCGTCGTGTAGCCGGAGACCTCCACGAGCCAGAGGCCCAGAGGGTTGCAGAGCACGGTGGGGAGCGTCATCGCCAGGCCGAAGAGCCCCAACGCCTCGCCCCTGCGCTCGGGAGGTGCGAGCTCGACGATCAGGGCCGCGAAGCCGACCGTGACGATCCCGAACCCAACGCCCCTGGCGAGCGTGACGGCCAGCACCCCGGCCACGCCGCCCGCCAGCGGGTAGAGGAGGGCGGGCAGACCCAGGAAGAGCAGGCCGGCCACGAGCACCCTCCGGTACCCGAAGCGACCGAGCAGCCTCGGCATGGCTACCTGCGTCAGCACCGTGGTCAGCATGAACGTCGCCGTGGCGAGCCCGGCGCCGCCCGTGCCTCCCCCGACCGCCGCGGCGTAGAGCGGCACGACGGAGAGCAGCAGCTGGAACCCGAAGGCGGAGACCAACATCGCCAGCGCCAGCGACGCGACGGGACCGGAGATCAGGGCTTTGCGTTTCGGGCCCCCGGTCTCCTTTGCGCCTTCTCCGCCCCGTCGTCCCATGGCGCCCATCTTCCCGGCGGAGAGTCGGCGGCGCAAGTGAGCGGGTCACCGGTGGTGTGGCCCGCGGCGGGGGCTTCTGTTATAGAATGCGGCCAAGGGGAACCCACGGGGAAGCACGGTATTCCAGGAGGAGGTCCAATGCAGCGCGACCTGCTGATACGGGAGATGCAAGGCATACTCGGCCCTGAGGGGGTGATCTCCGAGCGCGAGCAGCTCCGCTCCTACGAGTGCGACGGCCTGATGAACTACCGGGTGATCCCCGAGCTGGTCGTCCTGCCCGAGACGGCAGAGCACGTCCAGCGGATCGTCAAGCTCCTCTACGGCGAGGGAATACCCTTCGTAGCCCGCGGGTCCGGCACGGGGCTCTCGGGCGGGGCGCTCCCCGTCGAGTCTGGCGTGCTGATCGTCCTCTCCAGGATGCGCCGCATCCTCGATGTGGACATCCCGAACCAGCGGGTCGTCGTCGAGCCGGGCGTCATAAACATCTGGGTTAGCCAGGAGGTCGCAGACGAGGGCTACTACTACGCCCCCGACCCCGCTAGCCAGATCGTCTCCTCCATCGGCGGCAACCTCGCCGAGAACTCCGGCGGCGTCCACTGCCTGAAGTACGGGTTCACCACAAACCACGTGATGGGCGCCGAGATCGTCCTCCCCGACGGCACGATGGTGAACGTCGGGGGCGGGAAGGCCCCCGACTCCCCGGGCTACGAGCTTCTCGGGGCGTTCGTGGGCTCCGAGGGGACTTTGGGGATAGCGACGAAGATCACCCTGCGCATCGTGCGCAAGCCGGAGGCCGTGAGGACCCTCCTCGCGGCCTTCAAGGACACCGAGGAGGCCGGGGGTGCCGTCTCGGGGATCATCGGGGGCGGCATAGTGCCCGCCGCCATAGAGATGATGGACTCCCTGTGCATCGAGGCGGTCGAGACCGCCGTCCACCCTGGCTTCCCCCAGGCCGGTGCCATCCTCATAGTCGAGCTCGACGGCCCGGCGGCCGAGGTGGAGGACCAGTTCCAGCACACCATAAGGGTCTGCGAGGAGAACAACGCCTCCGAGGTCAGGATCGCCGAGGACGACGACGAGCGGGCGCTTTTCTGGAAGGGCCGCAAGGCGGCGTTCGCGGCGATGGGCCGCATCGCCAACGACTACTACGTGCAGGACTCCGTGGTCCCGCGCACAGAGCTCGGTGCCGTCCTCAAGAGGATCAGCGAGCTCGGCTCCGAGTACGGGATGCGCGTCGCGAACGTCTTCCACGCGGGCGACGGCAACCTGCATCCCCTGGTTCTCTACGACAACGACGTGGAGGGAGAGGCCGAGAAGGCCGAGGCCCTCGCGGGCGACATCGTGTTCACGTGCCTGGAGCACGGCGGCTCGCTCACGGGCGAGCACGGCATCGGCGAGGACAAGAAGAAGTACATGCCGAAGATGTTCACTACGGAGGACCTGGACACCATGCAGTTACTGAGGTGCGCCTTCGACCCGCACCAGATCTGCAACCCGGGCAAGATCTTCCCGACCCCGCGCCTGTGCGGCGAGCGGCCGGGGCCCTTCCGGATGCACCCCGTCCAAGAGGCCGGCCTGGCGGAGAACTTCTGATGGCGACGCGCACGAAGAACGTCTCCCTGGAAGACCTGCAGAACATAGTCGGCGAGGAGCACGCCCGCGAGGCCGGAACCGACGACGCCATCGACGGCGTCGCCCCCTCGTTCGTGGTCGAACCCGGCTCCACGGAAGAGATAAGCGGGCTTATGAAGTACGCCAACGACAGGGACCTCGCGGTGGCGCCGAGGGGCGGCGGGACCACGATGTCGCTCGGCAACCCGCCGCGAGAATTGGACCTGATCCTAGGCACCACCCGCATGGACGGGGTGGTCGAGCACGTCCCGGGCGACCAGGTGGTGAGGGTGCAGTCCGGGATAAGGTTCGGCGGCCTGCAGGAGCGCCTCGCCGAGTCCGACCAGATGCTGGGCGTGGACCCGCCAGAAGCGGGGGAGGGCGCCACGGTGGGCGGGATAGTGGCCGCGAACTCCTCGGGGCCGCGGAGGTACCGATACGGGACCGTGAGGGACCTCATAATCGGCATCACCGTCGTCCTGGCTGACGGGACGGTGGCGAAGGCGGGCGGCAAGGTCGTCAAGAACGTCGCCGGCTACGACCTCTCCAAGCTCTTTACCGGATCTTTAGGCACCCTCGGCGTCATCGCCGAGTGCAACTTCAGGCTCCACCCGAGGCCCGAGACGGCCAGGACGGTGGTTGTGGAGCTGCCGGACACCGCTTCGGCGGGCGCGGCGTCGCAGGCGATCCTGCACGCCCAGATCGTCCCCAGCGCCGTCGAGCTACTCTGGGACGGCGAGACGCGCCAGATCACGGTCCTCATCGAGGGGATACCGACGGGCGTCGAGGCGCAGTCGGAGGCCACCTCCCACATCCTCGGTTCTTTCGGGGAGGTCAGGGAGGTCTCGGACGACGAGGCTGGTTCGTCCGGCCCGCCCGGGGCCGGCGGCGAGGGGGTGGCGGTCAAGATCTCAGCCCCGCCGGCGGAGCTTACGGGCGTCCTGGACTCGACGCTCGGGGCCTGCTCGCGCCTTGGCGTCACGCCGCGCATCACAGGGCACGCCGGGACCGGCGTCACCTACGTCGGGCTCTCCGGTGGTGAGGAGGAGGCGCGGGCCGGGGTCGTCGAGGAGCTGCGCGAGATCTGGCTGCGGAGGGGCGGCAGCCTCGTCGTGCGCGAGGCCCCGCCGGCCTTCAAGGAGCGGGTCGAGGCGTGGGGCCCGATAGGGAGCCGCCTTGAGGTCACCCGCCGCGTAAAGGAGAAGTTCGATCCCCGGGGGATTCTCAACCCGGGCAGGTTCGTGGGAGGTATCTAGAGCAGTGGACAGGAACAACGAATCCCTCGACCCGCGCCAGGACGGCAACCCGTACGACGCGACCGACGCGACGGAGCGTCGCACCGACGCCACGCCCACGAACCAGGACGCCGCGGCTCAGAGCGTCGGCGCCGGCAGCCCCGAGGACCTGCCGGACGACACCTTCGCCTCGCGCGGCGCTGTAAAGCAGACGGTGGGCATCGGCCGCTCAACGGAGAGCGGGAGTCACATGTTCCCTGCCTTCGACGCCCACCACCCGCCGGAGAAGGACCTCATAGACGACTGCGTCCACTGCGGCTTCTGCCTGCCGACCTGCCCTACATACGTGCTCTTCGGCGAGGAGATGGACTCCCCGCGCGGGCGCATCTACCTCATGAACAAAGGTCTCAACGAGGAGCCCATGAACGACCAGATGGTCCGCCACTGGGACCTCTGCCTCGGGTGCATGGCGTGCGTAACCGCGTGCCCTTCCGGCGTGCAGTACGACAAGCTCATCGAGGCGACGCGCGGGCAGGTCGAGCGCCGCTACGAGCGGACGCCCCAGGACAAGGCTTTCAGGGAGATGATCTTCCAGATCTTCCCCTACCCCAACCGGCTGCGTCTTATGGCCGCCCCCCTGAAGCTCTACCAGCGCTTCGGGGTCGGCGACATGCTGAACAAGGCCGGGGTGATGAAGCTCCTCCCCAAGCGCATGCGCGCGATGGAGGCCCTCATGCCCATGCTCAGCGAGCAGCACGAGCTCCCGGAGGTGACGGAGGCCGTAGGCGAGAGGCGCAGGCGCGTCGGGTTCATCAAGGGCTGCGTGCAACGGGTCTTCTTCTCCGACGTCAACGCCGCAACCGTGCGCGTCCTTGCCGCCGAGGGCTGCGAGGTGGTGACGCCCAAGGTGCAGGGCTGCTGCGGCGCCCTCAGCGTCCACGCGGGCCGCGAGGAGGAGTTCGAGGAGTTCGCCCGCAGGCTCATAGACACCTTCGAGGGCCTGGACCTCGACAACATAATCATCAACGCCGCAGGCTGCGGCTCGACGCTCAAGGAGTACGGCTACCTGCTGCGCGACGACCCCGAGTACGCCGAGCGGGCGAGCGCGTTCGCAGAGAAGGTGATGGACGTCACCGAGTTCATCCAGGACTTGGGCCCCGTCGCCGAGCGGAACCCCCTGCCGGTCGCCGCCGCCTACCACGACGCCTGCCACCTCGCCCACGCCCAGGGCGTCCGCAAGCAGCCGCGCCAGACCCTCAAGCAGATCCCAGGCGTGGAGGTAAGGGAGATAAAGGAGGCCGAGATCTGCTGCGGCTCGGCCGGCATCTACAACATGGTCGAGCCCGAGCCCGCCACGGAGCTCGGCGACCGCAAGGCCAAGAACGTGCTGAACACCGGGGCTCGCATGATCGTCACCTCCAACCCCGGCTGCATGCTCCAGATCCAGGCCTCCCTCAAGCGGATGGGGCACTCGATGCCGATGGCCCACCCGATGGAGGTCCTGGACGCCTCGATAAGGGGCGAGAGCGTGGAGACGTTGCTCGGGAAGTAGGCTCCAGGTTTTGAGGTTGGGGACGGCCGGCGGGGGGCTGGCCGTCGGCGGCCTTTGCGTCTCCCTCGAAGCGCCGATAGAGTGTGCGCGGTGTAAGTGATGCGAGGGGAGGCGGTTTGGGGCAGGTAACGGACACCGAGGCGGCTTCGCTGGGCGCCTGCGTGGCGCACGTGCTAGGCGTGGATGCTTCGGAGGTGCCAGGCGACGGGGAGGTCGGCCTGCGCCAGTGGCTCGCCGGGCGCGGGCGCGGGCTCGTGCCCGTGGCGTCGCCCGAGACCTTCGCGTGGCCCGGGCGCTTTCTCGGCCGTCGGCGGGGGTCGGAGACCTGGGCGGTTTTCTTCGGGGTGCCTCCTGGGGTTGTCTTCGATCCGGCCGCCGGGCAGGATGGGGGGGCGGAGCTGGAGGTGGCCTTCGTGCTGGCGGAGCACGACCCGGTACGTGGGACCGGGACGGGACGTGGAGATGAAGGGGCCGGCGTGGTCGAGGTGATAGCAGTCTCCGCCGAGGCCGAGGGGCCCATGACGGTTGCGCCGTCGGCCGAGGCGGTCGCTGGCCGCGGGCTGCGGGGCGACCGCTACGAGCGTGGGGCTGGGACCTTCTCCGACCCGCGGGGGCGCGGGTACGACCTGACGCTTGTCGAGGCCGAGGCGCTGGAGGAGTTGGGCTCTTCGGGCGTCGGGATCGCGCCTGCCGAGGCGCGGCGGAACCTCGTCGTGAGGGGCATCTCGCTCGACGGCCTGATAGGGAAGCGCTTCAAGGTAGGGGAGGTGGAGTGCTTCGGCCAGCGGCGCTGCGAGCCGTGCGCGCACCTCGAAAGGCTCACCCGGCCCGGGGTGCTGCGGGGTCTGGTGCACCGCGGCGGGCTGCGCGCCGACGTGCTCTCGGGCGGGAAGATACGGGCCGGCGACCGCGTGGAGGCGCTCGACTCTTAGTCGCCCTCCGCCTTCGTGGCCCTACGCGCTCTTCTCTTGGCGGGCCTCCCTGAGCTCCATAAGCTCCCAGAAGTCCTTGTCCGTGGGGTCGCCCGGCAGCCTGGCGTAGACGGCCCTCAGGGCGAGGCCGACGACGACCATCAGGGCAAGGGTCTCGGGGATGGAGATCGCGAATCGGGCTATGGCGTTCGACTCGGCCACCTGGGCGTTGAAGGCGCCCGTCCCGAACCCGGCGGTCACCACCCAGAGGTTGAGGAAAAAGTTGGCGACGCCCGTGACGGCCGAGAGGACGACCATCGCAAGCGTCCCGAACCAGAGCGCCCGCCGCGTCGGCCCCTCGTCGAAGAGGCCCCGAAGAGACCGCTCCTGCTCAGGCGTGCGGGGGTCGAAAGACTGCTCCAGGAAGGCCCCGATCAGGGGACGCCCGAACGCCAGGGAAGCCCCGAAGGTGGCGACCCACAGCAGGCTCGGCACGGAGTCCTTGATGGCGTAGGCGACCCCGTCCACGAACCAGAAGGCCAGCACGCCCCTGACCACGGCGTTCAGGCCGAGAAAGCTCGTTATGAAGTTGAACCGCTTCGTTATAAAGAAGAGGTCCACCGCCACCCACGTAACCGGCACGAGGGCCGAGACCACGTAGGCCGGGACGTTGCCGAGCTCGTCGCTGAAGCGGGAGAGGATGACGATGGGGACGACGAGCCCGAACAGCAAGTCCAGGACCAGCTTGAGGGACCTGCTCACGCGTCGCCCCCCTCTCGTGGATAGTCGAGGGTATTCAACAGACGGGATCAAAGTACGCGGAGGGGGAAGTGTCAAGGGCGCGGGAGGGCGTCGCGATGGTACGGCGCTGTGCGAGAATAGCGTGCGGTCGCGAGAGAGGGAGGGCAGATGGGTGCGGCGCGTTCTTTGTTGGCGGTCCCGGCCTCGAACCGGAAGATGGTCGAGAAGGCGCTAGCCTCGGGGGCTGACGCCGTCTTCCTCGACCTTGAGGACGCCGTGGCCCCGGACAGAAAGTCGGGCGCCAGGGCTGACGTGGTCAGGGCCCTGGGGGAGCTCGACTGGGGCGGCAGGCCCACGGCGTTCAGGGCCAACGCGCTCGACACGCGATGGTTCTACCGGGACGTTATCGAGGTGGCAGAAGGGGCGGGGGACGCGCTCGACGCCGTCCTTATCCCCAAGGTCAACCGCCCGGAAGACCTGCACGCCGTCGCCGTCCTGCTCGACGGGATAGAGCTCCAGATGGACCTGGATCCGGGCAGGATAGGGCTGGAAGCCCAGATAGAGACCGCCGAGGGCCTTACGAACGTCGACGCCATCGCCCGCTCGACGGGCAGGCTGCGGGCCCTCCACTTCGGGCCGGGGGACTTCGCGGCGAGCCTCGGGATGCCCCAGACGAGCATCGGCACCAGGGACGAGTGGGACGATGCGTACTCCGGCCACCGCTTCGGGTACGTAATGCAGCGCATCGTGGTCGCGGCGCGGGCGGCGGGTTTGAGGGCGCTGGACGGCCCCGTGGCCGACCACAGGGACGAGGAAGGGCTGAGGGAGGCCTGCCGCGCGGCGCGGGCACTCGGCTTCGACGGCAAGTGGTGCATCCACCCCGCGCAGGTGCCCGTCGTCAACGAGGTCTTCTCGCCGACGGAGGACGAGGTCTCGTGGGCGAAGAAGGTGGTCGGGGCGTACGAGGAGGCTAACGCGGCGGGCTCGGGGGCCATCAGCGTGGACGGGCAGATGGTGGACGCCGCCTCGATCCGGATGGCCCGGAGGACCCTGGACCTCGCGCCCGGACAGGGATAACACTCCTAGGGGTATGGCCCGGCCGGCAGAGCCGAACGCGCGCGCGGTTCGCCGGCTGCGCCTCTGGACGGTCCTGGCAGCCGCCGCGTCTTTCGGGCTGCTGTACGGGCTCGTAGAAGGGTTCAGGGAGGAGACCAACCGGGCGCTCGGCATCCTGGGGCGGGGGGACGTCGCGGGGCTGCGGGATTACATAGTCTCGTTCGGGCTCTGGGCGCCGGTAGTTTCGTGCTTTCTTATGGTGTTGCAGGCGCTGGCGGCGCCGGTGCCATCGTTCCTGATCACGTTCGCCAACGGCCTCGCCTTCGGCGTATTCTGGGGCTGGATGCTCTCCCTTTTCGGCCACGTCCTCGCGGCTGCGGTCTGCTTCGGCCTCTCTCGCGCCCTCGGCAGGGGGCCCGTGGAGGTGCTGGTCGGCAGGACGGGACTCGAGTCCGCCGACCGCTGGTTCGAGCGGTGGGGGACTTACGCGGTCTTCGCCGGCCGGCTCCTGCCCGGCGTCGCCTTCGACGCCATAAGCTACGCCGCCGGCCTTACCCGGATGCGCTTCGGCGGCTTCACCCTCGCCACCGCTTTAGGCATCCTCCCCCAGACCCTCCTCTACTCCTACCTCGGCCGCCGGGCCCCCGAGTACGTCGGCCTCTTCCTGATCACCTCGGGGCTCGTGATCCTGGGCGTCGCGGTATTCGCCCTGATGAAGAGCCGAAAGGAACGGCGCGGGGCGGGGGGGAGACGGGGCCGGTAATCCCGGCGGGGACCGGTAAAATATGCGCGTATGATGCAGACCTTCAGGCCATTAGAAGAAGACCCGACGCTCCGGACCGGTTCGTTGACCGTGATCTCGGGCTCCATGTTCTCAGGCAAGACGGAGGAGCTGATCCGGCTCTCCCGCCGCGCGCTCTACGCCCGCCGCAGGGTGCAGGTCTTCAAGCACGCCCTCGAGAGCCGCTCGGAGCACGACGAGATACGGTCCCACAACGGCATCCCCCACGAGGCCATCCCCGTAGGCTCCAGCGCGGAGCTGCTCGAGAAGGTGGACCCAACCGCCGACGTCGTAGCCGTCGAGGAGGCCCAGTTCTTCGACATAGGCGTCGTGGAGGCGTGCCGGCAGCTAGCCGACGCAGGCTACGAGGTGATGGTGGCCGGCCTCGACATGGACTTCCGCGGCGAGCCCTTCGGCCCGATGCCTTACCTGCTCGCCGAGGCCGACGAGATCGTCAAGCTAAGGGCCATCTGCGCCCGCTGCGGCAGGGACGCCGCCCGCTCCCAGCGCCTCATAGACGGGCGCCCGGCCCCGGCCTCAGCCCCGATCATCCTCGTTGGGGCCGAAGAGAGCTACGAGGCCCGCTGCCGCCACTGCCACGAGGTGCCCGAGGGCGTTTTTCAGTACGGGCTGCCGGGGGTATAGGCGGGGTAGAGGCCGTGTCGCGACCGGAAGGGTCCGAATATGCCACGTATGTGGGTAATCTTGCTGCTCCTGGTCTGCATCGCCCTCAACGGGGCCGGATTTATCTGGAAGCTCTTCGAGCCGGTACCGCTCTACGACGAGATCGCGCATTTCCTTACGCCGTTCGTGCTCGTGGGGGTCCTGGCGGAGATCATCTACCGGTCCGGGGGCGACGACGAGTTCTTCGACACGCGCCGCCGCGCCGTCGTCACCGGCGCCGTGTTCGGGCTGCTCGGCGCCGTCGGTTGGGAGGTTGTAGAGATCGTGCTCTCCGCGATGGGCGTCCCGATCTCGAACGCCCTGGCCGACTCGATCTTCGACGTGGTACTAGGCGTTATCGGCGGCGCCACTGGCGCCTTCGCCGCCGACTACTTCCTCGACCGGCTCTTCGGCCGCTCCCGCACGGACGCCAACCGTCCGAGGGTCCGCTAGGGCAGAGAGAAGGACCGGGGCCCGAAGGCCCCGGTCCCCCTTATCAAGTCACCTGGTCTCTAGTGTCGCTGGGTCTCGTCGTGCTCGTCTTTGACGTTGTCCTTTACCCCACCGCCGCCGCCGGTGGCCTCTTCCTCTTCGACGGCGTCCGGGGTGGCGTCCTTCTTGCGGCCCTTTGAGGCCTCGTCGAGGTCGTCGCGGACGTTGTCCCTGGTCTCGCCGGTGCCCTCGCGTCGGTCTCGCTCGGTCATGCGTCGCTCCTCTCGCTAGCTGGGCGGCGTCACCGCCACAATGGATTTTATGCCACGATGGGCGCTGAGGGAAACCGCGCCGCCGACAACTTACGTTGCATCACGTTACGGGTGTTCCGTTTGGGGGAACAAAACGGGGTAGACGAGGAGAAGGAGGAGAGTTTTGAGTACCGGGTTGATTATTACGATCGTCGTGGTGGTCGTCGTGGTGATCCTGCTGCTGGCGATCTTCTTCGCCGTGAGGCGGAGCCGGGCGAAGCGGCAGGAGCAGCAGAGGGAGCGCAGCCGGGAGGAGTTCGGGTCCGAGTACGAGCGGACCGCCCAGGAGACGGGATCCGAGGAGGAGGCGGACAAGGAGCTGCGGCGCAGGCGCGGGAGCGTGGAGCGGAACGTCGAGCCGCTCTCCGACGAGCGGCGGGAGCACTTCGAGGGGCAGTGGGGCGAGGTCGAGCGGGTCTTCGTGGACAACCCGAAGAGGTCCATAGAGATGGCCGACCGTACCGTCTCGGACATCCTCCACGAGCGCCGCTTCATCACGGACTCCTCCCAGAGCGACGAGGAGACGGAGAAGAACCTGGCCGCCATGCACCCCGACGTCGCCGACGACTACCGCGAGGCCCGCCGCATGAGGGCCGACGTGGTCGCCCGGTCGGGCGGGAGCTCGGACGACGAGGCCGGGGAGCAGTCCACGGAGGACCTGCGACAGACTATCCGGCGCTACCGGGTCGTGTACGAGCGCATCGTGGAACGGTAGGCCCGTTGCCGGGGACTCGAGGCCATGTTCTGGGGTTTCGTCGGGGGCGCCGCGCTCCTCGTCGGGATCGTCACCACCGCCGGGTTCCTCCTGGCTTTCGTTCCGAGCCGGCTGGCGTAGGCGTGGCACGGGGCATGCGGCCTACTATTAACCTGATATTTACCATCGTTTAACCACGGGCCTCACGCGGAGGCTTAACATGGTCGGGTGTCCGAGAGCCGCCACACGGCAGGGGCCTCCGGTCCCGGGACCGGGAAAGTGCGGGCCCGCCCTCCCGCCCGCGGGCCGAACCGCGAGGAGGAAAGGCCTTCTAGGCTGTTCGAGACGTCGATCGTGTTGCTCGGAATACTCCTGATGGCCCTGGCCGCCTGGGACGCGGGATGGCTGGCCTGAAGCGGTCGGCCTCCGGCGATCGACCTCCCTGCACAATGCTTTGGTCTGGCGACCGCCGACTCAACCGGGAGACCTCTCCACAACGGCGGTGTCGCTGATCTGCCAGCCGTCCTCGAAGTTGGCCGAGCAGGTCGCCAGGTAGCTGGCCTCCGGGTCGGCGGGCACCTCTACCCTCCCACCGGTCGCCTCGACGAATTCCTGTTTGAAGCCCCGCGTCTGCCAGGACATTGAGGCCGCCACGGACCTGTCCCACCAGTCCGTGACCCGGGCTCCGTTCTCGCCCTCCAAAAGGTCGCAGTGGACCGAAGAGATATCTCCTCTCCACTCGCCTTCCACCACGACTATCTCACCCCTCCACGCCACGCCGGTGATCTTCATGTTCATATCGTCGAGGGTTTCGGAAGCCGCCACGGGGGTCGAGGCTTCGGGCGCGGGGGAGCTGGCGGCCTCACTCGGCGGGTCCGAAGCTTCGTCACCGTAGCCCAACAACCAGAAGCCCGCGCTGGAGATGAGGTAGGCCGTCGAGAATATGACGAGGCCGCCGAAGAGCACCGCGAAGACCTTCTGCGCTATCCCCAGGCCCAGGAACCAGTTCAGAGCCCCATCGACCAAGATCGGTCCTCCCACGAAATCTTGCCGGTACGAAACGGGATCTTAAAGGATCGGGCAGGCGGTATCTTCGACGGAAGTTGGGCCGGAACTAAACGGGTTGCGGCCTCCGAAGGCCCCCGACATCTCCGGAAGCTGGTTCGCCCGATCCGGGAGCGTATAGCCACGCTCCTATCCCTTGCCCGCCCTGGTGGCCGGACCGCTGCGCTTGCTCTCTGGCCGCTCCGACCGGAGACTGGAGAGCAACAATAAACCCACACCTAAGGTGATGGCGGCGTCGGCGGCGTTGAAGATGTACCAGAAGGAGAAGTGGACGTAGTCCGTGACCGCGCCGGCGGTAAGGCGGTCGATCAGGTTGCCGGCGGCGCCGCCGAGGATCAGCCCGCACCCGAACGTCGTGGCCCTAGAGGTCGGGCCGGAGAGCAGCATCCACAGGACGACCCCGACGGCGACCGCGCTACCCGCGAGCAGCAGGATCTGGCTGCCCCCGAGGATGCCGAAGGCGCCCCCGTCGTTCTTGATGTACGTGAGGCTCAGGAAACCCGGCACGAGCGTGATGCTCTCGCCGACCCGCATGGAGTCCTCCACGACGGCCTTGAGACCCTGGTCCACGGCGAAGACCAGGACGCCGGTCGCCAGCGCCAGGGGCAGGCCCCCAAGGCGTTCTCTCCTGCTCTTCTCCAGGGGATCCATCGGAGCGTTGATCCTAGCACAGCGGGAATCGTCCTCTTCGGCGCGGAGGCCTCGACCTGGACGCGTGGCACGAGACCGCTGGAGAATGACCCAAGACCGCATGGCGCTCGTCACAGACCACTGCTAATATCTGACCATGGTCAGAAAAATCTCGCCGGACAGCGTGGCGGTCGTCCGCAGCTTCAACCGGACCGTGACCGAACGGATCGGCGCGCTCGATGAGTCGTTCCTGGGGCGCGACCGCCCGCTCGGCGCCTCTCGTCTGCTGTGGGAGGTCGGGGAGGACGGCGCGGACCTCCACGGACTGCGCGACCGGATGGGGCTCGACTCCGGCTACGCCAGCCGCCTCGTGCGACGGCTGGAGGACGAGGGCCTCGTGGTCGTGGAGGCGAGCCCCCAAGACCGGCGGCGGAGACGGCTCCGCTTGACAGCAGCCGGGACCGCGGAGGTGCGAGAACTCGACCGCCTCTCCGACCTGGCCGCCGCGGCGTTGCTCGACGGGGTGCCGGTCGGCCACCTCGAGCGGCTGTTGGCGGCCATCGCCGAGGTCGACAGGTCGCTGCGGGCGGCGTCGGTGGGGATCGAGGTGGAGGACCCCCGCCACCCCCACGTCGTGCGCTGCATCGCCCGCTACGCGGACGAGCTCGACGCCAGGTTCGAGGGAGGTTTCGACGCGGGCACAAGTATCTCGGCAGATCCCGAGGAGCTCACGCCGCCAGCCGGCTACTGCGTGGTGGCCCGGCTGGACGGCGTTCCCGTCGGATGCGGCGCGCTGAAGTTGCACGGCCAGGCGCCCGCCGAACTCAAGAGGATGTGGGTTGACCCGGGCTCGCGCGGGCTCGGCGTCGGCCGGCGTCTGCTAGAGACCCTGGAGGCGCTGGCCCGCGAAGACGGGGTAAAGGTGCTGCACCTCGAGACCAACCGCGCCCTCAAGGAGGCGATCAAGCTCTACCGCAAGGCCGGGTTCGAGGAGGTCGCCCCGTTCAACGACGAGCCCCATGCCCACCACTGGTTCGAGAAGACGCTGTCCTGATCGGCGACCTCTACCCGCATCCGCCCCGCGACCTGTTCACCGACCTCGGCAGAGGACTCGTTCCCGGAACCTCGCGCTGAGGGGGCTGGCGAAAATAACCGGCTCGGGTGTCACATCCGATTCGTGGCCGGTGTCCTTATGTCGAAGCCAAGAGAAACCCTGGAGGAGACATGGCCGGCAATACCCGAATCCCCAAGACCGAGATCACCGGCATCTACGGCAGACTGCTGAAGGTGGCGATGCGCAAGATGCTCGGCGACGTACCGGAGTCGGCGGAGGTGATGTGGCAGAACCCGAGGGTCTTCAAGGACATGATGGGATTCGGGCGCAAGGTCGAGAAGTGGGACCGGCTCGACCCGAACCTGGCGTCGTTCGCGGCCATGGCCGCGGCCGGTCAGATTGGCTGCAGCTTTTGCCTGGATTTCAACTACTTCATGGCACATAACAAGGGTCTCGACGAGGCCAAAGCGCGGGAGGTGCCGCGGTGGCGGGAGTCGGACGACTTCACCCCCCTGGAGCGGAGGGTGATGGAGTACGCCGAGGGGATGAGCCAGACCCCGCCGACCGTCACCGACGAGATGTCCGCGCGGCTGCTCGAGGAGCTGGGGGCACCGGCGCTGGTGGAGCTGACCGCCAGGGTGGGGTTCATGAACGCCTCCGCCCGGAGCAACGTCGCGCTCGGCATCGAGTCGCAGGGGTTCTCGGCGGCGTGTGGCCTGCAGCCGCTCGCGACGCCGTCGGCGGACGTGGTCTCCTCCGTATGAGCGACGAGCCGTTCGTCACCCACCGCAGCCTGCTCTTCACCGTCGCCTACGAGATGCTCGGCTCCGCGGCCGACGCCGAGGACGTCGTGCAGGAGACCTGGCTGCGGTGGGCCGACAGCGGCGACGCCGCCCGGGACGAGGTGCGCGACCCGCGCGCGTACCTCGTCCGGATCGTCACCCGGCTGGCGCTCAACCGGCTGCGCACGCTGGCCCGGCGGCGCGAGGACTACGTCGGGGAGTGGCTGCCCGAGCCGCTGCTGACGAGCCCCGACGTGGCCGAGGACGTCGAGCTCGCCGAGAGCGTCTCGATCGCGATGCTCACCGTGCTCGAGACGCTCGGGCCGGCCGAGCGGGCGGTCTTCGTGCTGCGCGAGGTCTTCGACGTGCCGTACGACGAGATCGCCGAGGCCGTGGGCAAGTCCTCCGCGGCGGTCAGGCAGATCGCGCACCGGGCGCGCCGACACATGGCCGCGCGGCGCCCGCGGATGGAGGTGAGCCGCATCGAGCAGCGGCGGGTCGTGGAGCGGTTCCTCGCCGCCCTCGCCACGGGCGACGTGCGGGGCCTGATGGACGTGCTCGCGCCCGACGTCGTCCTGGTGGCGGACGGCGGGGGCCTGGTGCCAGCGGTCCGGCACCCGGTCGAAGGCATGGGGCGGGTGGCGGCGCTCCTGTCCCGCTTCAAGACGCTCGCGCCGGACGCGGTGGTCGGCACCGTGTGGCTCAACGGCGCGCCCGCCGTCCGGATCGATCTCGCCGGCGAGCTCGACACGGCGGTCACCTTCGTGGTCGAGGGGGGCCGGATCGCCCGCATCTACGCGATCCGCAACCCGCACAAGCTGGGGCGGCTGGAAAAGGTGGCGGAGCTGCGGCGGTGACGGCCCTACGGTTGCTGCATGGCAGCTGATCCCTGGGAGATCGACCGGCCCGACCTGCGGACGAAAAGTGTCGAGCCGGTCGATGGCGAATGCTTGCTCATAGTCCATGTGGCTCGTCCGCTAAGTTCGGTGCGCATTGCGCCGATACCGCTCCTGTGGTTTCGTTGGTCCGCCGGTCTAACACCGAAAAAGAAGTTTTAAGGTGGAGAGCGGCAGCGCTCTGCCGAAAGCGGCTCTTATTTAGCGGATGCTCCACATGCACCCGACATCTTACGCTATTTACCGAACCTCTTAGAAGGGTTCTTCCCCGAGGCCCGGATACAGGATCCCGCACAAGTCAGGACCTCGAGGTGTCCCTGGACCTCATAGCAGCAAGATGCAATAAGTCGCTTCTTGTACTGTCGCTTTTGAGGGTTGTCGGGAGTTCAAAAAGACGTGTTTGCAGGCGATCTATCCGCCAGGTCCGATCCCCTCGAATTACGGAAAGTATCAAGAAAGGAATGCTAGTGAGGGCTGGCGCAACGTGCGCCAGCAATCGTGAATCGCCCCACTCCTCATGGTTCCGATCCGGGTCTTCCACGCGCGATCCGCCCGCGCTGGCCCTCCACCCGGAGGCCTACCCCTTTTCGGTCCGGCGGCCGATGCGGGCCGGCGGTCGCGGTCGTAGCTTATTGGCACAGGCTGGTAAGCGACAGAGAGGAACCGGCATGGAGTCGAAGGAGCAGAACTACGGGATCTCCGGGGAACCGGAGGCCGCCGAGCGGCAGGCCGAGCGGCAGGCCGAGCGGGAACCGGAGCAGGAACCCGTCGGGCCCTACGTCGTGGGTGAGGACCACGCGGGGCAGGACCACGCGGGACAGGACCGGGCGGGATACGAGCCCGTCGGGGAGGAGTACGTCGGTCGCGAGTCCGTCGCGATGGGGGCGCGGGAGGAGAGGACGTGGTCGGTGCTGGCGCACCTGAGCGGCTTCCTCAACATCTTCACGCTTTTCCTGGGGCCTGTGGCGGCGCTCATAGTGTGGCTCGTCTACAGGGACCGCTCGCCCAAGGTCGCGTTCGACGCGCTTCAGTCGGCGGCCTACCAGGGGGCGTGGCTCGCGATCCTCGGCATCGGCTGGGCGGTGACGATAGGGCTCACCTTCGTGCTCATCGGCTTCCTGCTGATCCCGGCGATGCTGATCCTTACCGTGGTCCCGTTCGCCCACATGGGCTACGCCGCCTACAAGGTCGGCAAGTACGGCGAGTACCGCTACCCGGTGGTGGCCGACCTCATCGAGAACCGCTAGGGCAGCTGTCAGCGATCAGCTTTCAGCAAGAGAAATAGGGCTGACGGCTGACGGCGCGGGGGGCGGGAGCTTACGGCTCCCGCCCCCGCCTTGAAGCTTTTTGCCGGGTGCGTGCGTAAGGGTATGGTGAACGGCGAGAGAGGAGAAAGTTGTGCTGTACGCGGAGAGAGAGGGACCGACTTCGGGCGGGAGACGTCGCGCCGCGGTCAGAGGGCGGGACGAGGGGTTGACGGACTTTCTGCTCGACGTGCTCGAGAGCGCCGAGTCCTACGACGCCCACATCCTGCGGGCCGAGAAGGACGAGGACCCGGAGCTAGCAGCGTTCCTGCGCGAGCTGCGGCGCCAGGACGTGGTGCGGACGCGGGAGGTGACGCGCCTGCTCAGGCGCCCGTACGCGGAGACGTGGGGAGAGCGGGAGAGGGAGATCGGCGCGTGATGGACTACCCGCTCGACCTGAGGTTCAAGATAGCGACCATCGGCACCAGGGTCCGTGTCACGGACGCGGGCGGCAGGTTGGTAGCCTACGTCCGCAAGAAGAAGTTCAGGCTCAAGGAGGACGTGGGCGTCTACGCCGACGAGGACCAGAGGAAGCTCCTCTTCCGCATAAAGGCAGACAGGATGCTCGACTTCGGCGCGAGCTACGCCGTGAACCTGCCCGACGGGACGCAGCTCGGGGCCGTCCGCCAGGAGGGGGTACGCTCCCTGTGGAAAAGCACCTACGTCCTCACGAACGGCTCGGAAAGCCCGGTCGGCTCCATCCACGAGGAGAACCCGTGGGTGAAGGTGCTCGACGGCTTGGTGGAGGCCGTCCCGTTCGGCGACGCCTTCGGCGGCCTCTTCTTCAACCCTGCCTACATCGTGGACCTGCGCGGCGAGCCGGCCCTGCGCGTGGCGAAGCAGAGGTCCGTCTTCGAGAGCAGCTTCCGGCTGGAGAAGCTCAAGGACTTCTCGGAGGTGGAGGAGGACCTGATCCTCGCCGGCGTCATCATGATGATCCTGTTGGAGAGGGACCGTGGTTAGGGAAGCGCCCAAGGGCGCCTTCGGCGTGGTCCCATGAGCGGGGACCCCATCTACCGAAGCCCCGAGGGCGAGGCGGAGCTCGCGGCGCTCTACGAGGAGGCGATGGCGCGGCTCGGGCCGGGCCGCGAGACCCGCACGGTCGGCACGAGCCTCGGGCAGACGCACGTGATCATGGCCGGCCCGGAGGGGGCGCCGCCGCTCGTGGTCCTCCCCGGCGGCAACTTCCTGAACCCGCTGTGCCTCTCGTGGTTCATGCCGCTCGCGGGCACGTTCCGGATCTACGCGCCTGACATCATCGGCCAGCCGGGCCGCAGCGCCCGGACCCGGCCGTCGGCAAGGGGCGACGGGCACGCGCGCTGGCTCGTGGACGTGCTCGACGGCCTCGGCCTCGGGCGGGCGCCGTTCGTCGGGATCTCCTACGGGGCCGGCCTCGTGCTCAGGTTGGCGGGCCTCGCGCCAGGCCGGGTCGCAGGGGCGGCCCTCGTCTCGCCGGCCGGCATCGCAGCCGGCCCGATCTGGCCGATGCTCAGGGATACCGCCCTGCCCATGCTCATCTACCGCGCCCGCCCGACCCAGAAGCGCCTGCTCCGGGCCGCGCGCCCGATCATGACCGACCTCGAAGAACCGTACGTCCGCCAGCTCGGCCTCGCCTACAGGCACGTCAAGTTGGACAGGCAACTTCCGCGGGCCGCCACCGGGGAGGAGCTGGCCGGTTACGAAGCGCCGACGCTACTCTTCTCCGCCGAAAAAGACCTGTTCTTCCCCGCCGAGAGGGTAATCCCCCGCGCCCGCGAGATCATCCTGAACCTGGAGACCGAGACGCTCCCCCACGACCGCCACGTCCCGTCGAGAGAGACCTTCGCCCGAATCAACGCCCGCGTCGCCGCGTTCCTGAACCCCGCCTGACACCCAGGCCAACGCACCCCACAATACCTAAGAACCTAGAACCTGATAGCCTCCAACTCGGCCCGCTACTCCGGCTGGCGGACCATCGTCTCCAGGAGATGGTCGAGGGCCTGCCGTGGGTCTTCGGCGAGGCCCGTGTGCACGGGCGAGGGCTGCACGATGGTGCTCCGCGGCGCCACGAGCCACCCGAACCGCTGGACGGGGGGCAGGAGGCCGATTGGCCCAGCCCCGGGGCCGCCGGCGCAGACGCGGCGCGCGGCCTCCAGGTGCGCCCTCACGGCCGCGAGGTCGAGCCGCGGGTCGAGCGCGCGCAGACGCCCTGGGTCGAGGTGCACGGCGGCCTCCAGGAACCGCTTCTCCTGGCAGTACAGCACCACCCCGGCGTTTACGAACTCGCCCCGCTCCACCCTCGGGACGACGCGCAGCAGGGCGTACTCGAAGGGGCTAGTCAAGGGCCTCCCTCCTCACCTCTTCGAGCGCGTGCGCCCACACCCTTGGCTCCCGCAGGCGCGACGTTAGGTAGGAGAGGTAGGCGGAGCGGACCTCCTCGGGGCCCCCGAAGCCGGGCTCGGCCGCGAGCCACTCGTCGGGGATGGCGGCGACTATCCCCTCCAACACCCCCGGCGTGAGGAGGGGGGCGAGCCCGGCGTCCGCCTCCGAGGTCCCGTCCGCGAAGGGCAGCAGGACGTGGTCGCGGGCCGCCGCGAAGGGCCTCTGGGCGACGGCTTCGAGCGCGGGGCCGTCCTGGCCGGGCCAATTGTGGTGGAAGTACAGGGAGGCGCCGTGGTCTATGAGCCAGAGCCGCCCGTGCCAGACGAGCAGGTTCGTGTTGCGGGGGGTGCGGTCCACGTTCTGTACGAGCGCGTCGAACCACAGGATGCGCGAGGCGAGGACGCCGTCGGGCGGCTCCACCAGGGGGTCGAAGCCCAAAGAGCCGGGCAGGTAGTCAAGGGCGAGGTTGAGGCCCCCGCTCGCCCGCAGGAGGTCCTGTATCTCGGGGTCAGGCTCGGCCCGGCCGAGGCCGGGCCTGAGGTCGACGAGCACTATCTCCGGCACGGAGAGGCCCAGCGCGCGTCCGATCTCGCCCGCGACCCACTCGGCCACAAGCGCCTTGCGCCCCTGCCCCGCGCCACGGAACTTGACGACGTAGGTCCCGAGATCGTCGGCCTCGACGATGGCGGGCAACGAGCCCCCCTCGCGCAGGGGCGTGACGTACCTCGTTGCGATCACAGTGCGGGGCATCGGATGCGGCTATTCTCGCACCGCGCACCCCGCAACGCCAAACCCGCCGGGCCAGCGACGCAGGGAAAGGCACACACATTCATCAACCTGGGTTGACGAAACGGTCGAGGTCAACTATAGTTGACGTATGGACGAGAAGGCGAGGACGCGTGTTGGCGGGCCGGAAGATCCCCGGGAGGGTCTGGAGGCCGTCGTCGCCCTCAGGCGGACGCTGGAGGCCCTGGAGGCGGCGCAGGTCGAGAACGCCTTTATCGCGGGCTGGTCGTGGGCTGGGATCGCGGAGGTGTTGGGCGTGAGCAAGCAGGCCGTGCACAAAAAGCACGCGAAGAGGATCAGGGCGAAGTACCCTGGCCGGCCGCCTGGGAGGGGGGGCGTGTGATCTTCAACCGCCCGACGGACAGGTCACGCGAGAGCCTGGATGCCGCCCTCGAGGAGGCGAGGATGCTGGGCCACGACTCGCTCGGGGACGATGACCTACTTCTCGGCATCCTCGGCGCGGGCGGTGGCGCGGGCGCCGAGGCGCTCGGCTCGCTTGGCGTGACGCTAGAAGGTGCCAGGGAGGAATCCGAAGAGATGCTCTCCGATGCCCTGGCCTCCATCGGGATCTCACTCGAAGAGGTGCGCAGGGGGGCGGGAGACACGTTCGACATGGGCATCCCGCCCGGGCACAAGATCCCCTACTCCCCGCGGGCGAAGAACGCGCTGGTGGAGGCGCGCACAGAGATGAGGAGGCTCGGGGACGACTACCTCGGCACCGAGCACGTCCTGCTCGGGATACTTGCCAACGCGGACGGGACGGCCGTGAGGATGCTGGCGCGCATGGGCGTCGCGCCCGAAGCTATCGAAGATCGGTTGCGCGAGTTACGGGGTCGAGCGGGCGGCTAGCGTTCGGCATCACCGCCTTTCGGTCCTCTTGGCCCGGTTCGTGGGTTGGGGACCAGGCTCCCGGCGTAGACCTTGAGGCTTACCCGGATTCAACCTTCGGGCCGATGCGTGCCCACGGAAACCGGCTTAGGGTCTGGGGCGTAGTGTAGAAGCGTCCGAGGAGGCCGGGGTGTTCGTAGAGAAGATGGCTGGAGTCGAGGAGCGAGGAGATTCCGTGATAGACGGCGCGGACCTGATGATCGAGGCCGCCGGCGTGCAGAAGGTGTACGAGGCCGGCGGCCTGCGGGTTCGCGCCCTCAGGGGCGTGGACCTCGGCATAACCCGCGGGGAGATGGTCGCCATCATGGGGCCATCGGGTTGCGGCAAGACCACGCTCTTGAACGTCCTCTCGGGCCTCGACGACCTCTCCGACGGCGAGGTCAGGGTGGACGGCGAGTCCATCGGGGGCATGTCCGACAAGAAGCGGACGCGCTTTCGGGCTGAGAAGATGGGGTTCATCTTCCAGTCTTACAACCTGATCCCGGTCCTCTCCGCTGTCGAGAACGTGGAGCTTCCCCTGCTGGTCGCCGGCAAGAAGCAGAAGAAGGCCCGCCGCTGGGCCCTAGACGCCCTCGAGATGGTCGGCCTCCCGGAGCAGGCAAACAAGCGTCCGTCCGAGATGAGCGGCGGCCAGCAGCAGCGCGTCACCGTGGCCCGCTCCCTCGTGAACAACCCAGCCATCGTCTGGGCCGACGAGCCGACCGGGGCGCTGGACTCCGAGACGAGCAAGGGCATCATGGACCTCCTCGTACGCCTCAACGGGGAGCAGCGCCAGACCTTCGTGCTCGTCACCCACGACGCGGCCGTGGCCGCCCGCGCCCACCGCACCATCCTCATGCGCGACGGCAACATCACGAGCGACGAGCCGAACGGGAAGGGCGCTTAGGATGGAGCAGCTCTTCGGCGTACCGACGACGCAGCTCATGTGGGTTCTCCTCGCCGTCTTCGGCGTCGGGCTGCTCCTGATCACGGCCAGCGCCCTCCGTAATCGCGTCTCCTTCAGGATGGCGGCCCGTAACCTGCCGCGCCGCCGCGCCCAGACCGGGCTCGTCGTGCTCGGTCTGATGCTCGCTACCATGCTCTTCTCCGCCTCGTTCACCACGGGCGACACCCTGACCAACTCCCTGAGACTCCAATCTTTGGAGAACCTTGGCCAGGTAGACGTGCAGGTGCGGGCGGAGGGCCAGAACTCGTCGGGCGGGCAGCCCTTCGGGGAGACGACCGCAGAGCGCGACCGCTACTTCGACGAGGGGATCGCCACGGAGGTCCGCGATAAGCTCTCGGAGAGCGACCGCGTCGCGGGCGTCGCCCCGCTCGCCACCGAGACCGTCCCCGTAACCGCCAAGGGCACGGACCTGAGCGAGCCGACCGTCAGCGTCCTCGGCATCGACGAGGACTCCATGGGCCGTTTCGACAAGCCCACGACCGCCTCGGGCCGGACCCTTGGCGTCGGCGACCTCGGCAAAGACGAGGTCTACCTCAGCGCCGACGCCGCGGAGGGCCTCGACGTCGGGGAGGGTGACGTGGTAACGGCCGCCCTCGCCCCCGAACCCAAGGCCGAACCCGCGGCGAAGCCGAAGGCGGGCCAGATCCCCGGCGCGAACGCGATCGCCAACGCCAACGCGAAGGCCAACGCGGCCGTCAGCGCGAAGGCCAACGTCGCCGCCCTTGCCGGCGCCGCGCCGGAGCCGTCCGAGTTTACGGTTGCGGGCGTCTACGAGCGGGGGGCGAACCCCTCGGCCTCGGCCTCCATGGTCATGCCGCTCGGGCGGTTGCAGGAGCTGGTGGGGGAGGAGGACAGGATCAACTCGGTCCTAATAACCCACGGGGGCCCGGCCGTCGAGGGGGGCGCCGGCACGGACGCCACGGTGGGCGCCCTCGGCCCGATCCTGCGGGAGAACGACCTTGCGGCCGAGCCCGTCAAGCGGGACGCCATCGAGCAGGCCGACGAGGGCGGTGAGACCTTCACGAGCATCTTCCTACTCTTCGGGCAGTTCTCCGTGGCCGCCGGGGTTTTGCTTATCTTCCTGATCTTCGTGATGCTCGCCGCGGAGCGAAAGCACGAGCTCGGCATCGCGCGGGCCGTCGGGATGCGCCGGGGGCACCTGATGCGCATGTTCGCCTTCGAGGGGGCGATGTACGCCGTGATTGCGAGCGCCATAGGGAGCGTGCTCGGCGTCGGGGTCGGCTGGCTGATGGTGCGCGTGATCGGCAAGGCCTTCGCCGGTCAGGGTTTCGACATCCGCTTCGCCACGAGCCCCGAGAACGTGATAATAGCCTTCTGCCTTGGCATGGTCCTCACCTTCGCCGTCGTCCTCGTCTCCTCGTGGCGCGTGAGCCGCCTGAACGTGGTCCGCGCCATCCGCGACATACCCGAGCCGGACAGGAAGGGCCGCTCGGTGAAGGGCGTGCTCCTCGCGCTCGCCACCCCGGTCTTCGGCGCGTTGCTTACGCTCCAGGGGCTTGCCGCGGAGCAGATGGGGCTCTATATGCTGGGGCTCTCGCTTCTTATCGTGGGGGCCGCGCTCATAGCGCGCGTGCTGCGTCTGCCGGAGCGGATCGCCTTCACCGCCGCCGGGGCGCTGCTGCTCGCGCTCTGGCTCCTGCCCGTCTCGTTCGCCCCCGTAGGGATGGCCGAGGGGATAGACCTGTTCTTCATCTCAGGCGTGATGATCGTACTCGCGGGGGTCTGGATCGTGATCCACAACTCGGACCTGCTACTTGGCGCCATAGTCGCGCTGTTTGGC
>DATFPF010000029.1:0-3199 GCA_035264945.1 Rubrobacter sp.
GGGATGGCCGCAGCGGTCGCGGCCGCGGAAGCGGGGGCCCAGGTCTTGCTGGTCGAGGAAGAGTACGAGCTCGGCGGCCACCTCAGGTGGGGAGACGAGACCGAACTGGCCGCTTTGCGCGGGCTGCGTGAGGAGGTAGCCAGTACGCCGGGCATCGAAGTGATGACCAACTCGGTCGTCAACGGGCGCTACGACGACAACTGGGTCGGTGTGATGCAACGCGACCTACCCCACGTCGAGGAAAGGCTCGTCAAGGCCAGGGCCAAGACGCTCGTGGTGGCGCCGGGCCTCATCGAACGCCCCTACGTCTTCGAGGGCAACGACACGCCAGGGGTAATCCTGTCGACCGCCGCGCGACGTCTGATCAACCTGTATGCGGTCAGACCCGGGGAGCGGGCGGTCGTCTTCTCCGCGAACGGGAGCGGAGATGCGGCTGCAGAGGAACTCGGGCGCGCAGGTGTCGAGGTCGCCCGCGTCGTGGACGCCCGCAAAAGTGGCGAGGTCGTCAGGGCATTAGGTGGAAACAACGTGCGCTCCGTGGAGTGCGCCGACGGCACCGAGATAGAGTGCGACCTCCTCGTCACGGCCGTCGGCTGGACCGCGCCGACTTCGCTCGCGAACATGGCCGGCGACAAGCCCGTCTACAACGAGCGGGCGGCCCGCTTCTTCCCTTCGACGCTCCCCGAAGACGTGCTGGTGAGCGGTGGTCTCGCGGGCGACGGTACGCTCGACGAGATGGTCGCCCATGCTCGCGCTTCCGGCAGCGAAGCCGCCCGCAGGGCAGCAAGGATTGCGCGGACGCTCCGTGCAGGCATCCCCCAGCGCGCGGGCGAGCAGGAAGAGCCCGAGCCGGAATCGTGGCCGGCGGAGATCCCGGAGCTGCCGATAGGAGACCATCCGGCGCTGTTCTGGGGCAAGACGCACGGCATCGTGGACTACTCCGAGGACGTCACCTCCAAGGATCTCATCGCCGCAGAGAAGGAGGGCTACGACTCCATAGAGCTGGCCAAGCGGTATACGACGGCGACCATGGGGCCGACCCAGGGCAAGCTCGAGACCGTCAACGCCGTGGCGATAATGGCCGAGGCTGCGGGACGCACCATCGAGGAGACAGGGACCACCGTGTGGCGTCCCCCGTACGGCCCGATCACCCTCGGTGCCTTGGCCGGACGTATCTTCGAGCCGGTGCGGTACTCGCCGATGCAACCCTGGCACGAGATCCGCGGCGCGAAGCCGCTGGTGGCTGGCGCCTGGATACGCCCCGACCACTACGGCGACCCCGCCTCCGAAGTCCTGAACGTCCGCGAGAACGTCGGCATCATAGACGTGACGCCTCTGGGCAAGTTCGACCTGCGCGGCCCGGACGTGCCTAAACTGCTGAACCACCTCTACGTCAACAGGTGGGACAACCTCGACGTCGGCGCGGTCCGCTACGGCGCTATGTGCCTGGAGGACGGTGTGGTCTTCGACGACGGTGTTACCGGCCGCCTCGGCCCGGAGCGTTACATCATGACGACGACCTCCTCCGGGGCTGGCGGCGTGGGGGAGTGGATCGACAACTGGCTGCAGACCGCCCACCCAGGGCGGCAGGTACATGTTACCCCCGTGACCACGGCGTACGCGAGCATCAACGTCGCAGGACCGAAGTCCCGCGAGTTGCTCCTGCGTCTGACCAAGGACGTGGACCTCTCACCAGACGCTTTCCCTTACATGCGGGTGCGCACCGGACGCATCGCCGGCGTTGACTACTGTTTCATGTGGCGCATCGGTTTTACCGGCGAGCTCAGCTACGAGATCCACGTGCCCGCCGCCTACGGGCTGCACGTGTGGGAGACGCTCATGGAGCGCGGTGCGGACCTGGGCGTAGGGCCCTTCGGCGTAGAGGCACAGCGCATCCTGCGCCTGGAGAAGGGCCACTTCATCGTCGGCCAGGACACCGACGGGCTCACGGGACCCTACGATGTGGGCCTCGGCCGGATGGTCAAACTGGACAAGGAAGACTTCACAGGCAAACCCGAGCTGGCGTGGCAGAGCGAGCGAGGCGGCCGCCTTCTGCTCGTCGGCCTGCAACCGCACGACGGTTCGCTCGTCCCCCCGGAAGCGAGCCAGATCGTGGAAGGGAAAAACGAGATTGTGGGCCGGATCACGTCGAGCCGCATGTCGCCCACGCTGGGCCGTTCGATCTGCCTGGGCTTTGTCGTCTCGCATCTCACCACGCCGGGGACGAAGGTCATCGTGCAACTGCCCGATGGAGAGCGTATCCCGGCCTCCGTCACGCCGCACCACGCCCACTACGACCCGGAAGGGACGCGCCAGCGTGGTTGAGAGAGCGCCCGTCGCCCGCAGCCCTATAGCCCCGGTTCCTCCCACGACCGTAGAGCACGGCTGGGAGGTCAGCGCCCGCCGCAGTGCCGCCGAACTTAAGATTACCGACTTCACCCCCCTCGCCAAGAACCTCGTGCTGGCACCCGCAGACGGCGAGCTCGCCCGCATCCTGGGCGTCCCGTTCGGGCGCGCCGCCCGCGACGCGCACGGGACGCTCGTCGTGGGCTCCGGTCCCGGCGAATGGCTGCTGCTCTCTACGCCAGGAACGAGTGCGGCTGTGAGAGAGCGTATAGAACAGATACAAGATGAGGGACTCGTCAGCGTCTTCGACGCTACGCACGGGTGGGCGCTCGTGCGGATCACGGGCACGAGGACGCCGGATCTACTGGCGAAGGTCTGTGCCATCGACTTCTCGGAGGCGGTAACGCCCAACGGGGCGGCCTTCCGCAGCTCCGTGGCGAAGCTGGTTACGGACGTCGTCCGTGACGATCTCCATGGGGAGCGTTCCTACCTGCTGCATTGCGAGCGGTCCTCGGGACAGTATCTCTTCGACGCGTTGATCGACGCCGGCGACGAGTACGATATAGAGGTCGACGGGTTCGTCGACCCCGGAAACAGGGGAGACTAGAGAGAGCATGAGGTTACCGAAGAACCTGGAGGTCGCCAGGCAAGCGAAGCTCTTACCGATGAACGAGGTCGCCGCACAGATAGGCATCGGGGAGCACCTCCTGGAGCCCTACGGAGAAGGCGTCGCCAAGATAAAGCTCGCAGCCATCGAAGAGCTCGCCGACAGACCGAAGGCCAGGTACGTGGTGGTCTCGGGCATAACGCCCACTCCCCTAGGCGAGGGGAAGACGACGACCACCGTCGGGCT
>DATFPF010000030.1:0-11158 GCA_035264945.1 Rubrobacter sp.
CCGCGGTCCGCTTCAGAGGCCGCGGGAAAGGAGCGCCCCCGCGTAGACGGCGGCCAGGCCGGCGGCGAACTGGCCCACGGCGTTCAGGAGCGCCGGGACCAGCGATCCGTTCTCGAGGAGCCGCAGCGTGTCGTGGCTGAACGTGGAGAAAGTGGTGTAGCCGCCGAGGACGCCGACGGCCAGCAACAGCCTGGCCTCGTTGGAGAGGCCGGAGCCCTCGAAGAGGCCGAGGACTGCTCCGATCAAGAACGATCCCGAGACGTTGACGAACATCGTCCCCCACGGAAACTCGGACCCGAGCCGCGCCTGAACCCAGTTGCCCACGAGGTAGCGGGCGGCGGATCCAAGCGCGCCGCCGCCCGCCACGAGCAGGACCTTGATCGTCTAGTTCGCCGACGCCTGGGTGCCGAGGTCGCGGGAGACGAGATCGGCGTCCGAGGGCAGGATGTCGAAGTCGAAGATGCCGGTGGGGATGTAGATAGTGGCGCACGCGTTGGGTATGTCCACCATGCCGCTGAAACGCGCCTCGATGGGCGCCGCGGAGAGCAGCAGGTACGCCTGCTCCTCGGTGTAGCCGAGCTTGCTTAGGTAGCCGATGGCGTTGAGGGCGGCCTGCCTGTATGCCACCGTCGCGTCCATGTAGTAGTTGACCCCGTCCTCGACGGAGATGCCCTCGAAGGCGAGGAACTCGGAGTAGCGCGGCTCGACGGGACCGGGCTTGAAGAAGGGGTTCAGCATGCCGTACTTGGCCATGCCGCCCTTTATGAGGTCAACGCCGAACTCGATCCAACCGCCCATCTCGATGGCGCCGCAGAACGAGATCTCCCCGTCCCCCTGCGAGAAGTGAAGGTCCCCCACGGACAGGTTCCCGCCCTCGACGTAGACCGGCAGGTAACACCGCGCCCCGCGCGAGAGGTTCTTGACGTCCACGTTGCCCCCGTGCTCCCTGGGCGGCACCGTCCGGCACGCCTCGGCCGCCACCCGTTCGTGCTCGCCCGGCGGGAGCGTCCCGAGCAGGGCGTTGTGCGGCTCCGGCGGCAGCGCCAGCGGCGGCACCCGTTCCGGGTTGGTCTCTATGAGCGCCCGCTCGCGGCGGTTCCAGTCCGCCAGCAGATCATGGGAGGGTGCGCATCCGAAGAGGCCGGGGTGCCCGATGCCGGCGAACCTGACGCCGGGGACGTGGCGGCTGGTGGCGTAGATGCCGTGGAAGTCCCAGACGGCCTTGTGGGCGCCGGGGAAGTAGTCCGTCAGGAAGCCGCCGCCGTTCTCCTTCGCGAAGATACCGGTGTAGCCCCATCCCGCCCCGGCCAGCCCGTCCGGGGCGGTGCCCGGCAGGTGCGGCCCGAGGTCCAGGATGTCCACGACGAGGATGTCGCCAGGCTCCGCGCCCTCGACGGCGACGGGGCCCGAGAGGACGTGGTTCTTGGAGAGGTCGACGTCGCGGATGTCGTTTGCGTCGTCGGTGTTCAGGATCTGGCCGTCCGTCCACTCCCGACAGTCCATGCGGAAGTCCGTCCCGGGCCTCACCGTCGCCGCCGGGGGTATCTCCGGGTGCCAGCGGTTGTGCCCCGGCACCTCCTGGTCGAACATGCTCTTGCCCTGGTCTATCGGGAAGACGTTCTCCGGCATGGCCTCCTCCTCGCGCTCGCTGCCTTGATGGCTGAACTATAGAGCCTCCCCGCCCCCCGGTCATTGGCCCGACACACCAAGATGCCGCCCCGGTTATGGGCTGCGCTACGGTTCCTTGTGCGAGGGTCCAACCACTCGGCCATCGCGCCACGGCATCTTCTGGACCCCAGGCCACATACACCCCGTCCTGGCCTCCCTAAACTTGTCGCATCGGAACGCACATAAGTGCGTGTGGCAGGTAAACCGTTGGGAGGGGGCGCGTATGATCGGTGAGCAGGAGACTCGGGAGAAGCGCGGCGGCCTGAAGGGCTTCGCCGAGAGCGATATCGTGGAAGACTACTCGCTCCGGTACGCTCCGCGGTCGTTCAGGACGTGGAGCGAGTACGCCGTGGCAACGGCGGCTTTGGGCGGCATAGCGTACCTCGTCGACTTCGCCATCGGGGGTTCGCTGGTGGTGACGCACGGGTTCGCGAGCGCGTTGTGGGGGATCTTGCTCGCGGCGGCTACCATCTTCCTGACCGGCATCCCGATAGCCTACTACTCTGCCCGCTACAACATAGACATGGACCTGCTCACGCGCGGGGCGGGGTTCGGGTACCTGGGTTCGACCATAACCTCGCTCATCTACGCGAGTTTCACGTTCATCTTCTTCTCGCTCGAAGCAGTCGTTATGAGTCAGGCGATCACGTTGTTTACCGGGATACCGATCTGGATCTCCTACGTAGTCTCCGCGCTCATGGTCATACCGCTGGTAGTCTTTGGGATGACGTTGCTGGCAAAGTTCCAGATGTGGACGCAGCCGCTGTGGTTCGTGCTCATAGCGCTCCCGTTCGTCGCCATCGCCTTGCAGGACCCCGGCTCGTTCTCGGCCTGGACGGGCTACGGAGGGGAAGAGGGGACCGGCGCCGGGTTCAACGTGCTCGCCTTCGGGACCGCCGCCGGCGTCGCGCTCTCCTTGATCGCCCAGATCGGGGAGCAGGCGGACTACCTGCGCTTCATGCCGCAGAAGACGGAGGGGAACCGCTTCAGGTGGTGGGCGGCGGTGTTGTCGGCTGGGCCTGGTTGGGTCGTGCTGGGGGCGCTGAAGCAGATCGGCGGGGCGTTCCTGGCGTTCTACCTGATCTCGCAGGTAAGCGGTGTGGGGGCAGGCAAGGCCGTCGAGCCGATAGAGCAGTTCGTGAACGGCTTCGAGATACTCTTCCCGGCGGGGCTGGCGCTCGTGGTGGCGGTGGTGCTTGTCGTGTTGTCGCAGATGAAGATAAACGTGACGAACGCCTACGCCGGTTCGCTGGCGTGGTCCAACTTCTTCTCGCGCGTCTTTCACTGGCACCCGGGGCGGGTGTGGTGGGTGTTCTTGAACGTGGGGATCGCGCTATCGTTGATGCTCTTCGGGGTCTTCGGGTTCTTGAACTTCGTTCTCGGGTTCTACTCCAACGTGGCCATCGCGTGGATCGGGGCCGTGGTGGCTGACCTTGTCATCAACAAGCCCCTCTTGAAGGTGAGCCCGTCTTACGTGGAGTTCAAGCGGGCGCACCTGTACCAGATCAACCCGGTGGGCTTCGGCGCCATGGTCGCCGGCGCCGCCGTCTCCATACCGGCCTTCTTCGGAATCTTCGGCCCCTTCGCCCAGGCCTTCTCGCCGTACCTGGCGCTCGGCATCTCGTTCGTCCTCTCCCCTGTCCTGGCCCTCGCCACGCGCGGCAAGTACTACGTAGCCCGCGGCGGCTCTACGAGCGAGATCCTCGAGTCCGACGAGGAACGATACGCCGCCCGGACGTGCGGACGCTGCGGCAAGTCGTTCGAGGCCCCGGACATGGCCGACTGCACCTTCCACGAGACGGACATCTGCTCCCTGTGCTGCACCCTGGAGAAGACCTGCGGGGACTCGTGCAAGAAGCCGATGCAGCTCGGCAGAAAACCCGGAGCGGAGCCCGCCTGAGAGGGGCGGGACTGGCGGCGACGGCCCCGGGCGCGTATCTTGGGCGGATGCGAGCCGATGGGGAGGAACGTTGAAGCTGTCGCCGGCCGAGCAGGAGAAGCTCATGATCTTCACCGCCGCCGAGGTCGCCCGCCGCCGCCGCGAGCGCGGCCTGAAACTGAACTACCCCGAGGCCGTCGCCATCATCAGCGCCGAGCTCCTCGAAGGCGCCCGCGACGGGCGCGGCGTCGCCGACCTCATGAGCTTCGGCGCCACGATACTCGGGCGGGACGACGTCATGGAGGGCGTACCCGAGATGGTCGACGAGGTCGCCATAGAGGCGACCTTCCCAGACGGCACCAAGCTCGTCACCGTCCACGATCCCATAGTCTAGGAGCGTATATTGCACCGGGAGGAAGCTACGGACCTCATCCTCGAAGCGAAGAAGGAGAAGGGCCTCACGTTCGGGGCGATCTCGAACAAGGTAGGGCGGCCCAAGGTCTGGACCACGGCGGCGCTCATGGGCCAGCACCCGATGCCGGCCGAGGTGGCCGAGACGGTCGTGGACCTGCTCGGGCTCGACGCCGACGTGTCGGATGCGCTGCAGGAGATCCCGATGCGCGGCAGCCTCGACACCGACGTACCGACCGATCCCACGATCTACCGCATACACGAGATCACGCAGGTCTACGGCACCACCATAAAGGCCCTTATCCACGAGGAGTTCGGCGACGGAATAATGAGCGCCATCAACTTCAACATGGACATAGAGCGGGTCGAGAACGAGAAGGGCGACCGCGTCAAGATCACATACGAGGGCAAGTTCCTCCCGTACGAATGGTAGAGAGACCGTGATCCCCGGCGAACTCCTGCCGAACGAGGGCGACGTCCGGCTCAACGAGGACCGCGAGACCACTACCGTGACCGTCGCCAACACCGGCGACAGGCCCGTCCAGGTCGGCAGCCACTTCCACTTCTTCGAGACGAACAGGGCCCTGAAGTTCGACCGCGAGGGCGCCTACGGGATGCGCCTTGGCATCCCGGCCGGGACGAGCGTCCGCTTCGAGCCGGGCGACGAGCGCGAGGTCGGCCTCGTCTCAATCGGGGGACGGCGGATCGTCCACGGCCTGAACGGCCTCACGGAGGGGCCCCTGGACGACCCGGAGATAAGGGAGGCCGCGCTTCGGCGGGCCGGCGAACGCGGTTTCGTGTAGCTTCGTGTAGGTGAAGTCGGAAGATGAGAGAGGTGGTTGGCCTATGGCATTGCCCACTATGCAGAAAAAGAACCTCGACAGCGGCGCCGAGGTGGACGTGCACGGCAGGATACGGAAAGAGACCGTGACCCTGGACGAGGTGAGCGTCACCCGCGTCACCTTCGGCGTAGGGGCCAGGTGGTCGGAGGACCTGCGGGAGTACGCCGGCACGCATAGTTGCGAGCTTCCCCACGTGGCGCTCGTTCAGTCCGGGCAGCTCAAGGTTGTTATGGACGACGGCTCCGAGGAGTTGTACGGCCCGCAGGACGTCATGATGCTGCCCCCAGGCCACGACGCCTGGACGGTCGGTGAAGAGCCGTGCGTGTTCGTCGAGTTCTCCAGGGGCAACGACTACTACGAGAACCCTTAACGGCAGGCCCAGGGGGAGACGCGATGAGCGGAATATCCAGGCGTCGCTACGGGGCGATGTTCGGGCCCGCGGCCGGGGACCGGGTGAGGCTGGCCGACACGGACCTCGTCGTCGAGGTCGAACAAGACCTGACGCTCGCCGGGGAGGAGGCGACGTTCGGGGGCGGGAAATCCGTCCGGGAGGGGATGGCGCAGGGGACGGCCACGCGCGGGGAGGGTGCCGCTGACCTCGTCGTCACAAACGCGCTCGTGCTCGACCACACGGGCGTCTTCAAGGCCGACATCGGCGTTCGGGACGGGAGGATCTCCGCCATCGGCAAGGCCGGCAACCCGGACACGATGGACGGGGTGACCGTCGAGATCGGGGCCTCCACGGAGATCGTGGCCGGCGAGGGAAAGCTGCTCACCGCAGGCGGCATCGACACCCACATCCACTTCATCTCCCCGCAGCAGACGACCCACGCCATCGCGTCAGGCATTACCACCATGATCGGGGGCGGAACCGGGCCTGCCACCGGCACGAACGCGACGACCTGCACCCCAGGCGCCTGGAACATCGCCCGCATGCTCCAGGCCGTCGAGAACCTGCCGCTCAACTTCGGTTTTCTGGGCAAGGGGAACTCCTCCAACCCGGAGGCCTTGCGCGAGCAGGTGAGGGCCGGCGCCTGCGGCCTCAAGCTGCACGAGGACTGGGGGACGACGCCGCGGGCCATCGACACCTGCCTCTCAGTCGCGGACGAGATGGACGTGCAGGTCGCCATCCACACCGATACCCTGAACGAGGCCGGCTTCCTCGAAGACACGGTGGCCGCGATCGGGGGGCGTGCGATCCACACGTACCACACGGAGGGGGCCGGCGGCGGCCACGCCCCCGACATCATCGAGCTGTGCGGCGAGCCGAACGTGCTGCCGAGCTCCACGAACCCGACACGCCCCTACACCGTCAACACGGTGGACGAGCACCTGGACATGCTAATGGTCTGCCACCACCTCAGCCGCGACGTGCCCGAGGACGTCTCCTTCGCCGAGAGCCGCATCCGGGCCGAGACGATAGCGGCGGAGGACGTTCTGCACGACCTCGGGGCGCTTAGCATGATGTCCAGCGACTCTCAGGCGATGGGCCGGGTGGGGGAGGTCTGGATGAGGACCTTCCAGACCGCCTCGAAGATGAAGAAAGGGCGCGGCCCTCTCCCCGAAGACACGGACCGCAACGACAACCACAGGGTAAAGCGCTACCTGGCGAAGCTCACCATCAACCCGGCTATCACGCACGGCGTCTCGGGCCACGTAGGCTCCGTGGAGGTAGGCAAGCTCGCCGACCTCGTACTCTGGAGCCCTGCCTTCTTCGGGGTGAAGCCGGAGATCGTGGTCAAGGGAGGCCTCATCGCCTGGGCCCAGATGGGCGACCCGAACGCCTCCATCCCAACCCCGGGCCCCGTCTTCGGCCGCCCGATGTTCGGCGCCTACGGCGCGGCATCCGCCGCTACCGCGCTCACGTTCGTCTCGGGCCACGCCGCGGGGGAGGGCCTCGGAGAGACCCTGGGGCTGCGGAAGGCCCTCGTCCCCGTGCGCGGCACCCGCACCCTGGGCAAGGGGGACCTGATCCACAACGGGCTCCTCCCCGACGTAAAGGTTGACCCCGAGACCTACGAGGTCCGCGTGGACGGAGAGGTCCTCACCTCGGAGCCCGCCGCCGAGCTTCCCCTGGCGCAACGGTACTTCCTGTTCTGATGCCCCCGCTCCTGCGCCTGCTCCAGATCTCCGACTCCGCCTTCCCGACGGGCTCTTTCTCCCACTCGATGGCCCTGGAGGCGTTCCACGAGGCCGGCAGGATGGAGACCGCGGAGGACCTCGAACGCGCCGCACACCTCCACCTCTCCTCCATGGCGACCTCGGACTGCGTGGCGCTCCGAGCCTCCTGCGGGGCTGAGTTGGGGGAACTCTTCCGGGTGGACCGGATCCTGACGGCAACGAAGCCCGCCCGGGAGCTGCGCCAGGCGAGCGCCTCCACGGGCAGGAGGTTCCTGCTCGGCGTGTCGGCGCTCGGTGTTGAGGGGGACGCGCTTGCCCGTTTCACCGGGGCCGCGCGCGAAGGACGCACGCCCGGGAACCTGGCCGTCGGGTACGGGGTCGCGGCGCCGGCGCTCGGGCTCGGGGTCGAGGAGGCGGTGTACGCCTACCTCTACGCGGGCGCGGCGTCGATGGTGGCCGCCGGGCAGAAGCTTATACCGCTCGGGGGGAGCGCCGCCCAGCGCGTGCTCTTCGGGCTCGGGGATGGGATCGAGGGCGCCGCGAGGATGAGCGAGACCGTCGAAGCCGAAGACATGCACGCCTTCGCGCCAACCATCGACGCGCTCTCGATGCTGCACGAGCGGCAGCGGACGAGGCTGTATATTTCGTAGGCTGATTTTGTTTTGTAGCTCTGGGAGGTGGCGGTAGTGGCGCGTATCGAGGGCGTGGACCCGGAGGGGACCGAGGGGCGGATCCGGGCGGTGCTTGAGGCCCAGGCGAAGAAGTGGGGCGGGCCCCTCCTGAACCACCTCGTCTACGCCAGGCGCCCGACCATCTTTCAGGGCGCGAGGGCGATGTGGGGCGGGCTGGACGCCTCGGGGATGCTGGATCCCGCGCTCACGGCACTCGTGAACCGCAGGATAGCCTACCTGAACGGCTGCGAGTTCTGACAGGACATAAACGCTGCCGTGGGCAGCGAACTTGGAGTCTCGGAGGAGAAGATACTGGCCTTGAAAGACTACGCCCGCAGCCCACTCTACGACGAGCAGGAGAGGACGGCGCTCGAGTACGCCGACGCCATCACCCTCTCCGACCGCGACGTCGGCGACGAGCTGTTCGCGCGGGTCCGGGGCTTCTTCGACGACGACGCGGTCGTCGAGCTCACGGCCGCCATCGCGTGGGAGAACTCGTCGAGCAAGTTCAACCGCGCCTTGCGCGTCCCCTCCCAGGGGCTCTGGGAGCGGGCCAGGACAAAGGAAAGGTGAACCGTATGGGGGCGTTGAGGCTGGGGGTCGGAGGGCCCGTGGGATCAGGCAAGACCGCGCTCGTGGCCGAGCTGTGCCGCAGGCTCGGGGGTGAGTACTCCATAGCCGCCGTCACCAACGACATCTACACCCGCGAGGACGCGGAGTTTCTGCAGCGGGCCGCCGTGTTGCCGGAGGGCCGGGTCGTCGGCGTGGAGACAGGCGGCTGCCCGCACACCGCCATCCGCGACGACGTCTCGATGAACCTGGAGGCGGTCGAGGCCATGGAGCGGGAGTTCGATCCGGACCTGATCTTCGTCGAGAGCGGCGGGGACAACCTGGCGGCCTCCTTCTCCCCAGAGCTCGTCCACGCCTCGATCTACGTTATAGACGTCGCCGGCGGCGACAAGGTCCCGCGCAAGGGTGGCCCAGGCGTTACCCGCTCCGAGCTGCTCGTCGTGAACAAGACGGACCTCGCCCCGCTCGTGGGCGCGGACCTCTCCGTGATGGAGCGCGACGCGGGAGCCTTGCGCGGGGGAGCCCCCACGCTCTTCGCCTCCGTCCTCCACGGCGACGGGATGGACCGCGTGGTGGACTGGGTGCGCGAAGCGGTCGAGCATCGCCGCTGGAAGGCGGCGACCTCCACGGCGAGGCCGGATCACCACCACGGGCACTCTAATACCCACTGAAGCGTACGGAGACCCGGAACCGAGGCTTCCGGCCCGTCGAGCGCTGGGAGGGGACCTTGCCCCCGACCAGGACATCCGGGCGGCCTGAGAGGTTTAGGCCGCCACCCTCTCGTCCCAGGCTATGTGGTAGTCGTGCATCCAGGCGAGGGACCCGCCCGCGGCGTGCTTGAGTACGACGGGGAGCATCAGGTCTCGCAGCATCCGGCCCAAGGGCCCGGCTGCCTTGCTGTTGCTCGTCCTCGCCCCGTGCGCGACGATGCGTTCCACCCGTTGGCGGCGTAGCCGCTCGTAGGCGGCGAATGCCCGCCCGGTCTCGGGCAGGTCGCGCAGGCGCCTGGCGAGCACGACCGCGTCCTCGACGGCCATGGAGGCACCCTGGCCTGAGGAGGGCGCGGTCGCGTGCGCCGCGTCCCCTATGACGATCATCGCCCCTTTGTGCCACGTGGGGACGCGCGAATTCCTCAGGGTCCCGGGAGACCTCGTAGAGCTGCCGGAAGAACCGGACGCCGCCTGGCACTCTGTCCGGAAACTCTCGCAGCACGGCGGCGCGCTCCCCGATGGGAAGCTCGACCAACCCCACCCGCTCCTCCTCGCGTCCGCGGGCCAGGACGCCCCACCCTGCCGCCCGCGCGTTCTTGACCTGGTGTCGGCCTCTTCGAGGCCAGCGACGATGTAGCGCCTTCCGTCCACCTCAAGCGGCGAGACGGGAGTGGTGCGCAGCCTGCCGCTCCTGCGGCCCGGAACGGAGAGCAGGCGCATAGTGCCGATGGCCGGGCCGCGGCGCTGCAACGCCACTATCATGCGGTTGGCCTGCCACAGCCACCGCTGCAGCCCGGTTCTCTTCTCAGCCATCGCCTTCCCCCACAGCGTCCTCGACCCTAGACGCGGCGGGCCGCCGGTGGAAGGACCGCCATCCCCGCATCCCCCCGAGCGTCCCGGCCGTGATCTCCCCGACGAGGTCCCGTACCCATCCGAGCTCGGCCTCCCGCAACACAAGCTCGTGCTCTGACTCGATCAGGAAGAGGCGGGGCACTCCCAAATGCTCCGCGGCCTCGTCGAGGCGGGACCTCATCTCCCCGACCTCATCTTCGAGCAGCCGCACCCTCTCCTCGAGCAGCCCGGCCGCCTCGTCTGGGGGGAGCGCGGCGATAAACGTTAGCCCGGCGGCGAACTGCGTGTACTCCTTGACCGGCTCGGCGATTAGCTCGCGCAGCCAGGCGAGGAACTCCTCGCGGCCGGCGTCCGTGATCCCGTACACCGTCCGCTCCGGACGCCGGCCCTCGCGCACCGTCTTTCGGGGGGAGATCAAACCCTCCCTCTCCAGCGCCCCAACCACCGAATACAGCGAGCTGTACCGGAGCCTCACGGTCTCGTGCTTGCCCCGCTCCCGCATAAGGGAGACCATCTCGTAGGGGTGCATCGGCCGCTCGAAGAGGAGCGCCATCACCGCCAGCGCCAGCGGGTTGGAGACCTTCCTCTTCGACGCCATCGCACTCCTATAGTCCAAACCGTTTAATCGAGATCGACTATATACGTGCGGTGGATTGTTGTCAAGGGGGGTTGGGGGTGGGCTATACAATGGTCCGATGGTCACGGAGGAGCGCGCGGCGGAGGTAGGACGGTTGCTTGAGCGCGTGCGCGTCTGGGCTGCGGGCCGCCCTGACGTGGCGGCCGTCGGCCTTGCCGGATCGTGGGCGCGGGGCGAGGCCGGGATGGATTCGGACGTGGATCTGGCGGTCCTGAGCACGGAGCAGCGTCGTTACCTGGAGGACGACGGATGGGTCCTGGACCTGGGTGGACCCACATCGTCAAGACGCAACGGTGGGGACCGATGACCGAGCGCCGCTTCGTCTTGCCGTCTGGACTCGAGGTCGAGGCCGGCATCGTTCCAACGACGTGGGCCCGGGCCGACCCTCTAGATACCGGTACGCGGAACGTCGTGCGGGACGGTTTTCGAGTCCTGTACGATCCGGAAGGGTTGCTCGGGCGTCTCGTGGAGGGGTGTCGTTGAGGGCTGCTCCGGCGGCCGGCGCCGGACAGGATGGCGTCCTGCGGCTCTCCTTCGGGCGGCGCGGCGGTGGTACGGCCCTGGTGGGTCGCTACGCGTCGGCGCCCTTCGGGGCGGTGCGGGCGAGCCATCCCGACGATTCGGGCATACCCGAGGTCCAGATCACCAACCCCTCTGGCGGCATCCTCGGCGGCGACCGCCTGGAGGTGGAGGTAGACGTTTCGCCCGGCGCCTCCGCGACGGTGCTGACCCAGGCCGCGAACAAGGCGTACAGGGGAGAAGAGGCGTCGCAGGCGGGCGTCCTCCGCGTCGGCGAT
>DATFPF010000031.1:0-9987 GCA_035264945.1 Rubrobacter sp.
CGCCATAGGGCTCGCCGAGGCGCTCAAGGAGGTGAAGGAGCGGATCAAGCCCTGCGCCCGCTGCTTCAACCTAACCGAGGCGGAGGAGTGCGAGATCTGCCGCGACGCCCGCCGCGACCGGACGGCGATCTGCGTGGTCGAGGACCCCTACGATATAGGGCCGATCGAACGCACCGCCGAGTACCGCGGCCTCTACCACGTCCTCGGCGGTTCCCTCTCGCCCCTGGACGGCGTCGAGCCAGAAGACCTCCGCATCGCTGAGCTCGTCGAGCGCGTGCGCGACGAGGGCACGAAGGAGCTCGTAATCGCCACCAACCCGAACACCACGGGCGAGGCGACGGCCCTGTTCATCGCGGCCGAGGTCAAGGACCTGCCGGTCAGGGTGACGGCGCTTGCCAGCGGCCTGCCCGTCGGCGGGGACCTGGAGTACGCGGACGAGGTAACGCTCGGCCGCGCCTTCGCCGGGCGGCGCGAGTTATAGCTGTCAGCCGTCAGCTATCAGCTTTTTGTCTTGTTGAGGTCGGGGGCTTGATGGTTTTGCCGGATCTTCCGAAGAAGGGCGCATGACGGCAGTTCGGGAATCCAACCCGCTCGAGGAGATGGGCAGCCGCGCGCTGCGGTCGCTGGGGGACACGGTGGCGAGCCTGCCGCCGCGGGAGGCGACGCTAGCCAAGATGCCGGGGCTGCATCCCGAGTTGGTCGAGGCGTTGGGGAAGATGGGGGCGTCCAGGCTCTACTCGCACCAGCTGGAGGCCTACGAGCGGGTGCGGGCCGGGGAGAACGTGGTGGTGGCGACCGCGACGGCCAGCGGGAAGTCGCTTTGCTACAAGATCCCGACGTTCCAGAACGCGCTTCACCGGACGAAGAGCCGGTCCATCTTCCTGTACCCGACGAAGGCGCTCGCGCAGGACCAGCTCGGCAAGATCAGGGGCTTCGGCCTGCGCGGCGTCCACCCCGCCACCTACGACGGCGACACCCCGCAGGCCCTGCGGGCGGACATCCGGCGCCGCTCGAACATCGTGCTTACGAACCCGGACATGCTCAACATCGGACTGCTGCCCAACCACGAGGCATGGGGCGATTTTTTGCGCAACCTCGAGATCGTGGCCGTCGACGAGGCCCACGTCCTACGCGGCGTCTTCGGCTCCCACGTCGCCGCCGTTTTGCGGAGGCTCAGGCGCGTCGCGGAGCTGCACGGGGGAGACCCGCGCTTCGTGCTCACGAGCGCGACCATAGCCAACCCGCAGGAGCTCGCCGAGAGCCTCACCGGGCTGCCGTTCTCGCTCGTGGACGACGACGGGGCGTCCTCGGGGCCACGGCGGGTGGTCTTCCGCAACCCGCCGCTGCTCGACAAAGATAAGGGCGAGCGGCGGAGCCTGCTCACCGAAGGGGCGCTCGTCTTCGCCGACCTCGTCTCCAGGGGCATCAGGACCATAGCCTTCGCGAGGAGCCGGAAGGCGGCCGAGCTTATCTACCGCTACGCGGCCGAGCGGCTAGGTGTCGAGGGGGCGCGCACGATCTCCCCCTACCGCGCCGGCTACACGGCCCGCGAGCGGCGGGAGATAGAGGGGAGGCTCTTCAGCGGCGACCTGCTGGGCGTGGTCTCGACGAACGCACTCGAGCTCGGGGTGGACGTCGGGGCCCTCGACGCCGTCGTCTGTTGCGGGTACCCGGGGAGCGTCGCCTCGATCTGGCAGCAGTGGGGCCGCGCCGGACGCGGGAAGGACCCGTCGCTCGCCGTCTACATAGCGGGCCGGGACTCCCTGGATCAGTTCCTCTTCGAGAACCCGCCCCGCGTGCTCGGCCGCCGCGTCGAGGCCGCCAGGGTGACGATGGAGAACCCGTACATCCTGGGCCCCCACCTGCTGGCCGCCGCCAACGAGGCCCCGCTCGACTCCGATGACGAGAGGTACTTCGGGCCAGCCTACAGGGGCGTGGCCAAGAGGATGATGGAGGACAGGATGCTCGCCGCCAGCGGGGAGCGACTGATCTACGCGCGCTCCGACAGCCCCGCGCGAAACCTCTCCCTGCGCTCGGCTTCCTCCGAGACCGTCCTTATAGCTGACGTTGACGGTGAGCTTATCGGGACGGCGGAGGCGACTCGCGCCCCGAGCGAGCTCCACCCAGGCGCCACCTACCTGCACCGGGGCAGGGCCTACGAGATAGAGGAGCTTGACCTGCGGCTGCACCGGGCCGTCGCCCGCCGCGTGCCCAACAACTTCTACACCAAGCCCAAGGTCGAGACGGACGTTGAGATCGTGGAGGAGGTGGAGGAAGTAGACCTGCCCAACGGGGCTACCCTCCACTGGGGGCGTGTCAGGACTACGGACTCCGTAACCTTCTACAAGAAGGTAAGGGTGGCCGACGAGAAGGAGCTCGGGGTCTACCCGCTCGATTTGCCGGACGTTACGCTCGAGACGCAGGCCTTGTGGGTGACGCTGCCCCCGATCCCGCGAGGGGCCCGCCCGAGCTTCGAGAGCTTCGGGGGTGCCCTGCACGCCGGGGAGCACGGCATGATCGGGCTGCTGCCCCTCTTCGCCATGTGCGACCGGGCCGACATCGGCGGGCTCTCGACCCCGGCCCACCGCCAGAACCGCCTGCCCACTATCTTCGTCTACGACGGCTACCCCGGCGGCGTCGGCATCTCCCGCCGCGGCTTCGACGCGTTCTCGTCCCTCGCCCGCGATACTCTTGGCGTCATCACCCGCTGCCCGTGCGAGCGGGGCTGCCCGGCCTGCATCCAATCCCCCAAGTGCGGCAATTGGAATGAGCCCCTGAGCAAGACCGGGGCCGTCGACCTCCTCCGCTACCTGCTCGGCCAGACGAGCAAGCACCCCGCGGAGTAGGATGGCCGGGTTCTCGCCGCCGGACTTCCCTGCGGTGGGGGAGGCACTGCGCGGGCGGCGGTGGTCCCGTCGGACCACTCCGGTGGCCTGACGGCCGTGCGGGGACGGACGATCTACGTGGCCGTAGTCGGTTCCGGCGTGGTGTCGGGGGGACTGTACGAGCGGGCCCGCGAGGTGGGAGGGCTCGTCGCTGGGCGGGGCGGGATCGTCGTATGCGGCGGGCTCTCCGGGGTGATGGAGGCCGCGGCCAGGGGGGCGACCGAGGTCGGCGGCGTGGCCGTAGGCGTCCTGCCCGACGAAGACAGGGCCAGGGCGAACGCGTACCTGTCCTACTCGGTAGCCACTGGCGCGGGCCAGGCGCGGAACTTGGCGGTGGTGTGTTCGGGGGACGTGGTGATCGCCGTCGGCGGGGAGTACGGGACGCTCTCCGAGGTGGGGCTGGCGCTGAAGGTCGGGCGGCCGGTGGTCTCGTTTGGGAGTTGGGAGCTTGGGGATCACGTGACGGTGGCGTCCACGCCGCGGGAGGCGGTGGGGGCGGCGTTCGGGTTGCTCGGTGTGTAGAATTTCGCGGCGTTGGTCAGGAGATCCGGAGGTCGTATGGCTGAGAACGGGCGCGTGGCGCTGGTGAGCGGGGGCAACAGGGGAATAGGGCTCGAGGTGTGCCGCCAGCTCGCGGAGGGGGGCCTCACGGTCGTCCTGGGCTCCCGCGACGAGGAGCGGGGCCGGCAGGCCGCGGAGGGGCTCCCTGGCGAGGTAGCGGTCCGCCAGCTCGACGTGGCCGACGCCGCCAGCGTGGAGAGGCTCGCCGCCTCCATCGAAAAGGACTTCGGCAGGCTCGACGTGCTGGTCAACAACGCCGGCATCTCCAACGACGAAGGCCAGAGCGGCGCAGAGGCCGACCTCGGCCGGGTGAAGGAGGCGCTTGAGGCAAACCTCTTCGGCGCCTGGCGGCTGTGCGAGGCGGCGATACCCCACATGAGGCGCGAGGGTTACGGCAGGATCGTCAACGTCTCGACGGGCCTCGCGGCGCTCGAGGACATGGGCGGGGGCTCGCCGGGGTACCGAATCTCCAAGACCTCGCTGAACGCCCTGACGCGCATCCTTGCCTCCGAGCTGCGGGGCAGCGGCATACTCGTCAACGCGGTAAATCCCGGCTGGGTCCAGACCGATATGGGCGGCTCGAACGCCAACCGCACGGTCGAGGAGGGCGCCGACGGCGTCGTCTGGGCGGCGACCCTGCCGAACAACGGCCCGACAGGCGGGTTTTTCAGGGACCGGCGGCACGTCGCCTGGTAAGGGAGCTTTCGGCGGTCAGCTTTCGGGCGCTCGCGTGGGGGATAGGGGATTAGTGGCGCCGGCTTGGCCCCTGCTGGGGTAGTCTAGCTTCGCGCTAGCGTCGTCCCTGGCCGGCGTGGTGTTCGAAGGCTTCGACGGCGCGGGAGATGCCGTCTTCGGCGGATATTTTCGATGCCAGGGCCTCGCGGCGGCGGCGCATCTCGGGGTCGGTCGTGGCTTGCTTGATGGCGCCCAGGAGGTTCTCTGGGGTGAGGTTTTTGTGGGGGATGGGGGGCGGGGCGGCGCCCAGGGCGTGGACGCGCCAGCCCCAGAACTCCTGATCCGGCACGACCGGGACGACGACGGAGGGCGTGCCAGCCCTCAGGGCTTCGGCCGTCGTCCCTGCGCCGCCGTGGTGCACGGCGGCCGAGACCCTCGGAAAGAGCCAGTCGTAGGGCAGCCCGCCCGAGACCCTGATGACGTTCTCGGGCATGGCGGCGTCGGCGCCTTCGTGGTCGGAGACCAGGACGCCCCTCAGCCCCGCCCGCCCGAGCGCCCTCGCCGTGAGCGAGACGATGCGCCCGGCCTCCGAGGCCCCCGTGTGGCCCATGCTCCCGAGGCCCAGCGCCACCGGGGGCTCCCCGGCCGCCAGGAAGCGCCGCAGCCTCTCGGGGGGGCGCCATCCCTCCTCGCGGCCGAGGAACCAGTAGCCCGTCGCGCGCATCCAGCCCTCGCGCCTCCCATCCGTGGGCAGGATGTGCGGGCTCCAGCCGAGCAGGAAGGGCCGTCTCTGGCGGTGGATCTCTCCTAGCGGCCCCCTCAGGCGGGGCATGGGGGCGAGGCCTGTCTCCCTGCGGGCTTCCGCCACCAGGGGTTCTACTATGCGCCAGTAGAGCTGCTCCGTCGCCGGGTGGCTAAGGCGGTTGTAGAGGCGGCCGGGGATGGGGAGCGGGCGCCCGAGCACCGCGCTCGGAAAGCCGCCGTCGCGGACGAAGAGCGGCGTCACGACGCCCCCAACAGACGGTATGCCGAGGTGCTCCGCCGCCATGAAGCCGGCGAACCCGAGCGGGGTGTAGAGGACGGCGTCCGCCCCCTCGCAGACTGCGAGGCAGTCGCGGAGGCCACGCCCGACGTGCGGCCTCAGCAGCGGGCGGAAGCGCCTGGCGTACCCCAACGGGTTGCGTCCGGCGGCCACGAGCGCCTCCACGAGCCGGCCCGGGTCTGGGCCGGCCACCGGAGAGAACTCGAGGCCGCGGCCCTCGGACATGCGCCTGTACGGCTCCCAGCCCGCGATGGTGACCTCGTGGCCCGCCCCCTTCAGGCCGAGGCCCAGGGCCACGCAGGGCTGGACGTCGCCCCTGGACCCGGCCGCCGTCACGACGATCTTCACCCGGTCCGGCCGCCCTTCTCCCGGCGAAGCGAGAGCGCAAAGACGGCGAGGCCGGCCGCGACCACGAGCCCGAGCGCGGCCCTCAACCCGGCCAACTCGGCCGCGCCGCCGACCACCGTCGCGAGCAGGCCCCCGCCGGAGCCGAACGTGATGACCACGGAGGCCGCGGCCCCTGCCTTCCCCGGGAAGAGGTTCCCGGCCATAGATTGCGCCAGCGGGGCCATCCCGGATATCGCCAGCCCGACAAACAGGAAACCGGCGGCGACGAGCGCGGGCCGCGTGGTGGGGAGCGCCACGGTCATGCCGGCCGCAGCCAGCAGCCCCGCGGCCTGCAGCGTACGGCGGTTTCCCGCGCGCATCACCAGCCACCCCGTCCCGAGCCTGCCGGCCGCCATCGCACCGAAGAAGACCGCCACCCCGGAGCCCCCGAGCATCGCCCCCAACCCCAGGAAGTCGCGCAGGTAGATGCCGGACCACCGCTCCATCACCCCCTCAGAGGCGAACCCGAGGCCCGAGACCCCGGCGACCAGGAGCAGCGGGACGCTGCGGTACAGGCCCCACCGCCTGGTCCCCGCCTGCTCGGCCGCGCCGCCGTCTTCGCGGCTCGGGGCTCTCTCGCCATCGGGGTAACTGTCCGGGAAACGCGCAGCGAAGAAGGCCGCGAGGACGGCGGAGAGCGGGATCAGGATCGTCAGGTACACGGCCCGGTAGTCGGTGCCCGCCGAGAGCAGCGCCCCGGCTCCCAGCGCCCCGGCCACCGCGCCGGCCGCGTAGCCCGCGTGCAGGAAAGACATGAGGCCCCGACCCGACTGGCGCTCGAGGTCCACGGCGACGGCGTTGATGCCAACGTCGTAGAGCCCCGCGGCGGCGTACAGGACCACGAAGACGGCGACCAGGGCCGCGAAGTTGCCGACGGCGGCGAGGCCAGAGACCCCGATCCCGAACGCGCAGGTTACCGCGACGAGGTAAGCCCTGCGGCCGAACCTGTCCGCCGCCCACCCGAGCGACCACATGGCTACCATGGAAGACACGGCCCCCGCGAAGAGCGCCACCCCGAGCGGGCCCGGCGAGAGGCCCACGGACAGGCTAAGGTCGGCCAGCACCACGGCCGAGAGGCCGGCCCAGAGCCCGAAGACCACGAAGGCCGAGGCCGCGAGTGCCAGCAGTCCCCCGATGCCCGAAACCCGCGCCTCCGTCCGCGCCCCCTGCAGCGACTCCCCCTCCGTACCGGACCATTGCTTGCCTGGATGCTACAGGATACGGCGCCGGCCGTGGACCGGCGGACGGAGGGAGGCCAGGGCAGGGACTCCGGGGCGCCTTACCTCTCTAGCCTGGAGGCCATCTCGAGGAGGGCCGTGGAGATGGTCCTTAGGTCGGCCCCGTTCTCCGGGGAGGCGAGGTAGCGGTCCAGCTCCCGGCTGCGGATGCCGCGTTCGGCGAACTGCGCGCGCAGGTCCGTGATCCCCGCGAGGTGGTCGTTCAGGTAGATGGCGCGGGTCTCGACGTCGTGGAGGGTGACGCGCCTGTGGGCGTACTCGTGGTCCTTCAAGACGATGTCGTTGCGGGGCCTGCGGGCCTCGCGCCGGTAGACCAGGTCAGCGAGCGCCCCGGACCTGTCCCGCGCCAGGTTCCTCAAGCCGGCCCTGGTCATCTTGTGGTGCCTGCGCCCGAAAGGCAGCCTGTACGGGCGGCGCGGGGCGCCGACCGGCCGGGATCTGCCGCTGGTGCTTGGCGTCTCGATCATCTGCCTTCAGCGTACCAAGCAGGGGGATGCGCCGGGTTAATTGGCGTCGAAGCCCGCGCCAAACATTGTTAAGAACGCCGGGCCAAACCGCCCGAGCGCTTGCGGCCGGGTAACGAAGCCGTGAAGTCTCGTTAAAGCCGCTGACGGCTACAGCGCGGGGCCGTCAGAACTTCCGGGCGTCACCTAGCCGGACGGGTGATGTGCGTTCTGTGGCGCGGGGATAGAGTATCCGCATGGATATTTCGGAGCAGGAGAAGAGCATGGAGAGCAAGGATACTCTGGCCGCGTTGTCCGAGGGGATGGCGGACGCGGTGGCGAAGGCCGGCAGGTCGGTGGTGCGGGTGCACGGCAGGAGGCGCCATCCCGGGAGCGGCGTGGTCTTCGCCGAAGACCTGGTGCTGACGGCCGGGCACGTTCTGGAGCGCGAGGAGGACCTCTCTGTCGACACGGCGGACGGGAGGACGCTGGCGGCCCGGTTCGTCGGCAGGGACCACTCTACGGACCTCGCGGTGCTGCGGGTCGAGGGGCTCGGCGTCGAGGCCGCCACGCCGGCCGGCGGGGAGGCGAGGGTGGGGGAGATCTCGCTCGCCGTCGCGAGCCCCGGACGCGGCGAGGGGCCGCGGGCCACTTTCGGCATCGTGAGCTCCGTTGGCGGGCCGATCAGGACGCGGCGGGGCCCGAGGCTGGAGCGTTACATCCAGACCGACGCCTCGCCCTACCCCGGTCTGTCGGGCGGGCCGCTGGTGGACGTGGACGGGAACGTCGCAGGGATCATGGTGGCCGGCTGGGGCCGCGGGACGGCGTTCGCGGTCCCGGCGGACCTCGCCTGGCGCGTCGCCGGCACGCTCAGGGAGCGGGGCACCGTGAAGCGTGGCTACCTCGGCATCCTGAGTCAGCCGGTGCGCCTGCCCGACGGCGGGGGGACGGACGTCTCCCAGAAGGGCGGCCTGCTTGTGGTCGGGGTCGAGGACGGTAGCCCGGCTGACCGCGGCGGCCTGATGGTCGGGGACATCGTCGCGACCCTGGACGGCAGGCCCGTCGAGGACACGGACGACCTGCTCTCCATGCTCTCGGGGGAGAGGGTAGGGAGCCCCGTGCCGGTCGGGGTGGTCCGGGGCGGCGAGCCCCAGGAGCTGAACGTCACCGTCGGCGAGCGCGGGTAGGGGGTTCGGGATGGCCGGATCGGAGAAGGAATCCGCCGCGCGGGCGGCCTCGTCGGCGGGCGCGGAGATGGTGGAGGAGGCGCGCAGGAGCGTCGTCGAGGTCCGTAGCGGCGGCCGTGGGTCGGGGGCGGGTGTGATCTGGCCCGGCGAAGCCCTCGTCTTGACGAGCAACCACGTGGTCTCCGCGGGCCGTCGCCGGCGCGGCGGCGCGCGGGTGGTCCTGCACGACGGCCGCGTGCTCGAGGCCGAGGTCGTAAAGCGGTCCCGCCCGCTCGACCTCGCGCTGCTCCGGCTGCGGGGTGAGGGCGGCGAGCTGCCCTCACCCCGCGTCGGGGACTCCGACGCCCTGCGCGTCGGGGAGCTGGTCTACGCGATCGGCCACCCGTGGGGCAACACCGGGACGACAACCGCGGGCGTCGTGAGCGGCCTGGACGTGCCGGGGGGACGCCCCCGCTGGGGCTCGTCCACGAGGTACGTCCGGTCCGACGTGGCGCTCGCGCCCGGCAACTCCGGGGGGCCGCTCCTCAACGCCGCGGGCGAGGTCGTGGGGATCAACGCCATGGTCTTCGGCCGGACCGCCCTCTCCGTCCCGAGTAACGTCGCGGCCAGGTGGGCCGGCGAACAACCGGGCGACCGGCGCCCGCGCCTGGGCGTCGGGGTGTCGTTGGTCCGGCTTCCGGCCTCGGGAAGGCCCGAGGAGGGCGACACCGCGGGGCTCGTGATCTACTCCGTCGAGGAGGGCGGCCCCGCCGAAGCCGCGGGCCTCATGGTCGGCGACGTGTTGCTTGGGGTTGCCGGAGAACCGCCGAGCATCGGGGTCTTCCGGGAGGCCCTCTCGCGGGGCGACGCCGTGCCCCTGCGGGTGATGCGCGGGGGAGAGACCCTGGTCGTGGAGGTGCCCCCGAGGACGTCGGGACGCGCCGCGTGACGCCGACGCGGGTGTTTGTCGTGGCCCCGACGCCGATGGCGCGTGCGGGGCTGCGCTCCATGCTCGCGGCCGTGGAGGGCGCGGGCGTGGAGGTGGTGGGCGACTCCGGTCCGCCCGCGGATCCGGGCTCGGCAGCCGCCTTCTCGACCGCTGAGGTGGTGCTCGTGGCGGACGATGACCTGCTGGAAGAGACGGCGCTGGCCGTCTCGGAGGACGGCACCCAGGGCCTCGTGCTGCTCTCGGACGAGGAGGGCGCGGCGAGGCTGCCGCGGTCGTTGCCGCTCGGGGGTTGGGGCGTCGTCCCCACGGACGCGTCGCCCGAAGAGCTGGGGGTCGCGGTCGCGGCCGTGGCGCAGGGCCTGGTGGTGCTGCCCAGGGCCCTTGCCGACGGGGCGCTTGCAGAAGCGCCGGCCGCCGAGGAGCTCCCCGAGCCGCCCACGGCGCGGGAGGGCGAGGTCCTCGGCCTGCTCGCCCGGGGGCTCTCCAACAAGCAGATCGCGCGCGAGCTCCGCATCAGCGAGCACACCGTCAAGTTCCACATCTCCTCCCTCTACACGAAGCTCGGCGTGGGCAACCGCGCCGAGGCCGTCAGCCGGGGCGCCAGGCACGGATTGATCTCGTTGTAGCCCGCCGGCTTCGCC
>DATFPF010000032.1:0-2956 GCA_035264945.1 Rubrobacter sp.
TATCCCCGAAGACGAGGTCGAGGACTACGCGGTGCGCGGGCAGTACGAGCGGGGCTGGGTCTTCGGTGAGGAGGTCCCCGGCTACCGCGAGGAGAAGAACGTCGACCCCGAGTCCGTGAGGGAGACCTACGTCGCGCTCAAAGTGTTCGTGGACAACTGGCGGTGGGCGAGGGTCCCGTTCTATATAAGGGCCGGCAAGAGGCTCCCCAAAAAGGCGACGGAGGTCGCGATCCAGTTCCACGCCTCGCCCCATACTCCCTTCGCCCGCGACGACACCGAGGGCCTCGCCCCGAACGTCCTCGTCGTCCGCATCCAGCCCGACGAGGGCCTCTCCCTGAAGATAGGGGCCAAGGTCCCAGGCACGGGCTTCGAGGTCAGCTCGGTGAACATGGATCTGCTCTACGGTACGGCCTTCCTCGAGGAAGCCCCTGACGCCTACCAGCGTCTCCTCCTGGATCTGATGCTCGGCGACCCCACGTTGTTCATCCGGGCCGATGAGGCCGAGGGTGCCTGGCGGATACTCGACCCCGTGATGCAACACTGGTCCGAGAAGCGGGAGGTGTCTTTCTATCCCGCCGGAACCTGGGGACCGGGGGAGGCCGACGATCTCCTCGAGCGGGACGGAAGGGAGTGGAGGAGGCCGTGATCGGGGAGTCGCGCCGAGCACCCGGCGGCGGAAGGATGAGCGTCGGGCAGATAGAGCGCGAGCTCGGCAAACTTCGCACCAACGATGACGGGACGCTCGCCCTTCGCTCCAGCGTGCTCAACCTTATCGTGGTAACGGATGAGGAGTCGGCGCCCGAGATCACCGCCTCGGTCTCGAGGCTGGCGGGCCGCCACCCGGCGCGGGCCGTGGTGTTCATCTCCGACCCCGAGGGCGAATCGAACGTGGACGTGGGGCTCTCGGCCTTCTGTCACGCCAGGGATAGCGGCGGCGCGCAGGTCTGCGCCGAGCAGGTAACTATACACGCCGAAGGTCCTCCGGCGAGACACCTGGAGAGCTTCGCCGGACCACTACTCATCCCCGATCTTCCCGTTTTCCTGTGGTACCCGGGCGAGTTCTCCCCCCGCTCGCCGGAGTTCGCGGCGATGGCGGATCTCGCGGACCGGGTGATCGTGGACTCGGCGGCCTCGGAGAGCCACGAGGCCTGCCTGCGCGAGATAGCCGCCCTCGTCGAAGACCCGGCGGCGCCGGCCATAGGGGATCTGCAGTGGGTCGGGCTCTCGCCCTGGCGCTCGCTGCTCGCCGACACGTTCGGCGCCCCCGAGCGCGCCGGGGATCTCGAGAAGATCGAGCGCGCGGAGGTCCTCTACGCGCCAGGCGGGGAGAACAGGGCGCTGCTCCTCGTCGGCTGGCTCGCCTCCACCCTGGGATGGAAGCCCGAGGGCGCAGACCGTAACGGCGCAGGCCGGAACCTAACGTTCTCCGGCCCCTCCGGCGACATCTCCGTCGCGCTCTCCCCCGATTCCCCCGACGCCAGGCTGAGGCGCATCCGGCTGTACTCGGAGGAGTACAGCTTCCAGGTCTCGCGCCACCGCGAGCTCTCCGACGTAAGGACCACCGTGATGCGGGGAGAGGAGCTTCTCGCCGAGCGCACCGTCCACCTCGGCTCCTTCGACCTCGGGGTGCTGGTCGGGGAAGAGCTGCGCTACCGCGGACGCGACGAGGCCTACGAAAGCGCCCTGCACGCCGCCGTAGAGATACTCGAGCTTTGAGCATCCACGTCTACGAGACCCCCGAAGAGCTCGCCGAGACCGCCGCGCGCGAGTTCGCGGACAAGGCCGGAAAGGCCATCGAAGAACGTGGGCGTTTCACCGTCGTGCTCGCAGGCGGCTCGACGCCGGAGGCCACGTACGGGATCCTGGCCAGCGACTACGCCGACCGGATAGACTGGAGCAGGGTCTACGTCTTCTTCGGGGACGAGCGTCCCGTGCCCCCGGATCACGACGACTCCAACCACAGGATGGCCAGCGAGATGCTCCTCGACCACGTTCCCGTCGCGAACGTCCACAGGATGCGCGGCGAGCTGGCGCCGGAGGCGGCGGCGGAGGCCTACGAAGAGGAGTTGCGGACGTTCTTCCGGACGGAAGAGGTTCCACGGTTCGACCTGATCCTGCTCGGCATAGGCGCCGATGGCCATACGGCGAGCCTCTTCCCGGAGACCGCGGCGCTCGAGGTCAGCGACCGCTGGGTAGTAGCGAACCCCGTGCTCAAGCTGGATACCGCCCGCATCACCCTCACCGTACCCGTCATAAATGCGGCCCTGGCCGTGTATTTTCTCGTCGCAGGCGAAGACAAGGCCGCGACGCTAAGAGAGATCCTCGAAAGCGACGCGGACCCGCGCGCCTACCCGGCCAGGCTCATCCAACCCCAGGGCGGGCCAGAATGGATGCTCGACCAGGCCGCCGCATCCGCATTATCGTAGCTTAAAGGCTTCAGGATTTCGTTGGGAACGGAACCAGACCAGAGGGCGGGTCCAGGAGTCGGGCGGACCGGCATTTTTGACGTGGAAGCAGGTGAAGTGCGACGAAGCGCAGCAGCCATGCCGGCCCACGCTTGGATTGTACGTTGACGGCGCCGGGGCTGGATCACACCCGACTCGTCAGCCCCAAACCTGATGCCTGTAGCCGCGGTTCGCTTCGCGAGCCGCTCTAGAAGAACCGTTTCAGAACCCCGACCGCGCCCTGCTTCCAGGGCACCCTGTGCGAGACGCCCGAGGCGTTCTCGAACTTGCTCAGGTTCTCCAGGTACCAGCGGAAGTTCCGGATCAGGGCCTCCTTGTTCGAGAACTTCGGCACGAAATCCAGCTGTCGTTCGGCCCTCTCTATGGAGACGAAGGAGTCTTTGGAGGCGGTCTCGTAGACCCATTTGTAGAGGGGGGAGAGCCTCAGGCGGTCGAGGATGCGCAGGCCCCAGATGGCGGGCGCCGCGGGGAAACCGACCACCTTCTTGCCG
>DATFPF010000033.1:0-1781 GCA_035264945.1 Rubrobacter sp.
GACCAGGGCTACCGCGGACAGAAGGGGATCGAGTGGTAGGAGCTTCGCTACCCCGCATAGTCGTTGCGGGCACCCACTCCGGCGCCGGGAAGACCACGGTCGCCTCGGGCCTGATGACCGCGCTCACCGCGAGAGGCTACGGGGTCGCCCCCTTCAAGGTCGGCCCGGACTTTATAGATCCCTCCTACCACACGCTCGCCGCAGGCCGGCCGGGTCGCAACCTCGACGCATTCCTCTCCGGCCCGGACCTTATAGGCCCGCTCTTCACCCACGGCGCCAGGGGGACCGATATCGGCGTGGTGGAGGGTGTGATGGGGCTCTTCGACGGTAAGAGCGGGGGTGGGGAGTACGCATCTACGGCCCACGTGGCGAAGCTGCTCCGCGCGCCGGTCCTGCTCGTCGTGGATGCGGGAGCGATGGCGCGCTCTGTGGCGGCGCTGGTACACGGTTACGCGACGTTCGACCCGGAGCTGCGGGTGGCCGGTGTGATCCTGAACCGCGTCGGTTCTTCGACCCACGAGACGATGCTCCGCGAAGCGGTCGAACCGCTGGGCGTTCCGGTTCTCGGCGTCCTCCACCGCAACGCCGGCATCTCCACCCCCGACCGTCACCTCGGCCTCGTACCCGTAGCCGAACGCCGCAACGAGGCCCTGAAGGCACTGAACGCCGCAGGTGAGGTTGTTGCTCGCTCCTGCGACCTTGGCGGGATCATGCGTCTTGCCGCCACGGCCGGGCCGCTTCCGGCGAAGCCCTGGCAGCCCGAGGCCCCGGAGCCGGAACCCGCCACCGTGCGGACCGCGGTCGCGAGCGGTCCGGCCTTCAGCTTCGTCTACGAGGAGAACTTGGAGCTCCTGAGGGGCGCCGGAGCGGAGATCTCCACCTTCGACCCGACCTCAGACGAGACGCTCCCAGGGGGCACCGACGCCCTCTACCTCGGCGGTGGCTTCCCCGAGACCTACGCCAAAGCCCTCTCAGAGAACGAACCGCTAAAGGAGCAGGTCCGGGGCTTCGCCCGCAGCGGGCGCCCCGTGATCGCCGAGTGTGGTGGGCTTCTCTACCTCTGCCGGAGGCTGGACGGACGAGAGATGTGCGGCGTCCTCGGCGCAGAGGGCCGGATGACAGACCGGCTCTCTCTGGGCTACCGGGAGGCCCGGGCGCTCGCCGACTCGTCGCTGGCCGCCAGAGAGACGGTGGTGCGAGGCCACGAGTTCCACTACTCGGTCGTCGAGCCCCAAGCCGGGACTCTGCCGGACGCCTCGCCCGCCTGGAAGTTCCTCAGACGAGGGGAGGAGGGGTTCGTTGTGGACGGGGTGCACGCGAGCTACCTGCACGCCCACTGGGCGGCGACTCCGGAGGTGCCGCGTCGCCTCGTGAGGAGCGCGGCCGAGAGCAGGGCGCGAGCCGTGGGAGCGCGGGCGTGAGCGGTAGGCTGATCGGGGTAGGCGTCGGGCCGGGAGACCCGGAACTTTTGACGCTCAAGGGTCTGCGCATCCTCACGGATGCCGACGACGTCTTCGTGCCGGTGGGGGATACGGGCGAGATCGGGCGGGCAGAGGCGGTCGTGCGGGCGCACCTGGAGCCCGGGCGGATCACACGCCTCCTCTTCGCCCTCTCTGATGACCCCGCGGCGCGCGCCGAGAACTGGACAAACGCCGCCCGTGCGGTCGCTGAACCGCTTGAAAAAGGCCGTACCTGCGCCTTCGCCACCATCGGAGACCCGAACCTGTACTCAACGTTTACGTATCTGATTCGAGCCGCAAAAAACTACTGTACCTGAAGTT
>DATFPF010000034.1:0-11982 GCA_035264945.1 Rubrobacter sp.
AGGTGGGCCTCGACCCCTTGAGGCTCGTGCTGCTCGGCACGGCGCTCGAGGTGGCGGTGCTCGTCTGCGAGGTGCCTACCGGGGTGCTCGCCGACACCTACGGGCGCCGGCGATCGGTGATAATCGGGTTTCTGCTCATAGGGTCAGGCTTCGTGCTCGAGGGCGCTATCCCGACGTTCGCGGCGGTGCTTGCGGCGCAGGCGGTGTGGGGGGTGGGGTACACGTTCATCAGCGGCGCTTTGGAGGCCTGGATCGCGGACGAGGCCCCCGGGCGAGACCTCGGCCGCGTCTACCTGCGCGGCGAGCAGGCCGACTACGCTGGCTCCCTCCTCGGGGTGATCCTGAGCGTGTCCATGGCCACCTACGCCCTGAACCTGCCGCTCCTGGTCGGCGGCTTCCTGACCGTCGGCCTCGGCGTCGCGCTCTTTTTCGCGATGCCGGAGCGGAACTTCAGCCCTTCCCCGCGCGAGGGCCGCTCCTCCCTGCAGCAGGTCAGGGCCACGGCGCGGGGCGGGGTCGGGCTCGTGCGGGCGCGCCCGGTGCTCCTGATCCTGCTCGCCGTCGCCGTCTTTACCGGGATGAGCGAGGAGGGCTTCGACCGCCTCTACCCTAAGCACTTCCTCGACGGGCTCGGGCTGCCGGCCTTCGGCGCCCTCGACCCCGTGGTGTGGTTCGGCGTCATAAGCGCCGGAAGCCTCATCCTGAGCTACCTCGCCGCCGAGGTGCTTGGAAGGCGCACGAACGTCGGGGACCCGGCCGTGGCCGCCCGGCTGCTCCTCGTCCTGAACGCCTGCACCATCTTGGGGATGCTCTCCTTCGCCCTGGCCGGGAGCTTCTCGCCCGCCCTGGCGGCCTTCTGGTTCGCGAGCCTCACCCGGACCCTGGCCGAGCCGCTCTATTTGACCTGGCTCAACGAGGGGCTAGAACCCGGGGTGCGGGCGACCGTGATCTCGATGGGCAGCCAGGCCGGCGCCTTGGGCGAGGCCTCCGCCGGGCCCGTGGTCGGCGCCGTGGGCAACATAGCGGGCGTGCGCGCCGCCCTCACCCTGGCGGGCTTCATCCTCTCCCCGGCCCTCCTCCTCTACGCCCGCGCCATCCGCCACCGCGGCCGTCCGGTCCTCGACGACGAACCCGCCCCCGAAAAAGGCGCCTGAAGGGGGACACCTCAAACGCCCGGGAGGCTCCGAAACCGCCGTAGGTAATGGTCTCGTGGCCGGACGAACGAAGCTTCCCCCAGGCCGCAGTCGGCGCTGGCGTAGCGATTCCGCGCCCGCGCGATCCTCACCGTGCCGCCCCTCGAGATGTAATGGCGACGACGCGAGAATCTATCTCTCGGGCCCAGCCGGTCCCTGCACGCGTTGTCGTGGGGTCCTGACAAGGACGCTTGATCGCCTCAGAACTCTGGGGCGCTCTGGTGGCTCGCCGTGCGCGGGATGCCGGGCGTGAAACCCGAGAATCCTCCCGCGTTCTCGTGCAAACGTGCCTCCGGTATCGGTGCCGAAAATAACCGTTGACAACGTCGGTTACGAGGCGTATACCGACGGGTGACAACAGAATGCCAGTAAGACGCCGAGCCCCCGGGTGGCGCCGGGGGGCGGGGGACCCAATTCGGACCTATCAGGTCCTCGGGGTGAATCTCCGGCCAACGTTGGCCGGCGTAGGGCTTAACCTTCGGCCCGAACCCGACAGCTAACCTCGCAGGCGCCGAAGAAGGAGGTTTCGCGGTGTCCGCGAAGTTGGCCCCAGCCCGTCGGACGGGCGTCCCCGCCCGTGCCACGGGGGGCGCGCGATGACCGCGCCCAACCCGGTCCCCCGGGGCGCCTACCCCCGCTTCAAGCGGTGGCTCCTCGCCGAGCGCATCGAGCAGGTCGAGGGCCCCTACGCTAGGCAGTCCAAGGAGCGCCAGCAGCCCTGGTGGAAGGTGGTGTGTCTCACGGGGGTGGACTACTTCTCCACCCTCGGCTACATCCCCGGCATCGCGGCCCTGGCCGCCGGGGCGCTCTCCCCGATAGCCACGCTCCTCATCGTGGCGCTTACCCTGGTCGCCATGCTGCCCATGTACCGTAGAGTCGCGGAGGAGAGCCCGCACGGGCAGGGCTCGATCGCGATGCTAGAGCGGCTGCTCTCGTTCTGGCCGGGCAAGCTGCTGGTGCTGGCCCTGCTCGGGTTCATAGCAACGGACTTCGTGATCACCATAACCCTGTCGGCCTCCGACGCTGCGGTCCACCTCGTCGAGAATCCGCTTGTGTCGGGTGCCTTGGAAGGCCGGGAGGTGCTCGTCACGCTCGCGCTCGTGGCAGCCCTGGGTGCGGTGTTCCTCAAGGGCTTCAGGGAGGCCATCAACCTCTCGGTCGTCATCGTCGGGACCTACCTGCTCCTCAACCTCGTCGTCGTGACGGTCTGCCTCTACGCCGCCTTTGCCGACCCCCAGAACGTCGCCGACTGGCGGGACGTGTTGTTCACCGACTACGGGAGCCCGCTGGCGATGGTGGGGGTGGCGCTCCTGGTCTTCCCGCGGCTCGCCCTCGGCATCTCGGGGTTCGAGACCGGCGTCACGGTGATGCCGCTCGTGCGCGGGGAGGCGGACGACGACCCGGAGAGGCCCGCCGGCCGCATCCGCAACACCCGCAAGCTGCTCACCGCCGCCGCCGTGGTAATGAGCTTCTTCCTGGTCGCGACGAGCTTCGTCACCGTGGTCCTGATCCCCGCTAACGACTTCCAGAAGGGCGGGAACGCCAACGGCCGGGCGCTCTCCTACCTGGCGCACGAGCACCTGGGCGGGGCGTTCGGCACGGTCTACGACGTGAGCACGATCGTGATACTCGCGTTCGCCGGCGCCTCCGCGATGGCGGGGCTCTTGAACGTCGTGCCCCGGTACCTGCCCCGCTACGGCATGGCGCCCGAGTGGGGGAGGGCTGTGAGGCCGCTGGTGCTGGTCTTTACCGCGGTGGCCTTCGCGATCACCATCATCTTCCGGGCTGACGTCGACGCCCAGGGCGGGGCCTACGCCACAGGGGTGCTGGTGATCATGACCTCTGCCGCCTTCGCCGTGATGCTCTCCTCCATCTGGAACCGGGACTCCCTCCCGGCGGCCGTAGGATTCGGGCTTGTCACCCTGATCTTCGCCTACACCACCGCGGCCAACGTCGTGGAGCGGCCCGACGGCATCAAGATAGCCTCGCTGTTCATAGCGGCGATCGTGGCGACCTCGCTCGTCTCGCGGGTGCGGCGCTCGCTGGAACTCAGGCAGGAGCGCATAGAGCTCGACGAGGCGGCCCTGGGGTTCGTGGAAGCGGCAAGCAAGGGTGGGCAGATCCAGATCGTGGCCCACCGCCGCCGCTACGGCGACGACCCAGGGGAGTACGACCGCAAGCTAGAAGAGCAGCGCGAGTACAACCGCGTGCCCCAAGGCGACCCCGTCCTATTCCTCGAGGTGGACGTGGAAGATCCCTCGGAGTTCGAGGACGTGCTGGAGGTCAGGGGCGTCCGGATCGGGGAGCACATGGTGCTTCGGGCCGAGAGCTCGGTAGTCCCGAACGCCATCGCCGCCTTGCTCCTGCACCTGCGGGACACGACCGGCAAGACCCCCAACTGCTACTTCGGCTGGACGGAGGGCAACCCGATCGCGTACGTGGTGCGCTTCGTTCTGTTCGGCGAGGGCGACACCGCCCCCGTCACGCACGAGGTGCTCAGGGAGGCCGAGCCGGTCCTCGCGCGTCGCCCCATCGTCCACGTCGGCGGACGGTGACCGGGAACCGACGGGTAACGGGCCGATCGGGTTGCCCCTAACAGGAGCGAAGGGAGAACCCACGAGGAGGCTTCTCTGGCGAAGGAGGCTCACGGACCGCTTCGAAGGAGCGGCAGGCCCTTCGCAACGGCGGCGTCCCATTCCTCGGAGCCCGGCACCGAAGGCAGGTCGGCGGGCGGGGCGGGATCCTCGACCCGTTCGCGCAACAGGAGGTGCCACCAGCCGACGTCGTGCCACGCGCCCATCTTGTAGCCGACCTTCTGGTACACGCCCACGGGACGGAACCCCATCGCCTCGTGCAGCCCGACGCTCGCCGGGTTTGGCAGCGTGGCCCCGGCGTAGGCGTTGTAGAAGCCCTGCAGCCCGAGCGCCGCGAAGAGCGAGGTGTACAGGGCCCGCCCCACCCCCGTCCTGTGCGCCCCCCCGTGGACGTACACCGACACGTCAACGCTCCACCGGTAGGCCGCCCTTGAGCCGTGCGCGCCGGCGTACGCGTAGCCGAGCACCCGCCCGCGGCGCTCGCATACCAGCCAGGGGTAGCGCTCGAGGGTGCCCTCGATGCGTAGGCGCATCTCCTCCGCGCCCGGCGGCTCCGACTCGAAGGAGATTACCGTGTCGGTCACGTTGGGCGCGTATATGGCCGCTACCGGCCCGGCATCGCGCGCCGTGGCGAGCCTGATGCCCCAGGCATGCCCGCCGTTCGAACCGTCGCCCGTGTTGCCCATCCCTCTCCCCAGCTAGCCCGCGCGGTCAGCCCCGAGTCTGCACCACGCGGAAGCCCGGCGCATCCTCCCGACGGCCAAAATCTCGTGGTCCTCCCGCCCGATACTCAGAACGGGCCGCCCTCGAACTTCGCCACGACGTTTCGCCAGCGGCGCGTCCCTGAATCCCGGACGCCGCCTCGCTCCTCCACCGCGTGGTGGGAGCCACGCACCGAACTCCCCGCTCATCAACTATTACGCCCCGAACCCGCCGCGCCCGGTGCGACGAGGTAACGTGCCGTTTGTGGAGGTTTCCGACCGGGAAAGGGTGGGATTCTCGGCGGGATCCGGGCCGATTTCGTTAAATCCGACAATTTTTGTCGGAGTTTTGTTGACGTGTGGGGGATTTGGTCATAGTATCCCGCACATGGAGTTGCAAAGTTCGCAGGGACAGGCGAAGAGGCGAATGTTCACGGCGCCTCGCGCGGGCGCTCGATGTAGCGCGCGCGTCTGACCCCACCCTTCCGAGTCTTACGATCCTGATGGAGGACCGCTTTGCCTGAAGCCCTGCGTTTTCAGCAAGAGAATAGGACAGTTCCGGACCCCCAGCAGTTGGACCTCGAGTCCAACCGGCTGGAGGGGTCCGAACCCCAGGAGATCATCCGCTGGGCGGTCGAGACCTACGGGGACGACCTGGCCCTATCGGCGTCCTTCGGCGGCGGCGAGGGGATGGCGCTCCTGGACATGATCTCCAAGATCACCAACAAGGTGACCGTCCTCACCATCGACACGGGCTTTATCTTCAAGGAGACCGCGGAGTTCCGCGAGGAGGTCATACGCCGGTACAAGCTGCCGGTCGAGGTCTTGAGGCCCGCGCTGACGGTGCAGGAGCAGGTCGAGCGCTACGGGGAGCAGATGCGCACCTGCACGCCCGACCTGTGCTGCCAGATCCGCAAGATAGAGCCGCTCCAGAGGGCCCTGCAGGGCTACGATGCCTGGATGACGGGCATCAGGCGCGAGCAGACGCCGCAGCGGGCGAACACGAAGATAGCAGCGTGGGAGGAGCGCTACGGCGCCGCCAAGATAGCCCCGCTCGCCGCCTGGACGGAGGAGCAGGTCTGGGACTACGTCAAGCGGCACGACGTCCCCGTCAACCCGCTCTTGCACCAGGGGTACAAGAGCATCGGGTGCGAGCCGCAGACCCGGCCCGTCCACGACGACGAGGACGCCAGGGCGGGCCGCTGGTCTGGGATGGACAAGACCGAGTGCGGCCTCCACTGGGTTGGCGCCAACGGCGGTAGCCTCAGCTCGTAGGCCCGGTCTCGCGGACGTACATCCTCTCCCACTAGTTTTACAGGGGTAATTTTCGATGCGCTTTCTAAGGGAGGGCCAGGCCCTCAACAAGGTAGAGAAGATCAAGCTCCAGCGGCACCCGCTGGAGGTTCAGCAGGCCATTATAGACACCTACTCCAAGGACCTCTCCGCTATGGACGACGTCCCCGGGGAGATGGAGCGCCTAAAGTGGGTCGGCATCTACCCGCAGAAGCAGGGCGGCGACGCCTTCATGATGCGCGTCAAGGTGCCTGGCGGCGTGCTCACGCCCGAGCAGACGAAGGTTATAGGCGGGATCGCGGTTGATTTCGCCAACGGCCCGATCCCGAACCCGCACTTCGGCAACAACTTTCTCGACCTCACCACCCGCCAGGACGTCCAGATGCACTGGCTCAAGATGGGGGACGTGCCCGAGATCTGGCGCAGGCTCGAGGAGGCCGGCATAACTACCGTGCAGGCGTGCGGCGACTCGGCCCGCAACGTGCTCTGCTGCCCCGTCTCCGGCCTCGACCACGAGGAGGTAATAGACGCCTACCCCATAGCGCAGGCCATAAGCGACTACTTCACCGGCAACCGCGAGTACGCGAATTTGCCCAGGAAGTTCAAGATGAGCATTACCGGGTGCCTCGAGGACTGCGCGCAGGCCGAGATCAACGACATCGGCCTGCTGCCAGCCCGCCTCGAGGACGGCACCATCGGCTTCAACTTGCGCGTCGGGGGCGGGCTCTCGGACGGCCCGAGGATGGCTTCCGACATAGACGTGTTCGTCAGGCCCGAGGAGGCCGTCGAGATCACGCGCGGCATAGCCCAGGTCTTCGGGGAGCTCGGTGATAGGGAGAACCGCTGGACGGCGAGGATGCGCTACCTGGTGCAGAAGATAGGCCCCGAGGCCTTCCGCGAGGAGCTGCAAAAGCGCGTCTCGGTGGAGCTCACGCCCGCCGGCGAGGGCCTCACCAAGCGCTACCGCGGCGACCACGTCGGCGTCCACGCCCAGAAGGACGGCCTCTACTACGTCGGGCTCAACGTCCCCGTGGGCCGGATGAGCGGCGAGCAGTTCCAGGAGGCAGGCCGGCTGGCGGAGAAGTACGGCAGCGAGGTGCGCCTGGCCACAGACCAGAACCTCGTCATCACGGGCGTGCCCGAGGACCGCATCGACGATCTTCTCGCCGAGCCGCTCCTCGAGCGGTTCTCGCCCAAGCCTGGCGCCTTCGAGCGGGGCGTCGTCGCATGCACCGGCAGCGAGTTCTGCCGGTTCGGGATCGTGGAGACCAAGATCCGGGCCGTCGAGTGGGCCCGGGAGATGGACGAGCGCGTCGGGGACATCGGCCAGGAGGCCGTCAGGATGCACTTCTCCGGCTGCTCGGCGTCGTGCGCCCAGCCCCAGATCGGGGATGTAGGCTTCCGCGGCGAGACGGCCAAGACGCGGACTTCCATCGTGGAGGGCGTGGACATAGGCCTCGGCGGCTCGCTCGGCAGCGACGCTGCGTTTATCGACTGGGTCGAGGGCGCGAAGCCCGCGGAGGAGGTCCCGGACGCGCTCGTCTCCGTCTTCGAGAAGTTCAAGGAGGAGGGGCGCGAGGGCGAGCGTTTCCACGAGTGGGCCCGGCGCAAAAAGAACAAGGAGCTGCGCGAGGCGTTGCGCAAGCCGGCGAAGGTGGGGAGCCGCTAGTGGCGGGCTTCGACATCAGGGAGATGATGAACGACATCGACGAGGCCCCCGGGAAGGTCTGGTTCTGGGACCTCGAGCAGGCCGTCATCGACGCCGACCGCTGCGTGCAGTGCGGCGTGTGCGTCGCCGCCTGCCCTACCGACTCCATCGGGATCGGCTCGGACGACCTGCCAGAGCTCGTCAAGATGTGCACGGGATGCTCCTTGTGCTGGGACTTCTGCCCGCGCGGGGGGCTCCAGTACGAGGCGACGTGGAAGATCTCCGGCAACGGCAACGGCCACAGGGGCAACGGCCTCGGCCACGTCGAGGAGAGCTTCACCGCCAAGGTGGACCCAGACATAGTGGGCGTCCAGGACGGCGGCTTCGTGAGCGCGCTCCTGATCTCGCTTCTCGAGAACGACGAGATAGACGGCGCCCTCCTCGCCCGCGAGAGCGCGTCGGAGCGGTGGAAGGGCGAGGCGTTCCTCGCGACCACCCCAGAAGAGGTCCGCGAGTGCGCCGGCAGCTTCTACAACCAGACGCTCGCCCTTGGCCACGTTGACTTCAAGGGCTACGACCTGCCGCCGAACCCGCGCATAGCCGTGGTGGGGACGCCGTGCGAGATCGAGGGCATAAAGGCAATGCAGGCGAGGCCCTGGACCTGGGGCACGTCGAAGGTCGAGGCGATCACCCTCACCATCGCGCTGCTCTGCACCAAGAGCTTCAACTACGAGAAGCTGATGCTGGAGGAGATCCGGGACAAGAGGGACGTGGACCTCGACACCGTAGGCCGGGTCGACATCATCCGGGGCAAGCTTATCGTGCAGGACCTCGAGGGGGAGACGATCTTCGAGGAGCCGATCCGGGACTTCCACGGCGCCGCGCTGAAGGGCTGCGACGAGTGCGCGGACTTTATGGGCCACGCCGCCGACATTAGCGTCGGAAGCGTCGGGAGCGCGGACGGCTACTCGAGCGTCCTGATACGCAGCGAAGAGGGCCTCGCCGCCTTCGAGCACGTCAAGGGCAGTTTGTTAACCCGGCCGCTTGACAAACCGCAGGCATTGGATAAGCTTGACGCTTTGGACAAGAGGGTGGCCTTTAGCAGCCTCAAGCGGGCCTTCGACCCCGACGCCCCGCTCTTCATAGACTACGAGGACCACCTGAACGACTACGCCGGGACGGACCGCGCCCCGGTAGAGCACGAAGCGGTGAGGTATTGATTGGCGCTTGCCAAAGAGAAGCTCCCCCTGCGCGAAGAGCCCGTCGAGCTGCGGGCTGAGACCCGCGCCCTGCTGGAGGAGTCGCCCGAGGAGGGCTCCCGCCTCGTAGGTGAGGCGGCCTTCGTCGCGGACCTCCTCTGGGAGGACTGGGCAGACGGGCTCGAACCGGCCGGCATGCAATACGACCGCTTCATCCAGATCTCCCGCGGCTACGCAGACGAGTTGAGGCTCTGGGTTGTCGGGGAACGTCCCTGGGATCACTGCGCGGCCGGGTTGGCCGGCCGCGTCCAGCGCAGGCTACCGGCCTAGATTAGGCCATCCAAGCGGAGGTACAGAACGTGACCATCGGAACCACGGAACAAGAGATGATAGCCCCCCACGGCGGCGAGCTTGTAGACCGCCTCGCCCCGGAGGAGGACCGCGAAGGGCTACTCCGGGAGGCGGAGGGCCTCGGCAGGGTGACGCTCGGCCCCAGGGCGCTCTCGGACCTGGAGATGATCTCCACGGGCGTCTTCTCGCCGCTCACCGGGTTCATGGTGCAGGCTGACTACGACGCCGTCGTAGAGACCATGCACCTCAAGACCGGCCTGGTGTGGAGCCTTCCTATCACCCTCTCAGTGAACGAGGCGGAGGCCGGTTCTATCTCCGAGGGCGACGAGGTCGCGCTCGTGAACGGCGAGGGCCGCGTCCTCGCCACGATGACGGTCGAGGACAAGTTCTCATACGACAAGGAGCGCGAGGCTCGCGAGGTCTTCGGCACGACCAACGACGAGCACCCCGGCGTCGCCGCCGTCTACCGCCAGAGCGACACTCTGATAGGCGGCGAGATCACCCTCCTCGTCGACGACCCGAACCCGAAGCCCTTCCCCCAGTACCATTACACCCCGCGCGAGCTGCGCCGCGTGTTCGCCGAGAAGGGCTGGAAGCGCGTCGTAGGCTTCCAGACGCGCAACCCCGTCCACCGCTCCCACGAGTACATCCAAAAGAGCGCGCTCGAGATAGTGGACGGCCTGCTGCTCAACCCGCTGGTGGGCGAGACCCGCTCCGAGGACATCCCGGCGGACGTAAGGATGCGCTCCTATGAGGTGATCCTCGACAAGTACTATCCACAGGACCGCACCCTCCTCGGCGTCTTCCCGGCGGCGATGCGCTACGGCGGCCCGAGAGAGGCCATCTTCCACGCCGTCTGCCGCAAGAACTATGGCTGCACCCACTTCATCGTCGGCCGCGACCACGCGGGCCCGGGCAAGGACTCGAGCGGCAAGCCTTTCTACGGCGACTACGACGCCCAGCACATCTTCGACGAGTTCGAGGAGGGGGAGATCGGGCTGACCCCGCTCTTCTTCGAGCACTCCTTCTTCTGCCTGACGTGCCAGGGCATGGGCACCACCAAGACCTGCCCCCACGATAAGGAGAACCACGTCTTCGTCTCAGGCACCAAGGTGCGCGAGATGCTCCAGAAGGGCGAGTACCCGCCCCCGGAGTTCTCCCGCCCCGAGGTCATCGAGGTCCTCATGGAGGGCCAGAAAACCTCCTAGAAGAATCTTTAACATTTGTTAAACTGGGATGTAGTAGTAACAGCAAGCAACTAAAAGCAACTGCAAGTAAAGGAGAGGTTGGGATGGAGAACGGGAAGAGGCGCGGCGGCTTCACGTTGTGGTTCACGGGGCTGTCCGGCGCGGGCAAGACGACCATCGCGGAGATCGTGGAGCACGAGCTCCGGATGCGGCACGGCAAGATCGAGGTTCTGGACGGGGACATCGTGAGGACGAACCTCTCCAAGGGCCTCGGCTTCAGCCGCGAGGACCGCGACACGAACGTCTTGAGGATCGGGTTCGTGGCGGACCTGCTCACGCGCAACAACGTTGGCGTGATCGTCTCCGCGATAAGCCCGTTCAAGGAGATCAGGGACCAGGTAAGGCGCAACGTTGGCGATGGCTTCATAGAGGTCTTCGTGGACGCGCCGCTCGACGTGTGCGCCGGCAGGGACGTCAAGGGCCTCTACGCGAAGGCCTTCAGCGGTGAGATCCCGCAGTTCACCGGCGTCTCCGATCCGTACGAGCCGCCCGTCGCCCCCGAGCTCCACATAAAGACCAACGAGGAAGAGCCGGCCGAGAGCGCCGCGCGGGTCGTCCGCTACCTCGAGGAGCAGGGCTACCTCCAGCCTGTTCCGGAGTTCAACCGGGTCTAAGGACATGTTCGATGCCACGCCCACCCTCTTCGGCCTGCTGGTCGGTTTCCTGGTAGGCCTCACGGGGGTGGGGGGCGGCTCCCTGATGACGCCGTTCTTGGTGGCGGTGATGGGCGTACCGGCTCCCACGGCCGTCGGCACCGACCTTACCTTCGCGACGCTCACGAAGCTGACCGGCTCATTTCAGCACTTCCGGCAGAGGTCCGTGAACCTGGAGGTCGCGGTCTTTCTGGGGATGGGGAGCATACCGGCCGGCCTGCTAGGCGTCGGGACCCTGGAGTGGATGAAAGGGACCTTCGACCCCGAGACGGTGACGTCGATCATGATCACGATCATAGCCTGCACGCTCGTGCTGGTGGGGGCGTCCCTGATCTACCGCAACTACTTTATGCCCAACCGGAGCGACGAGCCCAAGCCCCACACCTGGGACGGCAAGGGCAGGATGAGCGCCCGCCGCCGGGCCTACACGGTGCTCTTCGGCGCCTTCGGCGGCTACCTCGTCGGCCTTACTTCGATCGGCTCCGGCAGCGTAATGGCGGTGATCCTGCTTCTGCTGTATCCGCTGGCCCCGGCCGTCGTCGTGGGCACGGACATCGTCCACGCGACCGTTCTCTCTTTTGTGGTCGGCCTGGCACATATGAGCCAGGGCAACGTGGACTTCGGCCTCGCCGGCTCGCTGCTCCTTGGCGGCATCCCCGGCGTCCTCGTCGGCAGCCGCATAGCGCCCTGGATTCCCGGCAAGCCACTCAAGACGGTCCTCGCCGTCATGCTCATCTTCGTGGGCCTGCGCCTGCTTCTCGCCTAATAGCCCTCACCTGCCGATTCGGCGCGCCCGTGCCGGGCGTCCGGGACAAGCCCGCCTGAGCCCGAGGCCCGGAGCTTTCTCCGTGTGGTCCTGCTCGGGATACGCACTCGCTCCTGCGCGGCATCTTCGATGCCATCTTCTGGGTGTAGGATCGTGGTGAACGTGTTGGGTGAATAGATTTGGTTCCTGTCGAAGTCGGGAGGTGGGGTCTATGCGGCCGCTGATTCGACCGTTCGAGGATCGAGACGCCGAGGCGGTTGTCGGCCTCTCGATGCGGGCGCGGGCGCCCGTCTTCGCCCCCCTCGAGCGTGTGCTGGGCTACGAGATCTTCGGGCTG
>DATFPF010000035.1:0-11606 GCA_035264945.1 Rubrobacter sp.
CGAGCACGGCAAGCTCCAGCCCTACGAGGAGGACGTCAACTTCCCGCTCATAGTGCGCGGCCCCGGCATCCCGCCAGGCGTCGTCAGCACGGACCTGGTGGGCAACCACGACGTCGCCCCCACCATCGCCGAGATGGCCGGAGCCACCGCCCCGCCGTTCGTGGACGGGCGCAGTTTTCTCGGGCTCGCCAAGAAGCCGACCGCCACTCCATGGCCTCGGACGGCCATCCTCAGCGAGAGGGAGACGAACGGGACGCCGCCCAACAGGTGGGACATGCTGCGCATGAAAGACGGCGAGGGTGTCAAGGTCTACACCCGCCACGAGACGGGGCCCGGAGGCGGCGACAAGGAGTACTACGACCTGAGTCGGGACCCCAACCAGGTGCACAACGCCTTGGGCGCGGCGGACAACACCGCCTACCCGGCGCCCGAGGACACGACGCTGGCCTACTACGAAGAGCGCCTGGACGCCCTCTACAACTGCGCGGGGCAGTCGTGCAGGGCGGCGGAGAATGCCCCGCTTCTTCCCCCTCAACCGTAACGCGGGGAACCGCACAGGGGCGAGGTGAGGAAGACCCCCAGCCCGGGCCATCGCCCGCGCCTGCAAGACGGCCCCCGCCTCGCAACGCGCGCAGGGACGCAGGGATCTTCGGCAGAAATAGGACCCTGGTACCAAGACCTTAGGCTCGAGCGGGGCCTACCATGTGCTTATTGTGCCAATGACCTGCAGAAGCGCCGCACCCCTCGCCACGCGCACGACCGCCGGGTACCGATACCGCGCGTTGGAAGCAGGCCAGCCGGCTTGCCGACACCCGTGTCCGCAGGGTTGGGGACCGCGCAGCACCGACCCTAGGCGGCACGACGCGGGAAGGGCAACCGGTCTTGCGCTTCTTGCGGGGTCTTGACGTGACCAAGAGGCGTTGCGTCGGGCGAACACCCGACCAGGGGCGCAGACAAGGACTATGTTCGGCGTAACCGTGTCCGATCTACGGAGGTGAGGCGGGATGAAGAAGATGCCGGGAGCAGGGAGAAAGCTGCCTGAGAAGCACGGCATGGCGGGCGGTGTGCGGCCGGTTTTGGCGGTGGTCGCGCTGCTCCTCGCGCCCGTGGTCGTCCTGGTGGTGGGCGCCGGCCCGGGGAAGGCCCAGACCGCGGAGCCGGCCCGCTACACGGTGGAGAACCTCGGTACCCTCGGGGGGGCCACCATCGCCAGGGGCGTCAACACCTCTGGCCGGGTTACGGGGCAGTCGCAAAAGCGCGTCGAGAACGGTTCCCTGCAGTTGCGCGCCTTCTCCTGGGACGGCGGCCCGATGGAGGACCTCGGCACGCTCGGCGGCCCAACCAGCGCGGGGCGCGGCATAAACGACGCGGGCCAGGTGGTCGGGTTCTCGCGGATCTCCGCCCTCAACAACCAGCAGCGGGCCTTCTTGGCCGAGAGAGACGCGCAGGGCGGCACGCGCATGCTGGCCCTCGGAACCCTGCCGGGTTTCACCTCGAGCGAGGCCTCGGCCATCAACGCCTCTGGCCAGATAGCCGGGAGAACTTACAGCTCCTCCACTTCGGGTCGCGCGTTTCTCTCCCGCAAGGACGGGGACGGCCCGGCACCCATGAAGGACCTCGGCGTGCTGGTGCCCGGCAAGGACACCTACAGCGAGGCCTGGGCGATCAACGATTCGGGCCAGGTGGTCGGCGAGTCCGGCATTCACGAGGACCAGGGCGAGGCGTTCCTCTACTCCGAAGGCGCCATAAAGGGACTCGGCATCCTTCCCGGACAGCTTTACAGCGAAGCTATGGGGATAGACGACTCGGGCCGGATAGTCGGGTGGTCGTACACCTCCAGGGCCAACGTCCAGGGGCGGGCCTTCCTCTACGAGGGTGGGGAGATGAGGGACCTCGGGGCCCTCCCCGGGGACCTCTACAGCATGGCCCGCGCCATCGACGAGCACGGCCGCGTTGTCGGGCAATCGCGGGACGCCGGCGGCCAGAACCGCGCCTTCTTGTGGGAAGACGGCGAGATGGTGGACCTCAACGCCCTGATCCCCGCCGCTTCCCCGCTGAGGCTGCTCGACGCGTACGCGATAGGCGAGTCCGGGAAGATCGTCGGCTCTGCCTTCGATCAAGCCGGACAGGTCCGGGCCTACCTACTGACGCCGAACGACGCCACGGCCCCGGGCACCGCCGCCGGCGTCTCGCCCGGGCCAAACGCCGCTGGCTGGAACAGGGAGGACGTTACCGTCACGCTCGAAGCCACGGACGAGGGCGGCTCCAACGTCGAGGGGATCACCTACTCCGCAAGCGGCGCCCAGCCCATCGACGGGCGGACCGTATCCGGCGGCTCGACCCAGCTAAGAATTACGGCCGAGGGCGAGACAACCGTTACCTACTCCGCCAGGGACCACGCCGGCAACGCCGAGGAGCCACGGACGCTGACCGTCAGGCTAGACAAGACCGCGCCCCGGGTCGACGTAGCCACGCCCGCCGACGGCGCCGAGTACAAACTCGGTGGGATCCTCGCGGCCGGCTACGCCTGCTCCGACGGCGGCTCCGGGGTGACCTCCTGCGCCGGTCCGATCCCCGACGGCGGCAACATAGACACAGCCTCCGTGGGTCAGAAGACCTTCGCCGTGGAGGCGGCGGACGAGGCGGGCAACGCCGCCTCCGAAAGCCACACCTACGGCGTCGTCTACGACTTCGGCGGCTTCTTCAGCCCGGTCGACAACCCAGGCGTGCTGAACCGGGTCCAGGCGGGTAGCGCCGTGCCCGTGAAGTTCGGCCTCTCCGGGGATCAGGGCCTCGACGTTTTCGCCGAAGGCTACCCCAGGTCCCAACGCATAACATGCGACTCGGCCGCGCCCGTCGACGACATCGAGCAGACCGTTGGCGCCCGGGAGAGCGGCCTTGCCTACGACCCCACCGCAGACCAGTACAGCTACGTCTGGAAGACGAGCAAGGCGTGGAGCGGCACCTGCAGGCAACTAGTCGTGAAGCTGAACGACGGCACGGCCCACAGGGCCAACTTCAGGTTCAGGTAGGTAGGGCCGCGAGGATCGGGGCCTGGCGGCCCCGGTCCCCCTCTTGCGCTCCCTTAAGCCGATGGCTTACGCCGACGGGGAGCAATCTATCCACGGTAGCTCGTCACCGCGGGGGCCCGCCAACCCGGCGGTTTCTCCGGTTTTGTCACGGGAGAGGTCCTCCGCTGGCTGGCTCCGATTTCGGCCGTCGGGGTCCCGCATGTAAGCCCCTTTACCCGGGCGTCGGGTGAACGCTGTTAGCATCGGGGCCGTATACTCCCGGGGACACCCTTAGAGAAGGACGGTGGCGCTCTGGCGTCTGCGGCGAAGAGGCGGATTGCGGTAGTGGGGGCCGGCATGGGCGGCCTGGCGGCGGCGATCCGGCTGGCGGCCACGGGCTTCGAGGTGGAGGTCTTCGAGAAGAACGGCCAGGTCGGCGGCCGTATGGGGCGCCTGGAGGCCGGGGGCTTCTCCTTCGACACCGGCCCCTCGCTGCTGCTTATGACGGACACCTACCGCGAGCTCTTCGCCTTCGCCGGCCGCGACCTTGACGACTACGTGAGGCTCATCCCGCTCGACGGGGACTACAAGGTAACGTTCGGGGACGGGGACACGCTCACGATGCGTCGCACCCTGCCGGAGATGATCCGGGAGCTCGAGAGGATAGAGCCGGGCGTGACCCCGCGCTTCTACCGCTTCCTCGAGGACGCCTGTCACAAGTACCGCCTCGGCCGCAGCGAGTTCGTCGAGCGCGACTTCGACAGGGCGAAGGACTTTTTCGGGGTCAGGAACCTCCGTCTCCTCCTCAAGACGAAGGCCGTCAACAACTACTACCGCCAGGTCTCGAAGTTCTTCAAGACGGACAAGCTCCGCCAGGCGTTCAGCCTCCAGACGATGTACCTGGGCCTCTCCCCCTTCTCCGCGCCCGCGGTCTACGCCCTCCTCCCCTACACGGAGATAGCCGAGGACGGCCTGTGGTTCCCCGAGGGCGGCATGTACGCCCTCGTCGGGGCGATGGAGCGGCTGGCCGTCGAGCTCGGCGTGGAGTTCCGCCTGAACAGCCCCGTTGAGAGGGTCGTCGTTACGAAGGGCCGCGCCAGCGGGGTGCTGGTTGGGGGCGAGGAGATCGGGGCCGACGCCGTGCTCGCAAACGCCGACCTCCCCTACGCCTACCGCGAGCTGCTCGGGGGCGCCGCCGACTCGGACTTCAGGCTGCGCAAACGGGGGAACCTCAAGTACACCGCCTCGGCGTTCATGCTCTACCTCGGCGTCGACGACGACCTTGAGGACATGCTCCACCACAACTTCTACCTCTCCCCCGAGTACAGGGAGAATTTCGAGGCGATCTTCCGCGACGGCAGGTTCCCTGAAGACCCCTCTTTCTACGCGGTCGTACCCTCGAAGACCGAGCCTTCCATGGCTCCGGAGGGCAAGCATGCCCTCTTCGTCCTCGTGCCGGTGCCGCACCTTGGGCCGAACGTGGACTGGGAGCGGGAAGGGCCAGCGTTCAAGGAGAAGGTCTACGGGCTGCTGGAGAGGCGCTGCGGCCTGGACCGGAGCAAGGTCGTCTACGAGAAGGTCAAGACGCCGTACGACTGGCGGGACGACTACAACCTGGAGGAGGGTGCGGCGTTCGGGATCGGCCACGGCATACTTCAGGTAGGGTACTTCCGTCCGCCGATGGTCTCCCGCAGCATAGAAGGCATGTACTTCGTGGGCGCCAGCACCCGCCCCGGCACGGGCGTGCCGCTCGTCACCATAGGCGCGAGGCTGGCGGCCGAGCGCATAGGCCGCGAGGTCGGGGCGTCGTGAGGCTCGACCCGGCAGGCGGCGTGAAGCTGGACCCCGGGCTCTCGCTCGCAGAGAGCTACGAGCTGTGCCGGCGGGTCCAGAAGGCTCACAGCCGCACGTACTACTTCTCTACCCAGTTCTTCCCGCCGCACGTCAGGCCCCGGGTGCACGCGCTCTACGCCTTCATGCGCTACGCGGACGAGATCGTGGACAACCCAGGCGTCACCAGTCTCGAGGAGCAGCTAGACGGTCTTCGGGCCTTCGAGCGGGAGACGATGGCCGCCGTGGCCGGCGAGCCGGTCGCGAACCCCGTCCTGCGGGCCTACGCGGACACGGTGCGCGCCTGCGGCATCGAGCCGGCCCACATAACGGCCTTCATAGAGAGCATGAAGATGGACACGAGGGTCTTCCGCTACGAGACGTTCCGGGACCTCGAGGTCTACACCTACGGCAGCGCCGCGGTCGTCGGCCTCATGATGTGCAGGGTGGTCGGCGCGGACGACAGGCGGGCCGACCCACACGCCGAGGCCTTGGGGGTCGCCATGCAGCTCTCCAATTTCCTGCGCGACGTGGCCGAGGACTGGCGCAGGGGGCGCGTGTACATCCCGCTCGAAGACCTTGAGCGCTTCGGTTACGGGGAGGATGACCTCGCCGCCGGCGTGGTGGACGAGAGGTTCGTCTCGCTCATGCGGTTCGAGATCGAGCGGGCGAGGAAGCTCTACGCTTACTCGGACGAGGGGATAAGGTACATACCCCGCGGCAGGCGTTGGCCCGTGGTGGTCGCCCGCGAGCTCTACGCGGGCATCCTCGGGCGCATAGAGGCAAGGGACTACGACGTGTTCAGCGGGCGGGCCGAGTCTTCCCGTCCCCGCAAGCTGCTGGTCGCGGCCCGCTGCGCGGCGCGGGACCCGTACGAGATCCTGGCCCGCTCCACATCCCGCCGCTGAAGCGTGGTGGGAAGCATCGCTTCCCAACTCGCGCCGTCAGCTTTCGGCCCGTTGCGGCCTTCAGCTTCTTGGTCGATCTTCGCAGGAGGGTTGGGCCGACCCCGGGGTGACGCGGGCGCGACAGCTTCTCTCGGCCATACCCCCGAAGCCTAGAACTTCAGAACCTCGTGTGCGAGTGTCGGATAGGCGGTCCGGATACCACGCCAATTGCCGGGTCCCGATTGAAAAGGGGCGCGGGCCGTGCTGTAATTCGGGGGTCTGGTCCGGTTCGCCGGTCCGGGCGCTCATCGAGAGCGGTGGAGGGATGGGCCCTTTGAAGCCGCGGCAACCGGCGGGGCGAGAGCTTCGTGCCAGGTGCCAACTCCCGCGGAGGATACTCCGAGAGATGAGTCGGAACCGCATCGACTGGCCTCTCTCCCCCGCGACGACGCACACACGTAGAGGAGAGAGGATTTTTTTTGGGTTTCGATCTCAGGGAGAGGGCGGTCTCCGGCGTCCTGGTCGGGGACGGCGCGATGGGCACGCTCCTCGCGGAGCGCGGCGTCGGCTTCGGCCACCCCTACGCCCGCGCCAACGTCACCCACCCCGAGATGGTCGCCGGTATCCACGAGGAGTACATCCGGGCCGGGGCCGGCGTGATCGAGACGAACACCTTCTCGGCCAACCGCTTCAAGCTGGAGGTCCACGAGCTCGAGGACCGCGTGCGCGACGTTAACGAGGCAGGCGCCCGGCTCGCCCGAAAGGCCGCCGAGAGCGTCAGGACCACCGACGGCGGCAAGGCGCTGGTACTCGGCGCCATAGGCCCCCTCGGGCGCCCGCTCTGTCCCGTCGGCCCGGTGACGGAAGAAGAGGCCCGCTCCGTCTTTCTGGAGCAGGCCGAGGCGCTCCTCGAAGGCGGCGCCGACGCGCTCGTGCTGGAGACCTTCACGGACCTCGTCGAGCTGCGCATCGCCCACGAGGCGGTCCTGCCCCTCGGGGTCCCGATCGTCGCTTACAAGACCTTCGTCGAGGACGGCGAGACGCTCTCGGAGGGGCTCCCGGGTCGCGCGGCGCGTGAGATCTCGTCTCTAGGCGTGGACCTTGCCGGCGCGAACTGCACGGTCGGGCCGCAGAGGATGGTCGGCATTATCGAGGGCATGTCGGCCGAGGTAGGCCCCGTCGCCGCCTTCCCGAACCCCGGCCTCCCCCAGCTCGTGGACGGCAAGGTCCGCTTCCACCGCGACGTGGACCACTTCGCCCTCTACGGTCGCAGGCTCGCCGAGGCCGGCGCCAGGCTCATCGGCGGCTGCTGCGGCACCACCCCGGAACACGTCAAGGCCCTCGCCGACGCCCTCCGCGACTTCCGTCCGGCCGGGACGGCCCAGGGGCGCGGCGTGCGCGTTAGAGCCGTGGAGGACGAGAGGCGGGAGGCACCAGACGGGCCTTCTACGAAGCTCGCCGGGAAGCTGCGGACGGGCTTCGCGGTCGCCGTCGAGGTGGACCTGCCCCGGGGCAACGACATCACGAAGGTCGTCGAGGCGGCGAAGCGTCTCAAGGAGCGGGGCGTGGACGCCATAGACATCTCGGACGGGGCGCGGGCGCGCCTCAGGATGCACCCGGTGGCGGCGGCCAGGATCGTGCAGGAAGAGGCGGGCATCGAGGTCGTGGCCCACATCTCCTGCCGCGATCGGAACATCATAGGGCTGCAGTCGGACTTACTGGGGGCGGCGGCGCTCGGGGTGAAGAACATCCTCGCGGTCACGGGCGACCCGACCCAGATCGGGGACTACCCGGAGGCCACCGGCGTCTTCGACACGGACTCCGTCGGCCTCGTGCACGTCCTCTCGAAGATGAACAGGGGCGAGGATCTTGCCGGCAACTCTATCGGTGGCCCCGCGGGCTTCCTCATAGGCTCGGCCTTCAACCCGACCGCAGAAGACCTCGACGGGGAGATCGAGAAGCTCCGGCGCAAGCTAGGGGCCGGGGCACACGCCTTCTGGACCCAGCCGGTCTTCGAGATCGGCGCCCTCGAGATGGCGCTGGAGCGCATGGGCGACCTGGACCCCTGCCTCCTGCTCGGGCTGATGCCCCTGCGTAGCGCCCGCCAGGCCGAGTTCCTCCACCACGAGGTCCCGGGCGTGAACATCCCGAAGCCCGTCCGCGAGAGGCTCGCGGACCTCTCTCCCGAAGACGCCCCGAAGTACGGCGTCGAGGTTACCCAGAACCTCCTGTCCAAGGCCCAACCGCTGGTCAACGGCGCATACATAATGCCGCCCGCGAGCGCCCCGGATCTCGCGGGTGACGTGGTGGAAGCGATCAGCCTGCCCAGCGTTCGTTGAGGAGGGCAGGGATGATCCTGTTCATCAATGGTCCGTTCGGCGTCGGTAAGACGAGCGTTGCCAGGGTCCTCGTCGAAAAAATCCCGAACGCGATGCTTTATGACCCGGAGGTCAGCGGCTCCGCCCTCCGAAGGGTCCTCGGGCCCGTTAAGAAGGCGGACGATTTCCAGGACTACGTGCTCTGGCGTAAGCTGGTCGTCGCGGTAGCCTGCATTTTGAGAGCGGTGTCCGCAAGAACGCTGGTGGTCCCCATGACGGTGTGGCGGCGCGACTACTTCGACCCGAACATTGCCGGGCTCCGTCGCGTCGACCCAGACCTGCGGTGCTTCCGGTTGACTGCTTCGAAAGACGAGTTGGTGCGCCGTATCTCCTCCGACTCGGAGGACACGGGCGCGCGCGGTTGGCGCATGTCGCACGCCGAGGTCTGTATCGACGTGTTCAAAGACTCCGTCTTCGGGGTGGAGGTACGCACAGACAGCCTTGCGGCTGCGGAGGTAGCAGGCCAGATTTTGCAGAGTGTAGGAACACCGACAAGCTAGAATCGAGGCACATGGTTCTCAGAGACACCATCAGCGAAGAGAGGGCGGCCCGGCTGGAGAAGCTCCGGGCCGCGCTTGTGGAGCGCATCCTTATCCTGGACTGCGCGATGGGGACCATGATCCAGTCCTACGACCTCTCCGAGGGAGACTACCGCGGGGAGCGCTTCGCCGACCATCCGGACGAGCTGAAGGGCAACAACGACCTGCTCTCGATCACCCAGCCCGGGATCATCCGGAACATCCACGAGGCGGTCCTCGACGTCGGCGCGGACATCGTCGAGACGAACACCTTCTCCTCGACCTCTATCGCCCAGAGGGACTACGGGATGGAGGACCTTGCCTACGAGCTGAACTTCGAGGCCGCCCGAATCGCCCGCGAGGCCGCGGACGCCTATACGGACAGCACCCCGGATAAGCCCCGGTTCGTGGCTGGGGCCCTCGGGCCCACCAACCGGACGGCCTCGCTCTCGCCCGACGTGAACAACCCGGGCTTCAGGAACGTCTCCTTCGACGAGCTGAAAGAGGCTTACCGGGAGGAGGTGCGGGGGCTCGTGGAGGGCGGGGTCGACCTGCTGCTCATAGAGACCATCTTCGACACGCTCAATGCGAAGGCCGCCATCTTCGCGGTGCAGGAGTATCTGGACGAAGAGGGGCTCGACGTGCCCGTAATGATCTCCGGCACCATCACAGACGCGAGCGGGCGGACGCTCTCGGGGCAGGTCACCGAGGCGTTCTACAACTCCGTCAGGCACGCGGATCCCATAAGCATCGGCCTGAACTGCGCACTCGGCTCCAAGGAGCTCAGGCAGTACATCGAGGAGCTGGCCAGGATCTCCGAGACGCACATAAGCGCCTACCCGAACGCCGGGCTACCGAACGAGTTCGGGGAGTACGACGAGACGCCCGAGTTTATGGCCGAGGAGATCGGGGACTGGGCGGCGAACGGCTGGCTCAACATCGTCGGCGGCTGCTGCGGCACCACGCCCGAGCACGTAAGGGCCATAGCAGAGGCCGTCTCGGGCCACCCGCCGCGCGAGCTTCCGAATGGGCTCGAGCCCAGATTAAGGCTCTCGGGGCTCGAGGCGGTGAACATCGGGCCCGACTCTTTGTTCGTGAACGTCGGGGAGCGGACCAACGTGACGGGGTCGGCGCGGTTCAAGGACCTCATCCTCGCCGGCGACTACGACGCGGCGCTCGAGGTGGCGCGCAGCCAGGTCGAGAACGGGGCGCAGGTAATAGACGTCAACATGGACGAGGGGATGCTAGACGGCGAGGAGGCGATGGTCGAGTTCTTGAACCTCGTCGCCGCCGAGCCCGACATCTCCAGGGTGCCCGTGATGATCGACTCCTCCAAGTGGTCCATCATCGAGGCCGGCCTGAAGCGGGTGCAGGGCAAGGCCGTCGTCAACTCCATAAGCATGAAGGAGGGCGAGGAGGCCTTCGTCCGGCAAGCGACGCTCCTGAAGAGGTACGGGGCGGCCGTTATCGTGATGGCCTTCGACGAGCGGGGGCAGGCGGACACCAGGGAGCGGAAGGTCGAGATCTGCACCCGCGCCTACAGGCTCCTGACCGAGAAGGTGGGCTTCCCGGCCGAGGACATCATCTTCGACCCAAACGTCTTCGCCATAGCCACCGGCATCGACGAGCACAACAACTACGGTGTTGACTTTATAGAGGCCGTGCGCGAGATCCACGCGACCCTCCCCCACGCCAGGACCTCGGGCGGCATCTCCAACGTCTCGTTCTCATTCAGGGGCAACAACCCGGTGCGCGAGGCGATACACGCCGTCTTCCTCTACCACGCGATAAACGCGGGCCTGACCATGGGCATCGTCAACGCGGGCCAGCTCGCTGTCTACGACGACATAGGCGAAGAGCTGCGCGGGGCCGTCGAGGACGTGGTCCTGAACCGCCGCGACGACGCGACCGAGCGCCTGCTCGCGCTTGCGGAGGGGTACAAGGACAGGGGCGAGGAGGCCGAAGAAGAGGCCCAGGAGTGGCGCTCGTGGCCCGTCGAGAAGCGCCTCGAGCACGCGCTCGTCAAGGGGATAGCGGAGTTCGCCGAGGAGGACACCGAGGAGGCGCGCCAGAGAGCGGAGCGCCCGCTCGACGTGATCGAGGGTCCGCTGATGGACGGGATGAACGTTGTCGGGGACCTGTTCGGGGCGGGGAAGATGTTCCTGCCCCAGGTCGTCAAGAGCGCCCGCGTTATGAAGAAGTCGGTTGCTTACCTGATACCGTTCATCGAGGAGGAGAAGGGCGAGGCACGCAAGCCGAACGGCACGGTCGTGATGGCGACCGTGAAGGGCGACGTCCACGACATCGGCAAGAACATAGTGGGCGTGGTGCTGCAGTGCAACAACTTCGAGGTTATAGACCTCGGGGTGATGGTCCCTGCGGCGAAGATCTTGCAGACCGCGAAGGAGAAGGGCGCGGACATCATCGGGCTCTCGGGTCTCATCACGCCGAGCCTCGACGAGATGGTCCACGTTGCGAGCGAGATGCAGCGCGAGGGCTTCGAGTTGCCGCTCCTGATCGGGGGCGCGACCACATCCCAGACGCACACGGCGGTCAAGATAGCCCCCGGCTACGAGCAGCCCGTAATACACGTAAAGGACGCCTCGCGCGCCGTCGGCGTCGTGCAGAACCTCGTCACCGACAACAGGAAGGACGACTACGCGGCCGTCATCGCGGCCGAGTACGAGGAGGTCCGCCGCAAGCACGCCGGCCGCCGCTCGAAGACCAGGCTCGCGACGCTCGAGAGGGCGCGGGCGAACAAGGCGAAGATAGATTGGACCGGCTACGAGCCTCCGAAGCCGCGCGCGCTCGGCGTGCGCACGTTCGAGGATTACCCGCTCGAGGAGATCCGGCCCTACATAGACTGGACGCCTTTCTTCCACTCCTGGCAGCTAAAGGCGAGCTACCCCCGCATCCTCGACGACCCGGAGAAGGGCGAGGAGGCGCGCAAGCTCTTCGCCGAAGCCCAGGAACTCCTCGACC
>DATFPF010000036.1:0-44701 GCA_035264945.1 Rubrobacter sp.
CAGGCCCGTCCACAGCGCGAGCCCGAACGCAGGGACGAGCACCACCAGCGCCGGCATGATCAACGGTCTGGGCTCGGGGACGGGTGCCACGCCCTTCGTCCCTGCCGGCCCGAACCTTGCGTACGCCAGAAGCCCCGTCAGGAACACCACGAGCGCGGAGGCGCCGGTGACGGCCAACGTAACGCCAAGGAGCCTCGCGGGGCCAAGCGCCACGGCCGGCACCAGGGCCATGGAGAGCGCCACGGTGTAGGCGACCTGCTCCGCCAGGCCAGACGTGGCGCACAGGCACCGCGCCCAGAACCAACCCGGCGCGAAGCCTACCAGGAAGGCGGCCGATAATGCCCCTATCAGGTCGAGGAGCAAGCCACGCCTTCCCGCGAGCACGGCCCCGCGCGCCTGGCGCCCCGGGGGGGCGCGACCCTCCCCCTACTCAACCCACATAGAGGGTCTCGCAGTTGCCGCTGACGCGGTCGACCGGGTCCGCGCTGACCGTATCGTCGCCGGGGCCGCACCACACGTAGTCGCGCTCACCGTCCCTGGCCTCGATGAAGTCGTCGCCCGCGCCGCCGAGCAGCACGTCGTGGCCCGCCCCGCCGTAGAGCTCGTCGTCCCCGCCACCGCCGGAGAGCGCGTCGTCTCCGCCGAGGCCCCGGATCTGGTCATCCCCGCCGAAGCCTACCAACGTTTCGCCTTTGCCTGAGCCGAGCAGGGCGTCGTCGCTGCCCCCGCCGAGCACGGCGCCCGCCAGCGCGTCGTCCGCGGCCAGGCCGAGCAGTACCGCCCCGACCACCACTACCATAAGACCCGCCCGCTGCGTCCCCTTGCCCGCCAGGCTCGGCCTCCCCCGCAGGGGCGTTCCTACCGGCGCGACGCGGGCGTCCTGCTTGAGGCTCACGGTGTAGATCCCCCGTTCTGTAAGAGACCGCGCCCGCGGTGCGAAGGGACCGCTGCAACCGATGGGCGCATACGCAGCGCATTCTAGAACCCCAGACCCGCCCCTTGGTTAAAGGCGAGGGACAGGCGGCTTAAATCTTTGTTAAGTGGTCTGCCGCGCGGGGACGGCGGGACGGTCCGCTCTTGCGAGGTCCCTGCTCCTGGGCACTACAGGCCGAGCTCCTCGCGGTTCACCGCGTACAGGCTGTATCCCCCCGCCGAGGTGTACACCTCGGCGAAGCCGGGCCGAGAGCCGAGCGTCTCGTTGAGGGGGGAGCCCGCGCGCACCATCACGTAGTCAGCGTCGTAGCGTTCTACGATCCGAAGCTTCTCCTCCAGCGTGGAGTCGTAGAAGAAGCTGCGCGCGTCAAGCGCACCCCGGGGCACCTCGACCCGTCCGGGCACGCGGCTCTGCAGGGCGGGGAGGACCCTCAGGAGCAGGCCCCCCCTCAGGCTCACCACGTTCGCCTGCGCCGAGTAGGCCGGGATGCAGGTGTTCTCCAGGTCCGGCGCGAGCACGACGCTGGGCTCCTCCACGTGGTCCCGCACCCAGCTGAAGGCGGGATCGAAGCACATGCCCGCGCTCCGCGCGCCCCCGAACGCCTGGTAGACCGCCATCGCCTTGCCCGCGGACACCGGGGCGGCGGCGACCACCAAGGCGCACACGAGCACGAGGGGCAAGAACCGGCCGAGGCTGCGTGACCCCCCGCAGCCGCGCAACCCGGCACGCGCGAGGCGCGTCGTCTCCCACAAGATCCAGCCAACCGTCAGGGACGCGGCGAGGGGTATGGGCCACGCCAGCCGCCACATCTGCCCCGGCAGGATGACGTGGTCCCCGAAGAACGTGGCCACCGGCGGCACGAAGCACACGAAGGCGGGCACCACCAGCATCCCCGCGAGCAACTGCGCCGCCGGGCTGCGCTTCAGGCGAAAGAACAGGAAAGGCAGGCCCACCAGGAAGGCGACCGGTATGACGGGGTTCAGCAACTGGGCGGGGTGCACCACGTAGTAGCCGTTCCCGAGCTCGAGCACGCGGTGCCACTCAGGCTTGACGAACACCATGTTGGCGAGCACGACGGGGTCTCCCGAGCTGATGTCGGCGGACCGCAACGCGGCGACGAGCGAATCGCCCGTCGCTAGGAGGTACAACAGAGGGGCCAGGAGGACGCTGAGGAGCGCCCCCGCCAGGCCCGCGGCACCAGTCCAGGCCTCCCTCTCTCGCCAGTTGGCAGCCAGATGCAGGAGGCCCAACCCGGCCGCGGAGAGACCTATGATCGCCAGCCCCACGGGATGGACGGCCACCACAGCCCAACAGAAGAACCCGAAGACTGCCAGGTGCCGCTTCTTGCGCCCCTCCAGGAAGAGGACGGCGAAGATCAGGGCCACGGGCAGGAACAGGAACCAGGCGAGGAACTTGTCCTCCGCGACGCGGCCGATCCACCGGCCCCCGAGGTCGAGCAGGAGGCCCAGCGCGTACAGCGACCCGACGAGGAGGGCGGCCGTCCCGCTGCGCATGAGGACCCGCGCAAGCGCGTAGAAGGCAAGCAGGCTCATCACCACGAGCGTCGGGACCAGGTACCCGAGCACGAGCTCCACCGGGTCTATGCCTGAGGCCCTGGAGAGGGCGGCCTGCTCCAACAGCCACCCGTTGATCTGGGCGCGAGACGTGCCCACCGGGTCCCCGAAGTAGGGCTCGCGGAGCGGGCCGCTCCCAGCCTCCAAGAACTCCCTTACCCACGCCAGGTAGACCCAGATGTCGTCGTAGGGGAACGGCTCCTTTATCTGATACACGGAGGCGAGCGCCGCGCAGAGCAGCAGGAAAAGACCCCAGAGCCACACGGAGGGAGGGTGGACCCTGGCACCCTCTTGCCAGGGATGCTTGCGGCTGAGCGCCCCCGCCGCAGCCGCCGCCAGGGATGCGGCGACGATCGCACCCGCGACCCACAGGTAAGGCCCGAGACCCAGGCCCATGGCCAGGAAGGGCACGCCAAGAAGGGCAAAGACGCCCACGCTGCCGGCGAACGAGACCGGCACCACGACCGGCCCCGGCAGATCCCGGAACAGAAGGCTCACCAGCACAATCCCAGGCACCATGAACAGGCACAGGACGCACAGGTAGATGACGATGGGGGCCCCGGCGAACGCGGCCCGCAGGGGCCCCAACGGTACGAGGGCCGCCGCGCCCAGCAAGACTATACGCGCGTCGAGCGTCCGCAGGCGGCTCAACGCCGTCCCCGCTTCTTCCCGATGGGCGACGCCGTCTCTGGCGGCCGGATGCCTCCACCCTTCGGCGTGGGGACGCATCCCGCGGCGGTCCCCGACACGCCCGTGGACCACGCCCTGGCGTGGCGATGAAAGGTATGGAACCCGGCGAGGGATACCTTGCCGCTGGCACCCGGGCCGCCTCGGGCCCCCGCCGGCCCCACGGGGGTCTCCCGCCCGATCCTCTCGTGCCAGCCCCGCCGTCGGGGGATGGCGCCCCCCTCAACCAACCGTGACGACCCGGGCGTCTGCAACCGGCGACGAAGGCGTCCTCAGCGTGCCGCCATTTTCTCGCGGCCGGAGGGATGGACGGCGTCTTCGGGGGACCGTCGGCGCCCGGGAAGTGTCCCGGAGCCTCCGCGCTGCTCGTTCCTCCGCCGAGGAACCGCCGGCGGCCGACCATAGCCACGACGGACACCGGTGGAGAACCTCCGTGCCTCTGCCGCCACGCTCGTCGCCAGGGAGCATCCGGGGGAGTCCAGACGGTATGCGGGCGAATCGTTGCAGATCTCGTTTCCGGCCAACGTGTCCTCCGCATTCGAAGGGTCTTCGCCCGCTCGCGCCCGACGTCCGAGGATTCCGCGGAGCCCTCCGGCGTCAGACGAGAGGAGTATAGCCAGCGGACGACACCAGACGGTTAAACGTGGGTAAAGTGTGCGTTAAAAGCGGAGGGCGACCGGGGCCTAGGCTCGGTACGGTCCAGCACGGTACGGAAGGCGGGGCGAAGCGCCCCCGAAATCGTCACCAACTCCCCGTCAGAAGACATATCCCGTGGGTCTCCGGGCTCCTTCGAGCCCGGGCCAGAACCTCGGCGCCCGACGCCGCTACAATGCGCCTCACGTTCTTACGTAATCCGTGCGGAGGGGGCAAGCTTGCGGACGAGGGTTCAGGAGTTGACGGTTCACACGAGACGCGCCTTCGCCATCGCGCGCTCGTCCGACGACACTTTCCGGCGCGTCGTCGTCGAGGTCGAGGAGGACGGGTTTACCGGCAGGGGAGAGGCCGCGCCGTCTGGCCGCTACGACCAGGACGCGGGGGGGGTGGCGGACGCGCTGGGGGACATAGAGGTGGGGGACCCGTGGGACATCGAGGGCACGCTCCGCCTGAACTCCGGCCTGCCCCCGTCCGCGCTCGGCGCGCTGGACAACGCCCTGCACGACCTCGCCGCCAAGAGGCTAGGGGTGCCGGTCTACCGGATGCTCGGGCTCGGCAGGCCCGAGCCGGTCTCCGCGTACACCCTGGGGATCGCCGACAGGGAGACTACCGTGGCCGACGCGGAGAGGCTTGGGGGGTACCCGGTCCTGAAGGTCAAGCTCGGTGGGTGGGACGACGTCGAGACGCTGCGGGCCGTGCGGGAGGTGTCGGACGCGGAGCTCTGGGTGGACGCGAACGAGGCGTTCTCTGTCGACGAGGCGGTCGAACTGGCGCGCGAGCTGCGCGGCATCGTGGGCATGATCGAGCAGCCCGTCCGGGCCTCCGCCGGCCCTGGGGCGCTGCGGGCTGTCACGGAGGCCGCACATCCGGTGCCCGTGATCGCCGACGAGGCGGCCGTTGACGCCCGCGACGTGCCGAAGCTCGCCGGCTCCGTCTCGGGCGTCAACGTGAAGCTCGCCAAGTGCGGCGGCATCAGGGGCGCGCTCGAGATGGTCCACACCGCCCGCGCCCACGGTATGAGGCTCATGCTCGGCTGCATGGTCGAGACCTCGCTAGGCATCGCAGCGGCGGCCCACGTCTCCGGCCTCTTCGATTTCGTGGACCTCGACGGCGCGATGCTCCTCGCGGACGACCCGTTCGCCGGCCCCGTCTACGAAAGGGGCCGCATCCTGCTCCCCGACGCACCCGGGCTCGGGGCGGAGCCGCGATGACCGCCGCGACGCGACGCAGGTACGCGGTCCTGGCCGAGGGCCGCCTCCGCGACGCGAAGACCGCCCACGGCGTGCTGCGCTACGGCAGGGACGAGGTAGTCGCCGTGCTCGACTCGACCCTGGCCGGCCAGACCGTGGGCGGCGCGATGCCGGGCCTCCTGCCAGGTCCCGAGCGCGACGCCCCTATAGTGGCTTCGCTCGAGGAGGCGCTCGCGCTCGGTCCTACCTCCGTGCTCGTCGGGGTCGCCCCGGCCGGGGGGCGGCTGCCGGGGGAGTGGATGGAGACCTTGAGGGGGGCGGCCGAGGCCGGCCTGGAGATCGTGGGCGGCCTTCACCAGCGCCTCGCCCCGGAGTTTCCGGGGGCCGAGGTATGGGACGTGCGCGAGCCGCCGGCGGAGGTGCCGATCTTCTCCGGCGAGGGCCTCGCCGTCGGGCCGAAGGTCGCGCTGACCGTGGGGACCGACGCCGCCATCGGCAAGATGACAGCGGCGCTCGAGGTAGAGAGGGCGGCCAGGGAGGCGGGGGTCTCGACCGGCTTCGTCCCGACCGGGCAGACGGGCGTCATCGTGGCGGGGTGGGGGGTCTGCGTTGACGCCGTCGTCTCGGACTTCGTGGCCGGCGTCTCCGAGATGCTCGTCCTGCAGGCGGCGAAGTCTTCTCCCGACCTGATCCTGGTGGAGGGACAGGGCTCGCTGGCCCACCCCGCCTACTCGGGCGTCACCCTAGGCCTCCTGCACGGCTCCTGCCCGGACTGCCTCATCCTGTGCGTCTCCCCGGACGAAGCACCCGGCTACGCGGGCGTCCCCCGTCCGACCCCGGCCCGCGCCGCCCGCCTCTACGAGGAGGTCGCCGCCCTCGTCAAACCCGCCCCCGTCGTCGCCGTGAGCGCCAACACCAGGGGCCTCTCGGACGAGGACGCGCTGGTCTTCGTCGGGAGGGTCGCGGACGAGACCGGGCTGCCGACGGCCGATCCGTTCCGCACCTCCGCGAAGCCTATCCTGGAGGCGGTGCTGAGCAGCTAGCCAGCCCGCTCCGGCCTAGCGCTAGGCCGGAGCGGGCTGGGCAGCTCCATTGACCCCGATTTCACGCGCCCAAGCATCCCCTTATGTTAGAATGCCGTGCGTGGCACGATGCTTGACGCTCAACGCTAGCTACGAGCCCGTGGCCCTGGTGCCGGTCAAGAGGGCCATCGTCCTCGTCGTCTCCGAGAAGGCCGAGATCGTCGAGGCCAACCTGGAGCAACGGTTCCGTTCCGAGAGGTCAGAGTACCCTTATCCGCTCGTGATCCGGCTCGTCAAGTACGTAGAGATACCCCGCCGCCTGCGCAAGCACGTCACGAACGCCATACTCTTCGCCCGCGACAACTACCGCTGCCAGTACTGCTCCAGGCACCGCAACGACCTCGGCCGCCGCGACCGCCTCACCCGCGACCACGTGAAGCCGATCTCCAAGGGGGGCCTGAACACCTGGGATAACGTGGTCACCGCATGCACCAAGTGCAACGCTCGCAAGGGCAACCGGCTCCCCATGGAGTGCGGCATGTACCCGAAGACCACCCCCAAGGAACCGCGCTACGTCGTGATGGTCTGGTACTCCCGCGACCTCAACGAGGTCCAGCGCCGCTACGTGGACCAGTTCTACGGTGGCCTGCCGGCCTCCTAGCCGTCGGCTTCTGGCTGTCGGCTTTCGGCCGGGTCTTTTCGAAGCGGCTTCCCGTACGGACGACGCCGGAGGTAAGCCGGCGGCTGATCGCTGACCGCCGACGGCTATCGGATATAATTCTGTTTCGTCGCAAGATCACGGACAGGATCTCATTGGACTACAACGGTTTCTCGGAGAGGGTCGGACGCATCGTCGACAACGTCGAGCGCGCCGTGTCCGGCAAGCGCGAGGGCGTGTTCATGGCCGTGGTGGCGATGCTGGCTGGGGGGCACGTGCTGATCGAGGACGTGCCTGGGGTGGGCAAGACCCTTCTGGCGAAGTCGCTGGCGCGGTCCATCCGGGCTGAGTTCCGCAGGATACAGTTCACGCCCGACCTTCTGCCCGCCGACGTCACGGGCCTCAACGTGTACAACCAGGGCGACGGGGACTTCGAGTTCTGGGCCGGGCCCATCTTCGCCAACGTGGTGCTCGCCGACGAGATCAACCGCGCCTCCCCCAAGACCCAGAGCGCCCTCTTGGAGGCCATGGAGGAGGGCTCCGTGACGGTGGACGGGGTGACGCGGCAGCTGCCGCAGCCCTTCGGCGTGGTCGCGACCCAGAACCCCGTCGAGCACGAGGGGACCTACCCCCTGCCGCACGCGGAGCTCGACCGGTTCATGGTCAAGATGCGGATAGGCTACCCGGACGAGGACGCCGAGACGGAGATGCTAAGGCTCTCCCGCGACCCCGTCGCCGAGCTCTCGCCCGTCGTCGAGGTCGAGGAGTTCATGGAGATGCGCCGGCTCGTCGAGGAGGTCTACGCAAGCGAGGCCGTGCTGCGGTACGTGGTCTCGGTGACGTCCGCGACGAGGGAGCACCGTGGGATCAGCCTCGGCGCCTCCCCCCGCGCGAGCCGGATGCTCCTCTCGGCGGCGAGGGCGAGGGCCGCGGCCAACGGACGCTCCTACTGCGCCCCCGACGACGTCAAGGCGATGGCGCCTGGGGTCTTGGGGCACAGGATCATCCCGTCCGCCGGCACGGGCGGGGAGGATAATTCTTCCGGGGCCGCGGAGGAGATAGTGCTCGACATCCTCTCCTCCGTGCCGGTGACCGAGGCGGTCTAGGGCCGTGCTCCGGCGGTTCGTCGGCGGCGGGGAGGGCCGTCCCCGGCTCGTCGTGAGGCCGACTTCCGCCGGGTGGCAGGTGCTCGCGGCAGGTGCTGCGGTCTTTTTCGTGGCCCGCCTCATAGGCACGACCCAGTTCCACCAGCTCGCCTACGCCCTGCTGGCCCTGCCCGTCGCCTCGTTCGTCCTCGGGATGGCCGGGAGCCGGGGGGTCCGCTTCTCGCGCGCCGTGCCGCCTGGGACCAACCTCACGGCCGGGGGGACCTCCGATGTGGTCCTGGAGCTCTCGCGCTCCCGGTTCGGGGCCTCTGAGGCCGGGGTGGTGGACCGCCTGCCTGAGCCCCGCGCCCTGAAGTTTCCTGCCCCCAGGGGTGGCGGCCGGACGGCCCGGCTTGAGGTCCCGCTCTCGTTTCCGCGGCGTGGGGTCTACGAGCTCGGCCCCGCAGAGATAAGGATCTCGGACCCAATCGGTCTGCTCGGCTTCTCCCGCACCTTCCCCGAGAAGACGGAGGTGGTCGTCTACCCTAAGACCCACCCGCTTCCCGGCTTCCCCCTGCGCGGCGGGGACATGGAGGCAGGCTCCAGGGGGTCCCGAGGCCAGCGGGGCGACGAGTTCGCGAGCCTGCGCGAGTACCGCAGGGGCGACGACCGGCGCCACATCCACTGGAAGAGCGTGGCCCGCACGGGCGAGCTCTTCGTCAAGGAGTTCTCCCTTGAGGCCCCGCGCCGCCACACGGTGGCGCTTGACTGCCGGCGGGAGGGCATAAGGATCCACGAGGACGAGGTCGAGGACGCCGTCTCCTCGGCCGCCTCCGTGCTGCGGCACCTCTCGCGCGAGCGCCTGCCCCTCCGCCTCCTGTGCGCGAACGCGGCCGCGGACGCCACGCCCTTCGGCGACGACGAGGCATACCGGCAGGCGATGCGGCTCCTGGCCCAGGTCCGGGCCGACGGGACCCGCTCCCTCTCGGAGGCCGTGCTCGAAGGGCGGGGCACTTTGGGCGAGGGCGTGGTACTCGTCTCGCGCACCCGCGACCCGGGGCTTCCGGCGGCCGTCCGCTCCCTGCGGAACGCAGGACTCTCCGTCGTCGTGGTGGCCCTCGCCTCCTACACCTACCGCACGCCCCCGGGCACCGGGGGGAACGCCCACGGACGCGAGGAGGAGTTCGCCCGCTTCAAGCGGCTGCTGGAGACATCAGGGGCCACGGTGCGCGTCGTAACGCGACCGGCGGGCGTGGCCGGCCTCGCAGGGGGGCGGCTGGCGGCGCGGACGGGAGGGTTCGGGTGAGGTTCTGGCTCTACGCGGCGGTGCTCGTGACCGGGGCCGCCTTCTCGATCCTGTTTACCGGCGACTTGTACATGGAGCCCGAGACGGGGTTCGGCGATTTCTCGGTGGTCTCGATCATCGCGGGGGATAGGGCCCTCTTGCCCCTGCTGCTCGCCGCGGCCGTGGGGGTGGCCGTGGGCTCGGCGGGGCGGTGGCGCTTCGTATTGCTCGTGCCGGCGGGGGGGCTCTACACCATCATCGCCGTCTACGGGATGCCGCCCGTCTTCTCCCCGGGAGAGTGGCGGGCGTTCGGGTACAGGATCGGCAACGACGTCATCGACGCGGCGCTGGTGATGTACGCCCAGCCCGTGCCCTACGACCTGGCGCCCGGCATCCTGGTAATGCTGCTGCCGGTGGTCGTTGTCGTCGCGGCCTTCGCCACCTCCACCGCGTTGTACGAGGGGAGCTCCGTGCTCTCGGTGGCCGTGCTCGGCCTGACCATAGGCGTCCTCTCCACGGTCGCCTTCGAGGACGGGGCCGGGCCTTTCTTCGCGGTCTTTCTGGCCTGCGCCGTCGGGCTCTTGCTCTCGACGGGGTCGGTCGGGGAGGAGGGGCCGGGGCGGGCCGCGATCCTGGCGGGGGCGGCCGTGGTGGCGCTCGCGCTGCTCGTGCCCCGGCTGCCCCTGAACGACGCAACCATCAGCCCCGGCATGATCGACTGGACCCGCATCGGGACCGGCGGCACCTCGCGCCTCGACGTGCAGGCCGACGTCGGGGACTACCTGGAGGCCGGCAGGGACGCCGAGCTCTTCAGGGTGCAGAGCTCGGAGCCGCTCCTCTGGCGCGGGGGGACGCTCGACTACTTCGACGGCGTCCGCTGGACGGATACCACCGAGCCCACCGAGGACGACGGGCCGGAGCTCTACCCCAACGTGTCGACCAGGGTCGTCGAGCAGGACGTCGAGGTCCTGAACGCCAGGACGGACGTCCTCTTCGGGGGCTACATGATCGTAGACACCAGCCTCCTGGGCGCCGTCGAGAACTCCGACGCCTCCTGGTCGGTGGACGAGCCGTTCGAGGAGGGCAGCACCTACGGGGTCACCTCCCTGATCCCGCAGCCCTCAGAGAACCAGCTCCGGTCCGCCGGCACCGTCTACCCCGATGCCGTGCGGAGGAAGTTCCTTCAGCTCCCTTCCGGCACCCCGGGGGTCGTCGGCGAGACGGCCAGGAAGATCGAGGGGGAGTACGACACCTCCGCGCCCTACGACGCGGCGCGGGCTGTGGAGCGGTACCTGATCTACGACGGCGGCTTCGTCTACAACCTGGACGTCAGCTACCGCCGCGCCGACAAGGCCGTGGAGGAGTTCCTGGGCGACGGCAAGGAGGGCTTCTGCACCCAGTTCTCGACCTCCATGGCGCTGATCCTGCGCGACATGGGTATCCCCTCGCGCGTCGTCTACGGCGCCACGACCGGCGACGAGGTGGACGACGGGGAGTACGTGGTGACCGGCTCGAACATGCACACCTGGGTGGAGGCCTACTTCCCAGGCGTCGGCTGGTACCCGTTCAACCCGACGCCTGGCTTCTCGATGCCATCGGCCATGGAGGCCAACGCCCCGAGGCCGGACATCCCCTACCCGACCTCGCCCCTGGGCCCGGAGGAGGCGCGGGTCCGGCAGCGCTCGCCCGCGGAGCAGGCCCAGGCTACGGAGCGGCAGGATCAGCAGGCCGCCCAGCAGGACGAGCAGGCCGCGTCGGGGTCCGACGAGGAGCGGGCCCCGGCCTGGCCGCTCCTTGTCGTCATCCCCGCCTTGCTCGTCGCCGCGGTCCCGATCTCCAAGCGGGCGCTCGCGGTCCGCGGCAGGCCAGAAGACCTGTACGGCGACCTCGCGGGACGCCTGCGCGACGTCCTGCGCCCCAACACAGCCGCCGTTGCGGACTCGCCGGCCCTTACGCCCACCGAGCGGCTCCTCCTGCTCGCGGGCTCCGCCGGCGTGGACGAGGAGCCCGTGCGCCGGTTCGCCAGGGCCTACTCGGACCACCTCTACTCCGCGGGCGGGGACGCAGGAGGGTTGTCCCCCTCGTACAGGCGAGCCCTGCAGGCCTACGGGAAGCTGCCGCGGTGGAAGAGGGCGCTCGCCGCGTTGAACCCCGGCTCGCTCCGCGCGCGGGCCGGCAGGGGCATCGCCGCGCGGCGGGCGCGGGCCGGCAAGGCGCTGCGGGGCACGGTCCGCGCGCTGCTCCGAAGGGGGCGTTGAAGTATACGGTGGGGGGTGTAATAATTCGGCAACAAACCATCCCCCTACAGCACGGGAGGTGCTGATGCAGCAGAGCGAACAGACCACCATAGTTAGCATTACCGACAACGCTGCGGAGAAGGTCAAGAGCCTCATGGCGCAGGAGGGCGAGGAGGATCTCGCGCTCCGTATCGGCGTCAGGCCCGGCGGCTGCTCCGGCTTCCAGTACAACATCTACTTCGACGACGAGATCGCCGACGACGACGAGGTCTTCGAGACCAAGGGCGTCAAGCTCGCCATCGACGCGATGAGCGTCCCCTACATCATGGGCAGCGAGTTCGATTACGTCGACGGCCTCATGGGCGCCGGCTTCGCCGTCAACAACCCGAACGTCCAGGGCGGCTGCGGCTGCGGCAGCTCCTTCACCTGCTAGGCGGCCTCCTTCGGAGACCGCGCTGTTAGCTCTCAGCGGTCAGCGATAGAACGAAGTTAGAAGCCCGGGCATTTTCCCCGGGCTTCTTCGTGTCGCGGACCTTGCCGTTGCGTCAGGCCCGAAACACCCCACCGCGGCGTTGCCCCGACCGATAGGCTGACGGCGCGATTCGCGCGGCGAACCGCGTCAGACCTCGTCGGTCGCGATGAGGTCTTCGAGGATTGCGACGCAATCGGCGTCGAGTTTGGTTCCGCCGTCCTCGCGCATGATGTCGAGTACTCTCTCCGGGGGCAGGGCCTTGTGGTACGGGCGGTCGGCCGAGAGGGCGTCGTAGATGTCGGCCACGGCGAGGATGCGGGAGGGAAGGTCGAGGTCTTTCGCGCCCACGCCGCGGTGGTAGCCTGAGCCGTCGAGCTTCTCGTGGTGGTTCGCGGCCGTCTGGGCGATGGGCCTGAAGGGACCGACGCGGGAGAGGATGTCGTAGGTTAGCCTCGGGTGTCGCCGGATCTCCTCGAACTCCTCGACGGTGAGGGCGCCGGTCTTCTCCAGAATGCGGTTCGAGATGCCGAGCTTGCCGATGTCGTGCAGCAGGCAGGCGCGCATCAGGTCCCGCCTCTCTTCCGATCCCAGGCCGGCGCGTTCGCCTATCGCCAAGGCCACCCTCGCCACCCCCTCGGAATGGCGGTAGGTGAAGGGGGACTTGGCGTCGATGATCTCGCCGAAAGCCCGTGCGACGAGGTCTATCCGCTCCGACGTGGCCTCAAGGGTCCGGTCGGCCGGCTCCAGGCGAGCCACCTCCCGGTCCGCCTCGTCCCGGGAGAGGTCAGCCCACAGCCCACCCTCCCTCGCCTCGGCGAGCAGGACCTCCACCAGCGCCGGATCGAACCAGCGCCCGCTACGGACGCCCGCCACCTCTTCGGCCCCCGCCGGGCCGCGGGCGCTGAAAAAGACCTCGACCGTCTGGGCCAGGCCGCAGATCCTGGCCAGGAGCGGTATCTCCTCGCCCCTCAGGCCGTCCGGGTGGCCCCGGCCGTCCCAGTGCTCGTCGAGCGAGCGTATGGCCCTCGCCGTCTCCTCGGGGAAGCCCATGAGGCGTGTGATCTCCGCCCCCCGCTCGCAGCGGATCTGGATGAGTTCCCGCGAAGCCTTTCGTCCCCTCACGGCGAACTCGTACATCCTACCGGCCTTGTCCAGTAACGACCCCTCCGGGCTCGCGGCGCGCGCCGTGTAGAGTGCCGCGCTCGGCAGGCTGGTCCAGTCCACGGTCTTTACTTTCCTCTTTACCTCTATGTCGTCGGCCTCGAAGAGGGCGGACATCTTGGAGGCGTTGCTAGAGCACCCGGCGTCCTTGAGCAGGAGGGCGTAGAAGAGCGCCGAACGGGCGTCCGCGTCCATCCCGAGCCGGTCCGCGACCCTCATCCCGATCAGGCACGAGCGAACCGCGTGGCCCTCCGGCTGCCCCTCGACGAGGTCGAGCACCCTGGAGAGCGCCGAGAGCACCTCGGAGAACCTGAAACTCTCCGCGTCGCACCGCGCCGGTGCCTTCATCGTCTCCCAGCCTCCCGCTTGACCCGCGAATCGTCTCCGTGCATTATCGCCGGGCGAGGGTAAGGAGGTGGAATCTCGAATACAAAGCCAGGATTCCGGTCGTTCGTGGGCAAGAACGTATGTATGATTTCGCACCCACGGGCGCCATTCTAACCCGGAACACGGGTTAGGAGCGTTCTCGGAGCCGGTCCAGGGCAAGCATGGCGGCGGCGACGCCGCTCGAAGAGACGATCTCGCCGGCCCGGACGAGGTTCGGGATCTTCTCCAAGGGAACCCGCACCACCTCGATGGTCTCGTGCTCGTCGGGGTCGGGCGGGGCCGTCTCCCGGACGCCGCGCGCGAGGAACAGGTAGGCCCAGTTGTCCTTGAGGCTCGGGGAGGAGGCGACCGACCCGAGCGGCTCCCACTCCCCGCCGCTGTAGCCGGTCTCCTCCGACAGCTCGCGCCGGGCGGCGGCCTCCGGCTCCTCGCCGGGCTCGACGAGGCCCGCGGGCAACCCGAGCTCCAGCCGCTCAAGCGGCGGCCGGTACTGGCGCACCAGCACGACCTCCCCTTCTGGCGTGATGGGGAAGATTATTGCCGCGTCGGGACGCTCCAGTACGTAGTAGGGCTCCTTTACGGAGCCGTCCGGCAGGCGCAGCCGGTCTGAGCGGAGGTTGAAGTAAGGCGTCTCGAGGAGGATCTCGCCGCCGAGGCGCTCCCACGCGCCGTTGTCCGGTTCACCCAACGCCGGCCTCGTCCACCGTGTCCGAGGGCCCGTCCCCGGCGAGCACCCTAGGCAGGTCTTTCGTGAAGGCGCTGCGGGCCATTACGCGGTCGCAGCCTGCCTCCTTCGCGGCCACAGCGAGGTCCTTCTGGACATGCGAGAGGAAGCCAACCGTCTCCACGTTCGAGGTCGCCCCTCCGGACTTTACCGAGCGAAGGAGCCCGATGGGTTCGAAGCGGGACGAGTTGAGGTCCAGTATCAGGAGGTCGGGGGGGGAGGCCTCGAGGGCGTCCTCGAGCTTCTTCGGGCTTCGGGGGAAGGAGGCCTCGATGCCGAGCTGGCTGGCCGTCTCCGAGATCTTGCTCCTGAACAGCAGGTCTTCTACCGCCGCCATCACTCTTCGGGCCACTGGGGGTCACGCCTCCGTCCGTGTTCTGGTATGGCTCGCACATTCTACCCGGCGGGGTTGCGGTATCCTATCTGCGTGGAAAGATTGATCGAAGCCCGCGCCGGCCTGCGGCGCACGAGAGAGACGCTCTCGAATTTCACGCCCTTCCTCAAGACCCGCCGCAAGGGCCTGCTCTTCGCCCTGCTCGTCTTGCTCCTAGAGACCGGGACGAGCCTGGCCCAGCCGTGGCCGCTCGCCCTTACCATCGACTACGTTGTGGCCGACGACACCAAGCCGTTGCCGGGGTTCCTGCCCGGCTTCATGCAGGACAAGGCAATGCTGCTCGCCGCCATTGCGTTCCTCATAGTGTTCATCTTCACCCTCACCCGCAGTGTGGCCTCGTTCCGGCGCTTCCTATTGCAGAGGCTCGGTCAGGAGACCGTGTTCGACATGCGCGAGGCGCTCTACGCGAAGGTCCACGCCCTGGGCCTCGACTACCACGGCAAGAAGCGGACAGGCGACACGATCACCCGCGTGACGAGCGACGTGAAGGAGGTCCGCACGCTGCTCGTTGACTCCGTGGTGGAGGTGCTTTCGTCTTTTATGGTCCTGCTCGGGATGCTCGTCGTGATGCTCTTGCTTGACTGGCAACTCACCCTGCTCGCCCTGGTAACGGTCCCATTCCTGTTCCTGGCCGTTACCCGCTACCGGCGGGCGCTGGTCGAGCGGATGCGGGTGGTTAGGACGAAGGAGGGGATCATCGCGAGCGTTATGCAGGAGGCCATAACCGGCATCCGGGCGGTCAAGCTCTTCGCCCGCGAGGACGACGAGATGGAGCGTTTCCGAAAGGAGAGCCGCGACTCTTTGCGCGCCAGCGTTGATTCCGCCGTCATCGAGGCCAAGTTCAGCACCGTCCTCGGGGTCGTCGGCGGCCTCGGCACCGCGCTCGTCGTCTACTTCGGCGCCAGGCAGGTGCTCGCGGGCAACCTCTCACTTGGCGACCTTACCGTCTTTATAGCGTACCTCGCCCTCTTCCTCTCTCCGCTGTGGGCGCTGAGCCGGCAGGTGAACCAGATCGGCAAATCCCTTGTCTCCGGCGAGCGTATCATAGACCTCCTGAACGCCGAACCCACCGTCAGGGACGAGCCGGGCGCCACTCCGGCGCCACCCCTTGAGGGCCGGGTCTCCTTCGAGGACGTGCGCTTCGCCTACGAGGACGAGGCTGGCGAGGTCTTGCGCGGCGTCGACTTTGAGGTCGAGGCCGGCAGCCGGGTCGCCCTCGTGGGCGTCAGCGGCGCAGGCAAGACCACCGTCACGGCCCTCATAGCCCGCCTCTACGACCCGCAAGGCGGACGGGTGTCCATAGACGACCGGGACATAAAGGGTTTCACGCTGAAGTCCTTGCGGGACCAGATCACCTTCGTACCCCAGGACCCTATGCTCTTCCGGGCTACGGTCGCCGAGAACATCTCGTACGGCAAGCCGAACGCGAGCCGGGAGGAGATAGAGTCCGTGGCCGGCCTCGCCGGTGCAGACGACTTCGTGCGCGAGATGCCCGAAGGCTACGACACGATGCTCTCCGAGCGCGGCGAGAGCCTGTCGGGGGGTCAGCGCCAGCGCATCTCCATAGCCAGGGCTATGCTGCGAGACACCCCGGTCCTGATCCTGGACGAGCCCCAGTCAGGCCTCGACGCCGAGGCGGCGAACGCCGTCGAGGAGAGCTGGCGGGCGCTCACGGCCGGCAGGACCACCTTCGTGATCGCCCACGAGCTGAGGCTCGTCAGGAACGTGGACCAGATCCTGGTCCTCGAAGAGGGCCGCGTCGCCGAGGCCGGAACCCACGAGGACCTCGTCTCCTCCGGCGGCCTCTACGCGAGGCTCCTCTCCCTGCAGGAACGAGACCCCGTCCAACCGTAGAAGGGAGAGCCCTGAAAGAGCTGCTGATAATGAGCATCGTCATGACCGCCGTTGCGGTCGTCATCTACGTCTCGTTCGCCTAGGCGTTCTGCCACCGTCCGCGGGTTTTTCGAGGCCCGCAGAGGTAAGGCGGAATCTTGCACGGCATGCTAGGCTCTCTGAACGGTGTAGGCACGAGAACAGGGCTATGATCGAGCGCTTGAGGACGAGTTGGCGAATCTTCGCGGCCGGCAGGCCGGGGCTCCGCTTCCGGGAACGGTACCGGCTCCGCCGGGGCCGCAGGCGTGGCGGGTTCGACCTCGTGGGCCTTTCCTACATCGTCGTCGGCGCGATGCTCATGGTATTGAGCGCCTTGTTCGGTTGGCTGCCGGTGCTGGGCTGGGGGACCGCCGTCCTGGGACTGGGCATGATCGCCGGCGAGTACTATCCTGCCGCGCGGTTGATGGACTGGCTGGAGGTAAGGGCCAGAAGGCTCTTCGGCCCGCTGGGGAAGTCGTTCGTAAGGTTGCCCGCCTGGGCGCAACTCTCCACCTCCCTGGCGATCGCGCTGGCGACGTTCGTGCTCGTGTACGGGCTATTCTCGCTAGCTCTCGCCGGATAGTACAGCCCGCGCGATCCTCGGGCCCCGACCTCTCCCCGCGACCAGCGATCCCGAAACCATCCCCCGCCCCGGGAGTCTGGTAAGACCGGTAGGGACCGAAGGGTTGGGTTTGGCCGAGTGCCGGACGGGTACCATGCTGCGTGTCGGATCTAACCCGCATGCCTACGCCAAGCATGAGACAGTAGGATTCCGCGCGCGGACACCGGAGACGCGGGCGGCTCCGGAAGAGGGGTGCCCGGCGACTGTAGTGATCCGACACAGAACGAGAAGGGCAGGGACACCGAGATGGCCAAATGGTTGCGGGAGCCGTCTCCTTTCGTACTCGCGGTTTTGATCGTCAGCATCCTTTTCGATCTCTCTGGCATGACTTTCGGGCTGTTCTACGAGGGCATCTTCTACGACAACCTCGCACATTTTTTGACGTCGTTCGCCCTCGTGGCCCTCGCCGCGGAACTGGCCCAGGAGCGCGGCGCGCTACCGCTGACCGTCCCCGGCGGCCGGGCGCTGGTTGCTGGCGCGGTCGTCGGTTTCGTGGGTGGGGGCGCGTGGGAGGTAATGGAGACGATCGCCGACTCTCTGCTCCCCGATCTCGTCTACAACCCGCCGCTAGACACGCTCACGGACATGATTTTCGGGACCCTCGGTGGCGCCGTCGGGGCGTGGAGGACGGCCGCCTATCTGAACCGTAAACCCTTGCGCAAAACGCGTCGTTGAGGCCCGACGCAGGAAACCGGTGCCGATTCCTGCGCCGGGCAACGTATGCCAGGTCGGTTCGCGTCAAAGGGGCGAGAACATCGGGATTATCTACTGGATCCTGGTCGGCCTGATCGCCGACGTTGTGGGCAAGTGGGTCATGCCGGGCGACGACCCGGGCGGCTTTGTAGTGACCATCATCGTCGGGATGGCGGGTGTCCTTGTCGGCGGGTTCGTCGTGGACTGGTGGCCACCCTGGGGCCATCATGTTGCTCGCCGTCTACCAGCTGGTCGCGGGGCAGAGGCTCTGAGAGCCCCACCCGGCCCTAGTGCACCAGCATCTCGACCCCGAACACCAGGATAAAGCCGGAGAAGAGCACGAGCGTGTGCCACGGCGTCTCGGGTACGTTACGCACGTTGACCAGAAGCTCCTCCGTAACCAGGTACAGGAGCGCGACGGAACCGAACGCCAGCACCGCCGTCACCACGGACTCCGAGGCGCCGCCGAGTATCAGAACGCCCGCCACGGAGCCGACCACGACCAGCACGCCGAGCCCGACGCCCACGGCGAGGGTCCACCGGCCCGACCCTCTCGACTCGCCGACCGAAGCCGAAGCGCTCAAACCGAGGAAGAAGAGCTCGATGGCCAGGGCGACCGCGAGCAGCGCGCCCGTCCCGCCGCCGACCACAAACCCGAGGCCGATCACGAAGCCGTCCACCAGGGTGTCCACGCCCGCCGTCACGGCCAGGCTTGCCCCGCCACCGTGACCCCCGCCTGCGTGGCTCGCCAGCTTGATGCCGAGCATCAGGCCGAGGCCCAGGACGAACCCCACCAAGGCGGCGGGCACCTGCCCTTGCCTCGACACCACGTCCGAGAGCAACTCCCCGATGACGGCGGCAAGTACTATCCCGGCCGCGAAGTGCTGGATGTAGCTTCTCGCCTCGGGGCTCGGGGTCCAGAAAGAGGCCACGACGCCGCTCGCCACCGCCGCCGCCAGGGGTATCAAGGTGAAGAGAAGGGCCTGCTGGAGCACGCTCAAGACCTCCGACTCGTGCTTATTCGGCCGCTCACGTCCTGCACGCCGCCCCGGCCTTGATCGGGTTGTAGACGATCGCCACGACGGCCGCGACGAGCAGTAGCTGAAATACGGCGCCGGCGACGCCGGAGACCGGCTTCGCCGGCACCCACAACGCCACCAGCAAGATAGCCATGGCCCAGAGAATGCCCGCCATTCAGCGCCCTTCGGTAGTGCCGGAGCCCGGGGAACCCCAAAAGGGCAGCGGGAAGGGCCCGGTACCGCAAACAGTGGTACCGGGCCCTTCCCATCAATCGGTGACGCGCGGCTAGCTCAGGAGGTCTTTTGCAGCGCCCTTCTTCTCTTTGAAGGTGCCCTTATTCTGGTCCGATTTCCCTTCCGCCTTCTTGTCCTTGTTCCCGGTCAAGGAGCCCCCGGCCTCCTTCATCCTGCCCTTGGCCTTGTCCATGGCCCCTTCGTTCCTGTCCTTGTTGCCTTCCTTACCCATCGGGGTGCCTTTCTCTAGGGTGCAACTTCCTATCTATACCCTCTGCGGCGCAGAACAACGCCTCCTTCGGATCACACCCCCCGAGGGCGCCCCCCTCCTGACTAACTCTTTCTGAGTTTTCGTCGTCCTATGCCGGACCCTGGTGCTCGACGCGGCGTCCGCTACCGGCTTGTCGCGCTCACGGGAGTACGAACCGGCTGCCGGTTATGGAGTCCGGCAACCGTACCCCAAAAGGCCAGCCTGACAAACTTGACGGCAAGAACTTTTTGGAATAGGGTAGGGGGGTATACGCAGGACGGGTGAGCGGGAGGCTACGGTGTCGGGCGGGCGCAAGGGAAGAACTATCGAGTTTCCGGTGACGGGGATGACGTGCGCCTCGTGCGTCCGGCGGGTCGAGAAGGCCTTGGGAAGGGTGGAGGGCGTCGAGGAGGCGAACGCGAACCTCGCCACCGAGAGGGTTAGGGTCGCGTTGGATCCCTCGGTCGCCCGCGGCGAGGAGTTGCGGGCCGCGGTGGAGGGGGCCGGATACGGGGTCGAGGAGATACCGCCCGTGGCGGAGCCTGGGACGGTCGGTCGCGGTGCCGAGGCTTCGCTCTCGGTGGAAGGCATGACGTGCGCCTCCTGCGTGCGGCGGGTTGAAGGTGCGATCCTGAAGGTGCCAGGGGTGGAGTCGGCGGCGGTGAACCTCGCGACGGAGAAGGCAAAGGTCTCGTACGATCCGGCTGAAGTGGGCGTGGAAGAGTTGCGGGCCGCCGTCGAGGGTGCGGGCTACGCCGTCGGAGAGGTCGAGGATAGGGACACGGCGGCCCCCCGAGAGCCGGCGGCGTATGGGGGGGAGGTCCGGGAGCGCGAGCAGGAGCGCGAGCTCGGGGACCTCAGGAACAGGTGGGCAGTGAGCCTGGTTCTCGGGGTTCTTATGATGGCTGAGATGTACCTGCCGTTCGGTCCTGGCATGGAGGTGGTGGCGCCGCTGCTCCTGGTACAGGCCACCGTGGTCCAGTTCTGGGCCGGGGCGACCTTCTACAGGACGGCGTGGGCGTCCGCGAGGCACGGCGGCACCAACATGAGCACGCTCGTGGCGGTCGGGACGAGCGCGGCCTACGGCTACAGCGCGTTCGTGACGCTGTGGCCGGACTTGAGTGCCGCGTGGGGGTTCCCGTTCTACCTCTACTTCGAGGTCTCGGCCATCGTGGTCGGGCTCGTCCTGCTTGGCCGGTGGCTCGAGGCGCGGGCGAAGAAGCAGACGGGTGCCGCGATCAAGGCGCTCATGGGGCTAAGGGCGGAGACGGCGCGCGTGATCCGGTCCGGCGAGGAGCGGGACGTGCCCGTCGAGGACGTGCGGGTCGGGGACCTCGTGCGGGTGCGGCCCGGGGAGAAGGTTCCGGTGGACGGCGTGGTGGTCGAGGGTGGCTCGGCGCTCGACGAGGGGATGCTGACCGGGGAGAGCATGCCGGTGGACAAGGGGACCGGCGACGGCGTGATCGGGGCTACCCTCAACACCACCGGCGGCTTCGTCATGCGGGCCGAGAAGGTCGGCGCCGACACCACGCTCGCCCAGATCGTGCGCCTAGTCGAGGAGGCGCAGGGCTCCAAGGCCCCGATGCAGCGGATGGTCGATACCGTCTCCTCGTACTTCGTGCCAGCAGTTTTGGGTCTCGCGGCGCTGACGTTCGGGGCGTGGCTCGTCTTCGGGCCTTCCCCGATCCTCGCCCTGACGGCCGCGATCTCCGTCCTCATCATCGCCTGCCCGTGCGCCCTCGGCCTCGCGACCCCGACGGCCATCATGGTCGGAACCGGCAAGGCCGCCGAGAACGGCATCCTTATCAAGGGGGGCGAGGCGCTTGAGGCGGCCCGCCAGATAGACGCCGTCGTCCTGGATAAGACCGGCACCCTGACGTTGGGGAGACCAATCGTAACGGAGCTGGTCCCGGCAGAAGGCTTCTCCGAGGAAGAGCTGCTGCGCCTGTCGGCGGCCGCGGAGGTCGGCTCCGAGCACCCGCTCGCAGGCGCCGTCGTGGCGCGGGCGAGGGAGCGGGGACTGGAGCTGCCGAAGGCCTGGGCTTTCGAGTCCGTCACGGGCAGGGGCGTTAGGGCCGTCGTGGAGGGGCGCGAGGTCCTCGTCGGCAACAGGGTCCTGATCGAAGGGGCCGGCGCGGTGCCGGACGCTCTCCTGGGGCGGGCCGAGGAGCTGGCGCGCGCGGGGGCCACGCCCATGTACGTCGCCGTGGGGGGGCGGAGCGCTGGCCTCGTTGCCGTCGCGGACGCGCCGAGGCCCGAGTCGCGGGACGCCGTGGAGCAGCTCGGCGCCCTGGGCCTCGAGGTTTGGATGCTCACCGGGGACGACCGGGCTACGGCGGAGGCCGTGGCGGAGCAGGTAGGCATAAGCGCGGGGCGCGTGTTGGCTGAGGTTATGCCTGGGGAGAAGTCCGCGAAGGTGCAGGAGCTGCGGGCCGGGGGCATGACAGTGGCGATGGTGGGGGATGGGATCAACGACGCCCCGGCGCTTGCGCGGGCCGACCTCGGCATCGCCATAGGGACCGGCACGGACGTGGCGATGGCGGCCTCGGACATCACGCTCATAGGGGGGGACCTGCGCAACATCGTCACCGGCATAGCTCTCTCGCGCAGGACGGTCGGCAAGATCAAGCAGGGCCTCTTCTGGGCCTTCGCATACAACGTCGCCCTCATCCCGGTTGCCGCAGGTGCGCTCTTTCCCTTTTTCGGGGTGCTCCTGAGCCCGGTCCTGGCCGCGGCGGCGATGGCGATGAGCTCGGTGAGCGTGGTGACGAACGCCCTGCGCCTCCGGTCCTTCGAGCGTCCCGAGAGCGCGAAGGAGATCCTGCACCCACCGCTCGGGGCCCGCCTGGGCGAGGTCGCCTACCTCGGCGGCATAGCGGTCGTCGCCGTGGGCATAGGTGCTGCGGCCCTCTTCCTGGCCCCGGCCCAGCCCGCCGAGATCGACCCGGGCGGCGAGATGGAACCCGGCCCCGCCGCCGGAGGGCACGGCGGATAAGACACGAGACCAGAGACGGAGGAGGCGGCGATGGGCGAACAGACGCAGCAGAAGCACGGGTACATCAAAGAGGGAGACAAAGAGAAGCTCAAGAACCGGCTCAGGCGCATCGAGGGGCAGGTCCGCGGGGTGCAGCGCATGGTAGAAGAAGAGGCCTACTGCGTGGACATACTCACCCAGATCAGCTCATATATCGCCGCCTCGGAAAAGGTAGCCTCGCTGGTGCTCAGGGACCACATGGACCACTGCGTCAGGGAGGCGGTCACGGACGGCACGAAGGCGGACGAGAAGATAGCGGAGTTGGCAGAAGCCGTGGAGCGGTTCGTGAAGTTGGATCGGTAGGTATCAGGCTCTAGGCTTCAGGTCTTGGGTTTCAGGTATTGCCGTAGAGAGGAAGGCCGGGTATGACCGAAAATAGGGTGCTGCGGGTGCCGGACATGAGCTGCGGGCACTGCGAGTCGAGCGTGCAGGAGACGCTGGACGAGCTAGATGGGGTGGAGAAGACCAAAGCCGACCACGCCAGGGGCGTGGTGGAGCTCACCTACGACGCAAACAGGGTGACGGACGAAGAACTCAGGGAGGCCATAGAGGAGGCCGGCTACACGCTAAAACGTTAGGATCCCGATCCCCTGAAGCCTGGATCCTAATACCTAGGAATTCTCTTCCGACTCCTGGTCGTCTTCTCTCTCAGTGACGACGACGCGGGCAACCCTGGGGCCGTCTGTCTCGTCCACGCGCAGGAGGTGGCCGTCCATGCTCACCTCGTCGCCGACCTCAGGGGCTCGGCCCAAAGCGCCGAGGACGAGGCCGCCTACGGTCTCGAAGTCCGGGCTCTCGAAGCTCGAGCCCAGGGCGTCGTTTATGGTGTGGATGGGCGCGCGGCCGTCCACGGTGTAGGAGCCGTCCGGGAGTTCCTCGACGGTCGGCTCCTCGTCGTCGAACTCGTCCCGGATCTCGCCGACGATCTCCTCCAGGATATCCTCTATCGTGATCAGGCCCTCGAAGGAGCCCCACTCGTCGATGACGACGGCCATCTGGATCTCCTTGCGCTGGAAGTCTTCGAGGATGTTCTCGATGGAGCGGCTCTCGGGGACTATTATTACGTCCCGCACGAGGTCCCTGGCCGTGACGTTGGCCCCTACGTTGCCCTCGGGTCCGACGGCACGCAGGACGTCCTTTACGTGGACCGCGCCTATGACCCTGTCCGAAGAGCGCTCCTCGTGGACGGGGTAGCGGGTGTAGTGGCCGGCGGCCACCACGGAGATCAGATCCCTCAGCTTCAGGTGCTCGGGGATCGCGACGACGTCGGGGCGGGGCACCATTATCTCCCGCGCCGGCGTGTCTTCGAGGTTGAAGACGCCCGCGAGCCGGCTCTCCTCGTCCCTCTCGAAGACCCCGCGGTCGGTGCCCTGGGCTATGAGCTGCCTTATCTCCTGCTCGGAGTGGGTGTCGTCGCCCTCGGAGGCCGGCGGCACGCCCAGGGCGCCCGTGATGGCATTGGCGGTGCCGTTGAAGACGATGGTGAAGGGGTAGAGCAGTATGTAGAAGAACCTCATGAACGGCGCCACGAAGAGCGAGGTCCCCTCTGCCTTCTGGATGGCGAACGTCTTGGGCGCCAGCTCCCCGAATACCACGTGCAGGAAGGAGGCGATGAACAGGGCTATGGCTATCGCTATGGGGTGCAGCAGCGAGGCGGGCAGGTTCAGAGCTTCGAGCAGCGGCTCGATGAGGTTCGCGATGGCGGGCTCCGCCAGGGCGCCGATGCCGAGCGAGCAGACCGTGATGCCGAGCTGGCAGACGGCGAGGTACTGGTCGAGCTTCTCCTGGGCGACCTTGACGAGGCGGGCGGAGGGCTTGCCCTCCGCGACGAGGCGGTCCACCTGCGTGCCCCTTATCCGAACCAAGGCGAACTCGGCCGCCACGAACAGGCCGTTGAGTGCCACGAGAAAGAGGGCGGCCAGGATCCTAAGGATCGGCAGGGCCGCGGATGCTACTACGTCCAGGATGACTCCTCGGAGGATAGGGGGCGTCCCCGGAGGGGGGACGCGCAGGTACTCGATGTGTCGCCAATGTCCATTCGGTGCGACGCTGAATATACCATGCAGAGCCCCGGGCCAAACCCTGCCCTCAGTACAGCAACCGCTTGTCGAGCACGTTGACGAGCGGCTCCCCGGCCAGGTAGCGCCTCAGGTTCTCGCAGAAGAGGACGGCCTGCGCGGCGTTTATGAGCTCGGGCACGACGTCTGTGGTGTGGGCGCTTATGACCACGTTCTCCATCCCCCAGAGGGGGCTGTCCTCCGGCAACGGCTCAACCTCGAACACGTCGAGCGCCGCCCCCGAGAGGTGCCCGCCCTCCAGAGCCTCTACGAGCGCCGCCTCTTCCACGACCTTGCCGCGGCCGACGTTGGCGAAAAAGGCGCCCGGCTTGATGGCGGCCATGGTCCGCGCGTCGAACAGGCCCTCGGTCTGCGGCGTGCCGGGCAGCGTAAGCGCTACGAAGTCCGCTTCGGCAAGGACCCCGGGCAGGTTCCGGGTCTCGTGGAGATCGTCGAAGGAGGCCCAGGCCGCATCGTCCTCGCGCACCTCGCGCTTAACGCCCACGACGCGCATGCCGAACGGGCGCGCCCTGTCGGCTATGGCCCTGCCTATGCTCCCCGTCCCGACGACGCACAGCGTCTTGCGCTCCAGCGTCCCGGTCGTGCCCTGGCGCCAGGTCCTGGTGGCCTTGTTCCTCCTCAGCAGGTCGAGGCCCTTCGCGTGCTGGAGCATGCCCATGAGCACGAACTCGGCGAGCGGGCCGGAGTAGATGCCGCTGGCCGTCGTCACCAAGACGTCGTCCCGGGTCAGCAGGCCAGCCGCCCGCGCGATCTCGCCTGCCCCGGCCATGCTCCCCTGCACCCACCGCAGCCCCGGCGCTACATCCGTCAGGTCTCCGACGTGACCGCGCGGAAAGTCGTAGAGAACCTCGGCCTCCGCGAGCATCCCCAGGAACGCCTCCTCCTGCTCGGGCGTCCGCCCCCAGTCCTCGGGGCCGTTGTGGTCCCCCTCCCACCGCGGCGGCGGGACGAGGTCGGGCCTGTAGAGGACCTCGAGACGGTCGTCCACCTCCCGGAAACGGCGGACGAACTCTTCCTCGAAGAAGCTGGCCACGACGACGGTCGTCAATTCGTCTCCCTTCGGTCGACGGCGCGCTGGCTGCGCCAGCTTGTCAGCACGCTTCGGCTTACGCCTACGCCCTCAGCCCGACGCTTCGCGCCTTTCAGCACGTCTCCTTCGGCAACTTTCGGCCGTAAGCCTAGGGCTTCGGGCGGCGCGGTGTCGCGCCCGAGTCGCCGGGAGGTGCAGGGGCGGCGGCCTGCCGGATCTTAACCCAACCGGACGGCCGGGCGAAGGGGCCAGGGTCGCCTGGGAAGATAATTGCCTGGCGTGTCCGGACAGCAGAGGGAAGGGGTGGCCGACGACGGGCGGGGAGAACAAGCGGGTGTACGCGCGCCACACAGAGCTCCTGAACGCGCAGGACTTCGCGGCCCTGCCTGAGATCGTGGACCCCGGGCGGCGGCAACGTCCCAGCCCGGGACGAGATGCTACCCTTGGCGCGTGGACGAGCTGATCGACGTGCGGGACGAAGCCGGGGAGCCGACAGGCGAGGTCGTCTGGAAGAGCGAGGCGCACCGGCGCGGGCTGTGGCACCGGTGTTTTCATTGCTGGATCTTCGGCGTCGATGCCGGGCAACCCTACCTGCTCGTGCAGCGCCGCGCCGCGACGAAGGACACCTGGCCTGGGTACCTGGACCTCACGGCGGGCGGGCACCTGGGGACGGGCGAGAACCCCCTCGACGGCCTGCGGGAGGTCGAGGAGGAGCTCGGGCTGAGAGTGGACCCTGGCAGGCTCGTGCCGCTCGGGCTGCGCCGAGCGGAGCAGAAGATTCCGGATGGCCTCGACCGGGAGTTCCAGGACGTCTTCCTGCTCCGCGACGATACCCCGCCGTGGGACCTCCGCCTCCAGAGGGAGGAGGTGGAGGCCGTGCTCCGCATAGGGCTCGAAGACGCGGAGGCGCTGGGAGCCGCGGGCTCCGTGCCGGCCAGGGAGTACCGCGACGGGGAGATCTCGGAGACACGGGTCCACGCCTCCGACTTCGTCCCGACGACGGACGACTACCTCAGGCTGGTGGCGCTGGCGGCGAGCGAGGCGCTCGGCGGCGGGCGCGTTGGGGAGATCTTCTAGACGCCCTCCCCGAGCTGCCTGACGGCGAGGTCCGCCTTCCAGACCGCGCTCCTGAGGTCCCTCGACGCGTTCTCCGCGTAGCCGTCTCCGGGCGCCCCGATCTCGACCTCGGCGAGCGCCGCGAGCGCGCGGGCGGCCCCCGCCGCGAGGTGCGTGGCCGCGATGGCGGGCGGCCCGTCCAGGCCAGCGACGTTGCAGGCGGCGAGCGTCGCGAGGTCGGCGCAGGCGAGCGCCGACTCCACCAGAGAGTCGGCGCCCGCGGCCTCGACGGGCGCCGCCAGCCCGCGTCCCAGGTCTTCTGCCAGGTCCCTGACGGTCTCCGCCTGAAGATTATCTCCGGCTCCGCAGGCTTCCACGAGAAGCTCAGCCGCCAGGACGCCCGCGGACGCGACGCGCGTGTGTCCGGTGATCATCGCCACATTCTATCCCGGCCCCAGCGCGAGGAGGCCGAAGGCCGGAAGCCGGGTGCCGCCCCAGGATGTCTCTATGCGCCGGTAGCGGGTGACGGGGCCAAGCAGGTAAGGCCCGAAGGGCCGGACGGCGAGGACCGAGAGGGCGCCGCCGGGGCCGCATGCCTCGTTCGGGGCGGAGTGGAGCGCGGCCTGCGCCAGAAAGACGCCTGTAGCGAGTAAGACGACGCCCCCTGCGGCGTGGCCGGGGCGTCCGGCGCGCCTGGTCCACCTCTTCTCGCGGGGGCCCATCTCGCCGGGGTTGCGCTTCTCCATGAACTTCGCGTCGTAGGCCCGCTGGAACTGGAAGAGGCCGATGGCGAAGATACCGGCCCCGCCCCAAGCGCCGCCCGCACCGAGAGTACCCCGACCAGCACGTACACGACCCCGTACGCCGCGTACCCGAGGCGGGCCACCCTTTCGACCCAGGGCCCCGCCCGCCTCGTCGCCCTCCGCGTCCCCTCTCTCGCCCCGGAACCCCCACCCATCGCCACCCCTGCCCCTTCCGCCGCCGACCCGCCGTACGCCCCACCAGGCACCGACCGCCGCACAACCTCCAGGGGAATCCAAACCCGAAACCCGAAACCTAGAACCTCTAAGACGTATCTATGTAGCGGTAGCGGGCGACGAGGAACATGAAGGCGCCGTAGATCACGAGCCCCGCGGCCATGGCCCCGAGCATGTACGTACCCAGGACCTGGTGCTGGACGGTTTCGAGCGCCCCGCCAAGGCCCCGGGTCTCCTTGGGGTCAGAGTGGTAGGCGGCCAGGATCAAAAACGCCCCGGCCGTGCCGATGGCCAGCGCCCGGGCCGCGGTGCCGATGCGCCCGAAGAGCGTGGTCCACATCTCCCTTGCCTCGCCCATCCTGCCGAGCGAGAGCTCGCGCCGGAACGTCGCCTTGTAGGCCGCGTAGAGCTGGTAGAGGCCGACGCAGACAACGGCTACGCCGACGACCGCCACGAGGATCCTGCCGACCGGCGGCTGGTAGGCCATGGCGCTGGCGGCCATGGCGTCCTCCGAGCTGTCCTCCGCCCCGAAGACGGTCTGGGCGGCGGTGAAGGCGAGGATGCCGTGGATGGCGCCGCTCCCTACGTACGCGACGCGGCGAACGAGGCCTTGGACGTCCGAGCCCCTGCCGTCCGGGTCCATCACGCCCTGCACCACCTTCCAAAGCGCATAGCCAGCGAGGCCCGCCGAGAGGAGGACCAGCAGGAATCCGCCGAGGGGCCGCGACCCGATGCTCTGCATAGCGCCGTCGGGGCTGGCGGTCTTGCCGCCCATCCCGAGGGCCTCCATCATCGCCAGGAGGCCGATCGTCGCGTAGACCACGCCCTTCGCGACGTAGCCGAACCGCGCCATGGCCGCCACCCAGGGGCGCGCGTGCCGGGCGGCCTCCTCGGCGTGCCCCTTGGCTTCTTCGACCGTCTGGTCCGTACGTCCCACCCGCCGACCCCCTTCAGGCCTCGACACCGCGATACTCTACACCCGCGGTGCCCCCTCCGTCTGCGCCCTTCCTCCGCCGGCCGGGCGTGTCCCGCGGCCGCGTAATCTTCTACCCGTACACCCTCGAACGCGTCCCCGCCGAGCACCCGCGTTGCGGCTTATTCGTAAGATAGACCCCCTCGCCGGAGACGCACCCGCGGCCGCTCGCGGGCGGCGGCGAGGCCGTCCCTGCCCTCGAAGGCCCGGACGCCGCGGGCTCCGCGATCGCCTTCTGGGCGCCCACCTCCCGCTGCTGGAGGTGCCACGGGATACAGGGGAGGGGCATCGGACGCGGGTTAGCGCGCAGGATGCTCGCCCGGCCGGACGGCCCGCACGTGGTAGACCTGCTCTCTGCGATCCCGGGCCGCGACCGTTCTACGCCACCCTCGGGACGCGGCCCGCGGTCGGTGCGACGCTGCGGAGGCGTGAGAACCGGCCCGGCACGAACCCTGGTGGCGCGATATATTGAGCCCATGAGGGTCGCTCTCGCGCAGATCAACACAACCGTCGGCGACGTGTGGGGCAACGTCGAGAAGATGAAGGGCGCCCTGGGGCGCGCCGTTGACGCCGGCGCCGACCTCGTCGCCTTCCCTGAGCTTACCGTCACGGGCTACCCGCCCGAGGATCTGCTCATGCGACCGAGCTTTATCCAGGAGAACCTTGAGGGACTTTCGGAGTTCGCGCGGGTCGTGCCCGAGGGGGTAGCGTGTGCCGCGGGCTTCGTCGACCTGAACGGCGACCTGTTCAACGCCTGCGCCGTCGTCTCCGGCGGGGAGGTCCTGTACCGCTACCACAAGCGCTACCTGCCCAACTACGGCGTCTTCGACGAGAACCGCTACTTCAGGGAGGGCTCGGGCTCGGCGATGCTGGATCTTGCCGGGCCACTCGTGGGGATGAGCGTCTGCGAGGACATCTGGTACCCGGGCGGTCCTGCCCGCGAGCAGGCCCTGGCCGGCGCCAGCGTGCTGCTCAACATCTCCGCATCCCCCTACCACCGGCAGAAGGGCGCCTTCAGGGAGAGGATGCTGGGCGTGCGGGCCTCGGACTACGGGTGCTACGTGGTCTTCTGCAACCTCGTCGGCGGGCAGGACGAGCTCGTCTTCGACGGCCACTCCGTCGTCTTCGACCCCGAGGGCCGCCTCGTCGCCAGGGCGAAGCCCTTCGAGGAGGACCTGCTCGTGGTCGACCTCCATCCGTCCGAGTCGCTGATACAGCGCCTCCACGACCCACGCCCGCGCAAGGAGAACCCCGAGCACGACCCCGAGGTCGTCCGGATCCCGGCCCCAGCGCCCAAGACGGCCGGGGCCGCGGCTGGGGCCGCCGACGCGCGCGTCGAGCCCTACCCGCCCGAGGAGGGGGAGGTGCTGGAGGCGCTCGTGCTGGGGCTGCGGGACTACTTCCAGAAGAACGGGTTCTCGCGGGCCGTGCTCGGTCTCTCCGGCGGCATCGACTCCTCCCTGGCCGCCGCTGTCGCCGTGCGGGCGCTCGGCCCCGAGAACGTCACGGGCGTCCTCATGCCGAGCCGCTACACCTCGGATCTCTCCAACACCGACGCGGCGGCGCTCGCCAAGAACCTGCGGATAGACACCCAGACCATCCCCATAGGCCCGGCCTTCGACGCCTACGCCGAGATGCTGGCCGGGGCTTTCAAGGGGCTACCCGAAGACGTAACCGAGGAGAACCTGCAGAGCCGCATCAGGGGGAACATCCTCATGGCCCTCTCCAACAAGTTCGGCTGGATCGTTCTCAGTACGGGCAACAAGAGCGAGATGAGCGTCGGCTACTCGACCCTATACGGCGACTCGGCCGGCGGCTTCGCCGTCATAAAGGACGTCCCGAAGAACCTCGTCTACCGGGTATCCCGCGAGGTAAACAGGGCAGAGGGGCGCGAGATGATCCCGCGGTCCGTGCTGGACAAGGAGCCATCGGCAGAGCTGCGCGAGGACCAGCGCGACACCGACTCCCTGCCGCCATACGAGGTGCTGGACCCCATCCTCGAGGCCTACATAGAGGAGGACAAGGGCGTGGCCGAGATAGTGGCCGCGGGCTACGACGAGGACGATGTCCGCCGCATCGTTGGCCTCGTGGACAGGGCCGAGTACAAGCGCCGCCAGGCCCCAACCGGCATAAAGGTAACGGGCCGCGCCTTCGGCCGCGACCGCCGCATGCCCATCACCAACCGCTTCTCCGAACGCAAAGGGTAGCGGCTCGCGAAGGCGAGCCGCGTTTTGAGCGGTCAGCCTTCAGCCGGTCGTTCGGGGCGATGGTCCGGCCTGTTTTCGTGGCCCTCTGGGTGGGCCATCCTGCTTGCGTTGTCGCTACCACGCCGCTCCGATAGAGGAGAAGCTGACCGCTGACCGCTAAGAAGACGCCTGCCTGACGCGGAACCGGAGTTGGACCGTGGTGCCGCGTCCGCGGGCGGAGATCACGTCGAACTCGGCCCCGACCTCGCGGGCGCGTTCGTGAAGGTAGTCGAGGCCCATGCCGGGGGGAGGGTCCGCCGGGTCGAAGCCGCGGCCGTCGTCGCGGACGCGCACGATGAGCAGGTCGCCGACGCGCCTGGATTCGAGGCGCATGTTGTCTGCGTACGAGTGCTTGGCCACGTTCCAGAAGGCCTCGACCGCGAACCTGTAGACGGCCGCTATCTCCATGGGCGAGAGACTCTCCAGCGGGGCCTGGAGGTCCTCGTGGGTCTTTATGCCGAAGTACTCCTCGAACCTGACGAGGCGGTGCCTTAGGTAATTCTGGGGTCTCAGGCCGCCCTCGCCGTGCACCGAGGTATGGAGCTCCTCGTACGGGCGCGAGACCTGGAACTCCGTCTCGCGCGAGGTTTGCAGGGCGTTCGAGACCATCCGCATGGCCCCCTCGTGCTCGCCGCGGCGCCCGGCGTCCAGGGCCGCGCGGAGGGTGATAGAGACCCCGTGGACCCCCTGCTTCACGGTGTCGTGCATCTCCGAGAGAACCCTGCCCCCCTCAAGCTTGCGGGCCATCGCCTCCTGCTCGACCGAGAGCCTGCGGGTGGTGGCGGAGACGAGCGCCACGCGCAGGGCGAAGTACAGGAAGAGCACGGCAGTACCCACCGCCGCGTAGGAGGGCAGCGGGGGGTGCGCGGCCGCCCAGAGGAGCACCGCGGCCAGGTGGACGGCGGGGGAGAGCGGCCCGAACCAGAAAAGGAAGACCCGCCACGGCCCGATCCTCAGGTGCTCCCCCCCTCTTACGGGCGCGGCCTCAAGTGCGGCGAGGGCCACGCAGGCGAGGCCGAGGGCCCAGATCGTGTCGGGCCAACCGGCGGGCTGGTAGGAGCCCGCCGTCCGCTCCACGAGGTAGTACCCGTCCGCCACCGCGAACGCGAGGAAGCCCCCCGCGAGCGCCGCCGCGAACGGCGGCCGGCCGGCCGCGGAGAGTACCACCAGGCAGAGGAAGAGCAGCGCGGCGTCGAAGAGGACCCACGAGAGGCTCGAGGACACCTCCCACCACCCGGCCGCCCCCGTCCCCGATACCGCCGCCCCGAGAAAGAAGTACCAGGTAAGGATCCCCGTGGAGAGCGCGATGCAGAGCGCGTCGAGGCTGGTGACCAGCGTGATCCTGTGCGTCGCCAGGCCCACGAGGAGGAGCATGGCGCCCCCGAAGAACAGGTACGAGACGAGGTAGGCCGCGTGCGGCAGGGATGCGCTCTGCGCTCCCAGGGGGGCCTCCTGGAGCCCCGGCCAGCCGAGGTCGCCGGCAAAGTTGGCGACAAGGCCCGCGCCGAGCAAGCCCCAGAAGAGCCGCTGCCGGCCGTCAGACCCCCTGATGGCCCGCGCGAGCGACAGGAGCGCGAAGACCGCCGAGCCGCCGTAGAGGGCTGTCGCCACCAGGTACCGCCCCTCGGACCCGGCCGGGAGAGCCGCGAAGGCGAGCGCGCCGACGGACCAGCACACGAAAATTGCGACGGGGACGACCCAGGCGCCGCGCCCGCCGCGCGACTTCAAAACATCGGTGATCTGCGCCAACCGTCCTCCAGAAACCGGTCTACCCCCATCGTACCAAGCGACACCAAGCGAGGCCAGCCTGCCCCCGGCGTCCGACGGATGCTACAGTTCCGTCTTTGGTCCGGGACGACTCGGGAGGTGCGCGTGGATTACAGGCGTCTGGGGAACACGGGTCTCATGGTCTCCGAGCTGTGCCTCGGCTGCATGACGTTCGGCCGGGAGGCCGACGAGGGGGCCTCCCGGGGGCTCGTCGCCGACTTTCTGGCGGCAGGCGGCAACTTCGTAGACACCGCCGACGTCTACTCGAACGGGATCTCAGAGGAGATCACCGGCCGCGCCATAAAAGGGGTCCGGGACGACGTCGTCCTCGCCACGAAGGTCCGCTTCCCGATGGGGGACGGCCCGAACGACGTCGGCCTCTCCCGCAAGCACGTCGTCAAGGGCTGCGAGGACAGCTTGAGGCGTCTTGGCACGGACTACATCGACCTCTACCAGGTCCACTGCTGGGACGCGGCGACGCCGCTGGAGGAGACGCTAGGCGCCCTCTCCGACCTCGTGCGGGCGGGCAAGGTCAGGTACGTCGGGGTCTCGAACTTTACGGCGTGGCAGATCGCGAAGAGCGTGGGCCTCAGCGACGCCCTCGGCTTGGAGCGGTTCGTGTGCCTGCAGCCGCAGTACTCGCCCGTCGAGCGCAACATCGAGCGCGAGATTCTGCCTGCCTGCCTGGAGGAGGGGCTGGGCGTGATCCCCTGGAGTCCTCTGGGCGGCGGCTTTCTCTCGGGAAAGTACCGCCGCGGCGAGGAGCCGCCGCGGGGCTCGCGCATCGCAGGGGCCGAGGAGCCGATGGAGGAGTACTGGGACCGCCGCGCCACCGAGCGCAACTGGCGCGTGCTCGACGCGGTGGGCCGCGTCGCCGGGGAGACAGGCAAGTCCTACGCCCAGGTCTCGCTGAACTGGCTTCTCAGGCAGGAGGGTGTCACCGCCCCCATCGTCGGGGCCCGCACGCCAGAGCAACTGGAGGACAACCTCGGCGCGAGCGGCTGGGAGCTGGACGAGGCGCAGGTGGACGACATCTCCGAGGCCGGCGCCCTCGAAGACGTCTACCCCTACCGCTTTATCCAGAACGCCCAGAGAGTCTAGGCCTTCTCCCGGGGGGGCGGGCCCGCCTCCCAACAAATATTCTCCGAGAAAGCGCAAAGAAAACGCAAAGCGAATGATACGCCAAAGTCGATGCAACGTATTAGTACCCGACAGAGAGAAGCGACCAAGAAGGAGAGACACATGAAGAAGATGTTTGCGGTAGGGGCAACGGCGGCGCTGATGCTGGCGGCCTCCTCACCTGCTTTCGCGCAGGACGCGATCGCCGTGGACGATAGCGTGGCCCAGGGCGGCGACGTACTGTTCCTTGATGCCTCGCAGTTCGCGTTCGCCGCCCAGGGCCAGTTCGGCGACGCCGTCGCCGCCGACGACGCCGTGGCGACCGTGTCCAGTGACCAGGGCATCACCATCAACCAGGCAAACGGCGGCTTCGACGACGAGTTCTTCTTCGTAGACTAAGAACGCGTCGGGTTACGACCGGGCCGGGGTCCTTCGGGACCCCGGCCCTTCCTCATGCCCTTGTCGCACCTGGCGCCCGGGATGTGCCTCATCCGAAGTGCGCCTGCAGGGCGTGAGATCCTGCGCCCCCAACCCACGGGAACGTGGTCCGCGCCACGCGATGTTGCGCCTAGGCCCGGTCGGCGACCCCTTCTGCGCCGGCCATGGTGGCGCAGTGGGCGCAGCAGTAGAAGCGGCCGTCGGCCTCGACGCCGTGGCCGATCACCTTGACGCCGCAGTACTCGCACGCCGGGGCGAGGGCGTGTATGGCGCACTCGAAGCTGTCGAAGGTGTGTGAATCCTCGCCGGGCATACTGACCTGGAAGGCCTTGTCGTAGTCGTTGCCGCAGACCTCGCACTGGGCCATGGCGTGTCTCCTCTCCGCGTCGGTTTTCCCTGGGCGGATAGGTTCCCGGTTGGCGGCGTTGTGTAAACTAGGCAAGCTCTAAAGAGGCGATCTTACTGGAGGGAATTTTGGACCGGCGCAGGTTGGGCAAAGAGGGGTTCGAGGTCTCGGAGATCGGGCTCGGGTGCATGGGGATGAGCGAGTTCTACGGCACGGGCGACGAGGACGAGTCGATAGCCACGATCCACCGCGCGATAGAGCTCGGCGTCACCTTTCTGGACACGGCTGACATGTACGGCCCGTTCACGAACGAGAAGCTTGTGGGCAAGGCTATCGCGGGCCGGCGCGACGAGGTCCAGCTCGCCACCAAGTTCGGCAACGTGCGCGGCGAGGACGGCTCCTTCCAGGGCGTGCGCGGCGACGCCGCGTACGTGCGCGAGTGCTGCGACGCCTCGCTCGAGCGCCTCGGCGTGGACCACATAGACCTCTACTACCAGCACCGCGTGGACCCGGAGACGCCCATCGAGGAGACCGCGGGCGCTATGAAGGAGCTCGTCGAGGCCGGCAAGGTCCGTTTCCTCGGGCTCTCTGAGGCGGGGATCGAGACCATCCGCAAGGCCCACGCCGTTCACCCCATCAGCGCGCTCCAGTCGGAGTACTCGCTCTTCACCCGCGACGTGGAGGACGAGGTGCTGCCGACCCTGCGCGAGCTAGGCATCGGCTTCGTCCCCTACAGCCCCCTCGGGCGCGGCTTCCTTACCGGCCGCTTCAAGAGCATCGAGGACATGCCTGAGGACGACACCCGCAGCGCCCGCTTCCCCCGCTTCGCCGAGGAGAACTTCATGAAGAACGTGGAGCTCGCTGACAGGGTGCGCGAGGTCGCCGAGGCGAAGGGCGTGACGCCGGGCCAGCTCGCCCTCGCCTGGCTGCTCGCCCAGGACGAAGACATAGTGCCCATCCCAGGCACCAAGCGCCGCAAGTACCTGGAGGAGAACGCCGGTGCGGCCGACGTGGAGCTCACCGAAGAGGACCTGCGCCGCATAGAGGAGGCAATGCCGCGGGGCTCCGCCGCCGGCGAGCGCTACTCCGAGGAGATGATGCGGGCCGTGGGCCGCTAGGGGCCGGCCCGTGCCGCCTGACGTCCGGCTGGACCACTGCGTAGTCCACGTCTCCGACTGGCAGAGGTCCAACGCCTTCTACCGGGACGTGCTCGGCGCCGAGCTGGTCCGGGCTGGCGCAGGCCGGTACTACCGCTTCGGTGACCAGCAACTCAACCTGCACGGCCCCGGCGTGGACGCCGCGCCGGTCGCCGGGCTGCCCGTGCCGCCTGGCGGCAGCGACCTCTGCTTCGAGTGGCCCGGCCGCATCGACGCCGCGGAACGGCACCTCCGGGACCACGACGTCGAGGTGGAGCTCGGTCCCGTCGGGCGCTTCGGGGCCAAGGGACCAGGAACGAGCGTGTACTTTAGGGACCCGGACGGATCGCTTCTGGAGTTCATCTCCTACGTGGACGGTTAGGTTTCGAAGGCGTGGGGCGCCACGGCGCGCAAAGGAGGACGCATGACGGACGTGGAGCACATCTCGCGTAAAGGGACAGGCGTCCCTATAAGCTGGTTCCCCGTGCCCGAGGAGTCGGAGTTGCCCGAAGGTCTACGGGGCCTCTTCGCGAAGGCGCGGGAGGCCGTTGGGTTCGTGCCCAACGTGTTCAGGGCATACAGCTTCAGGCCGGAGCGGTTGAGTGCCTGGTTCTCGCACTACCGCCAGCTCCACGAGCCGACGGAGAACCTGGACGCGGCCGAAAGGGAGATGATCGCGGTCGCCGTCTCGATGGCGAACGGCTGCCTGTACTGCCTCGTCGCCCACGGCGCGGCCCTGCGCCAGGCCCTCGGGGATCCCATCCTGGCCGACCGCATCACCCTGGACCACAGGAGGTCCGGCCTCGACGAACGGCGCACCGCCATCCTCGACTACGCCGTCAAGGTCACCGAGCGCCCCCTGGAATGCACCCCCGCGGACCTCGGACGGCTCAAGGGCTTCGGCCTCACCGAGGAAGAAGTATGGGACGTCGTAGAGATCGCCAGCATGTACAACTTCACGAACCGCATGTCGCTGGCCTGTGGCATGATCCCCAACGAGGAGTACCATGCGCTGGCGCGCCAACGCCCGGGCTGACGCGGGAGGTACGGAACCGTGGCACCCACGAGGCCCGCGACGCCGGCGCTCTGCAGCATGGCCACGGGTCTTCACGGGGATGTGCCGTGGGCCGCATCCTTTGGACGTTCGCTTTGGGCTGGTCCTCACCGCGTGCGACCCCGAAACGCAGGGGCGGGAGACGGGCACGGTTCTGTTCTTGGGGCGGGTGACGGACCCGAGTTAGGGTAATCTGCCCCGAAGCGAAGGCGGGGAAAGGAGAGAGGCGTGGGCGAAGTGAAGTACGTCTCGCGGGTCGAGGTAGAGCCCGTGGCGGGGAAGACGCGGCGGGCCCATTTGCCCGGCGAGGAGGAGCCGGTGCTCTTCGGGGTCCACTCCGAGGTCGCCGAGCACTACGGGGTATCGCCCGAGGACGAGGAGCCGCACGCGAGCACCCTGGATTACGTGGTGGCCGCGGCGGGCGGGTGACTGCTCGGCACCTTTGCCGGCGCGCTGGGAGCGCGCCAGATCTCTTTCCGTGACCTCCGCGCCGACACGGTGGGGGAGGTGGAAGCCGACGGGAAGGTGCTGGTGATCAAGCGCATAAGGCAGACCTTCCACCTCGCCGTCCCCGAGAGGGAGCGAGAGACCGTCGAGCGGGTCCTCTCGGTCTACGCCGACTCGTGCCCGGTGGCGCGTTCGCTGAAGGGGAGCATCGAGATCTCTAGCAGGATCGAGTACGCCCCTACGTAAATTGCCGTAATTTTTCTTAAAGAACGCGCAACAGTGTTGACAAGCTCTGCGGACGAAGCTAGAGTGCCTTGGCTGTAGTTGTCGTCGCGAAAGGACCGAGGCTTTGATGCACGTCCACCACACGAACATAGGGATTCCGGTGTTCGGGGGAGAGGTGCGTCCCGAGCCGAGGCTCCTCAGCCTCACGAACTCCGGTATCGGGGCGTTCGGGGCAGAGGTGCGTCCCAAGGTCCGCGCGGTCGCGATGAGAACATGAGCCTTTAGCTCAACAACACTTCTCAACGAGGCCCCCGGACCAAACGGACCGGGGGCCTCAAGCTTTGCGCCACAGGCCAGGGCCACAGGTCTCCGCTCCGATCCCAGGACAGGCACAAACCACGGTAGGGACGCGACGCGAAGAGACGGAAGAGAAGGAGAGAGCGATGTACAGGGATTTCTACGCAGCACAGGACCGCACGCTCAGGCAGCAGGAGTTCGCCGACAAGGTGGCCGAGCGACAACGGTACGCGCGGCCCGAGGGCAAACCCTCGCTGCGGGCGCGGCTGGCCCGCCAGCTCTTCACCCTGGCGGTGGCCACCGAGCGGGAGGAGACGTGGCGCGTCGTCTGGGAGCGCCTCGAAGCCAGGCAGTAGTGGCGGGCTCTGCCCGCCACGCTGTCAGCGGTCAGCTATCAGCCCTTTGCTTTTGCTGACCGCTGATAGCTCTGCAAGAGGAAGGACCGCGATGGTTAGAGCACTAGAGTTGAAAGACGTGGACAAGAGCTTCAAGAAGCGGCGGGGGGAGGTGGTGCGCGCGCTCGACGGGGTCTCCGTGGAGGTTGGTAAGGGGGAGGTCGTCGGGATCCTCGGGCCGAACGGGAGCGGGAAGAGCACGCTGGTGCGTGTGATCTCGACGCTCGTCCTGCCCGACTCGGGGAAGGTCGAGGTCTTCGGCACGGACGCCGTAAGGCACCCGAAGCAGGTGCAGCGGAGCATGAACCGGGTAAGCGTCGAGGCGAGCTTCTTTAAGAAGCTGTCCGCGATGGAGAACCTGCTCTACGGCGCCAAGCTTTACGGCGTGACGAGCCGGGAGGCGCGGCCAAGGATCAAGGACATCCTCGACAACATCGGGTTCGCCAGCAAGCGGGCCACGGAGCCGATGGAGCACCTGAGCCGCGGCATGCAGCAGAAGATAGCGCTCGCGAGGGCCCTCCTCACGGGCCCCGTCCTTATGCTCCTCGACGAGCCGACGACGGGGCTCGACCCGAGGAGCAAGAGGGACGTGCAGGCGTTTATCCGGAAGATACGCGAGGCGCACGACTCCTCGATCCTGCTTTGCACGCACGACATGGGCGAGGCCGAGGAGCTGTGCGACCGGGTTGGCATCATGATGGACGGCAAGATCCTGGCCCTCGAGAGGCCGGAGGATCTCAAGGCGCGCTACGCTAGCGGAGCTAACGGCCACGTGCCCACCCTCGAAGAGACGTTCATGGCCGCGACCGGCTACTCGGTCGAAGAGGCCAGCGCGGAGAAGGAGTAAGGGGATGAGAGGCACAGTAAAACCCCTGTGGCTGTCCGAGATGGTGGCCGTCTGGGGGTACGTGCAACGCAACTACTTCTTGACGAAGCGGTACTTTATGTGGGAGATCGTCTGGCTCGTCTACGTGACCATAAACGCCATGGCGATAACCTTTATCGGGGCTGGGGTGGAGGCCTCGGGCGGGAAGGTGGACACGCGGTCCCTCATGACGTACCTGCTCGTGGGCGCCCTATTGTGGAACTACCTCTCGATGCTCTTCGACGTTCTCTCGGAGACGGTGAGCTGGGAGCGGTGGGAGGGGACCATCGAGTACACGTTCATGAGCCCCTCCAGCCGCATAACGCACCTGCTCGGCATGGGCTTCTACGCCGTCGTCTACGGTATCCTGCAGACGGCGCTGACCCTTGGCGTGTGCATGGCGTTCTTCGACCTCGACCTGTCGAACGCCAACTACTGGGGCGCCCTGCTCGTCCTCGCCGTCGCCAGCATCTCGCTCGTCGGCTTCGGCGTCGTTGCAGCCGTGCTGCCGCTCCTCTCCCCGGAGAAGGGCCAGCAGGTAAGCTACATCGTCTCTTCGGTCCTCTTGCTCGTCTCCGGCGTCTACTACGAGGTGGGCGTGCTCCCCGAATGGATGCAGGCTGTGGCCACCGTCTCGCCCGTGACCTACGCGCTCGAAGGCTCCCGGGCCGCGCTCCAGGACGGCGCGGGCATCGGGGAGTTGTGGGAGAGCATAAGGGTGCTGCTCGTCATGGGCGTCGTCTTCGTCCCGCTCGGGCTCTTCGTCTTCCACCTCGGCGAGCGCTACGCGAAGAAGACCGGCAAGCTCAAGAGGAGCGGCTAGGGCTGGTAGCGGCCTTGGCGGTCACACAATGAAGGAGGGGGGAGCGAGAACTTCTCGCTCCCCCCTCCTTCTCCATGCGGTCCGACCGGACCGCCCGCCGTCATCAGGGACAGCGGCTGCCGGGGTTGTTGTACTTCTCGTTCTGGCGCCAGCGGTAGAACTCGCCGCGGTTCATGGGGCGGCGGCCAGGGTGGGTCGAGGAGTGGACGACGAGGTACTTGTCGTAGGCGTTCTCGCCCGAGATCTCCTTCAGGTACTCCCAGATGGCGCGCAGCGGGTTCATCGTTCCCTATTCTAGCTCCCTGCCCCGACAGGCTCGCGCTCGTCCACGGGCTGGCCCTCGGAGTCCAGCCGCGACTCCTCCCAGGGGGTCTCGCTCAGCTCCGGCTCCTGGCCGCCGCGGATGACGCCGAACCAGACCCGGACGGCGTCGACGAGGACGATGATGATCAGGAGGGCGAAGAGGATAGAGAGCACCCCGTCCACCGTGGAGTTCGTGATGATCTGGCGCACGTCGTCGGCCGACTGGGCTGTGCCGTAGAGTTCGCCGTTCGCGAGCGCCTCCTGGGCCGCGCCCCTCTGGGCGAAGAAGCCGAGGACGGGGTCGGGGGAGAAGATCTTCATCCAGCTCGCTGTGAGCGTCACGGAGGCGTCCCAGAGAAGCGGCAGGGCCGTAACCCAGGCGTAGCGGAGCTTGCCCATCTTTATGAGGATGGTCGTGCCGACGGTCAGGGCCACGGCCGCCAGGAGCTGGTTGGCGATGCCGAAGAGGGGGAAGAGCTGGTTGATGCCGCCGAGTGGGTCGTTCACGCCGGCGTAGAGGAAGTAGCCCCAGGCGCCGACTATGACGGCGCTCGAGAGCAGGTTGCCCGGCAGCCACGAGGGGTTGGCGAACGGACGGTAGACGTTGCCGATCATGTCCTGGATCATGAACCGCCCTACCCTGGTCCCCGCGTCCACGGTCGTCAGGATGAACAAAGCCTCGAACATTATGGCGAAGTGGTACCAGAACGCCTGCAGCGCCGGACCTCCGATGATGCCGGAGAAGATGGCGCTCATCCCCACCGCCAGCGTCGGCGCCCCTCCCGTCCTGCCGACGATGCTCTCCTCGCCGACGCTGTTCGCCGTGGCCTGGAGCGTATCGGGCGAGACGGTGAACCCGAACCCGTTGACCGCCTGCGAGGCCGATTGGACCGTGTCGCCGAGCACGCTGGCCGGGGCGTTCATCGCGAAGTAGATACCCGGGTCGAGCGTTGTCGCCGCGATTATCGCCATGAGCGCCACGAATGACTCCATGAGCATAGCCCCGTACCCGATAAGCCGGACCTGGCTCTCTTTCTGGATCAGCTTCGGCGTCGTCCCCGAGGCGACGAGCGCGTGGAACCCGGACAGCGCCCCGCACGCTATCGTTATAAAGACGAACGGGAAGAGCGGGCCTGCGAAGACGGGGCCTTGGCCGTTGAAGGCGAACTCCGTGGCCTTCGGCATCTGGATGGCCGGGAGGGTGAACATGATGCCGACCGCGAGGAGCATTATCGTCCCGATCTTCATGAACGTCGAGAGGTAGTCCCGCGGCGCAAGGAGCACCCAGACCGGAAGCACGCTCGCTACAAAGCCGTAGGCGATCAGGGCGAAGACTATCTGGTTCGGGCTGAACGTCCAGAAGCCGGCGTAGGTGCTTGACTCCGCGATCCAGCCACCCCCGAGGATCGCCAGGAACAGGAGCCCGACCCCGATGATCGAGACCTCCAACACCCGCCCTGGACGGATAAAGCGCAGGTACACGCCCATGAGGAGCGCTATCGGCAGGGTCATGGCTATCGAGAACGACCCCCAAGGCGACTCGGCAAGGGCGAGCACTACCACGAGCGCGAGCACGGCGAGCAGGATTACCATTATCGAGAGGACCGCGACGAGCGCGGCCACGCCGCCCACCGGGCCTATCTCCTCGCGCGCCATCTGGCCTAGCGTCTTCCCGTCGCGCCGCATGGAGAAGAAGAGCGTGGTCATGTCCTGCACGGCGCCGGCGAGTATGACGCCGACGATGATCCAGATGGTCCCTGGCAGGAAGCCCATCTGCGCCGCGAGCACGGGACCCACGAGAGGACCTGCCCCGGCTATGGCCGCGAAGTGGTGCCCGAAGAGCACCCGCCGGTCCATCGGCTCGAAGTCCCTGCCGTTGTTGAGCCGCTCGGCCGGCGTCGCCCTCGAGTCGTCTGACTCAAGGACCTTCTTCTGGATAAAGCGGGCGTAGAACCTGTAGGCGATGGCGTAGGAGGCGATGGCGGCGAAGAGGAGCCACCCGGCGTTTACCGTCTCCCCCCGCGAGAGCGCGAGTACCCCCCAGCAGACCGCCCCCACGAGGGCGATGACCACCCACACGCCGTACCTGCGAACGCTATTCCCCATGATCCCTCCTGCCTTTCCCTAAGGCCCTTGCGAGATAGATTTGCATCCTAGCACAACGGAAAACCGTATTGGAGTGCTTGACGAACGCCGCGCCAGCACGCTTGCCAGCCTGGGCGGGGCCGACGAGGCGGGCCAGCGGCCGGGTCCATCCTACGGGACGAACCATGCTTGGGTTGCCCTGGCGGGCGAAGGAGTTTTCAGAGGCGGGTGCGGAGCAGGCGCGGCGCGGTCAGGCAGACGGCGAAGGCCATGACCGCGCAGATGAGGACCGGGTAGACGATGGCCTCGACCGCGGCCGTGTCCGTCGCGAGGCCGAATACGGTCTTCATGGCGTCGTTGGCGTAGGCGAAGGGGACGAAGTGGCGGAGGGTAAGCAGGATGCCCTCGGGGTTCTGGTTGCGGAAGAACCCTGAGAGGTAGATCAGGGGGAACAGGACGGCGGTCGCGTACAGCAGCACGTCGGCCGGCGAGGAGGTGAAGTTGGCGATAAAGATCCCTATGCAGTTCGCCGCGACAAGCGTCGCGAAGAGCGCCACGCACGCCGCGAGAACCCATACTATGGGCACCGGGTGCAGGAGAAACACGACGAGCAGCGCGGGAAGCAGCTGCAGGAAGTCGAGCACGGCGTTGACGGCCAGGACCTCGAAGACTATGCGGTAGGGGGAGATGGGCGTGAGCGAGACGCGGACCAGGATGCCGTCGTTAAGGTCCGTGGTCAGGCTCTCGCCGGCGCCGAAGGTCCCCGCCATCACGGCGACGATGCCAATAACGGCGGCGCCGTACTGGGCCGGGATGTCGCTGGCGGCGACCGGGCCGATGATCGCGAGCGGGTAAAGCATCTTTATAACCAGCGCGAACCTCTTGCCGAAGAAGAGCGCAACGTCTTTTTTCCAGTAGGCGTCCGGCGGGCTAATCCTCACGGCGCAACGCCTCCCCGGTAAGCTTCACGAAGACGTCCTCGAGGTTGGGCCGCTCTACGGAGAGGCTCACTATGTCCCCGCCGGACTCCACCAGGCCGGCCACCACGTCGGCGACTATGCCTGGGCGCTCGTCGCAGTGGACCACCAGGTTCCGGCCCTCAGGCACGACGCGCCCGACGCCTTCCACCCCCTCGACCGGACCGTACTCGACCGGGTTGCGGAGCGTCGCCACCACCCTCCTGATGCCCTCCACCGAGGAGACGAGGGCCTCGGGCGTGTCCTGGGCGACCACCCCGCCCCGGTACATGAAGGCCACCCGGTCGCACAGCGCCTCGACCTCGTCCACCTGGTTGCTCGCGAGCACCACCGCAACACCGGCCTCCGAGAGCTCCCGGATCTTGCGCTGAAACTCGAGCTGCGAGGTGTAGTCTAGGCCGAGCGAGGGCTCGTCTAGCAGCAAGACCTCAGGACGGTGCGCCAGCGCCTCGACGAGCGCGAGCTTCTTGCCCATCCCGTACGAGTAGGTCTTTACGCGGTCGTCCGCGTACTCCGACAGGTCGAAGAAGCCGAGTAGCTCCCCGACCACGGCCTCGGCCTTCGACTCCTCTACGCCGTAGGCCCGCGCGAAGAAGTAGGCGTTCTCCCTGCCGGTGAGGTCCCCGTAGTGCGTGGGGCGGTCCACCATGAGGCCCATCCGCGCCCTCGCCTTCCTCTTCTCGCGAACCCCGTCCGCGCCAGCCACGCTGAACGCGCCTGCGTCCGGCTCGATGGCCGTTGAGAGGACGCGCAGGAGGGTGCTCTTGCCCGAGCCGTTCGGTCCCACGAGCCCGAAGACCTCGCCGGGGGCCACGGAGAGGCTGACCCCCTCCACGCCGCGACCGCTGCTCTTGTAGCGGCGGGAGATGTTCCTCGCCTCCAGCGCGGGGTTGGGAGACTTAGCCATGCCCGCATTCTATCGCCGGCCCCCGACGCCGGCTGTGGGCCGCCTCACCCTGCGACTGTGGGGTATGGTAGGGCCGTCCGAACCGGAGACACGAAGGAGGACGGATGGCAGACGACGCGAAGGTGGCCCTGCTCGGGACCGGGATCATGGGCGCCGCGATGGCGCGCAACCTTCTGGGAGCGGGCATGGAGGTCCGCGCCTGGAACCGCTCGACGGAGAAAGCAAAGCCCCTCGCCGACGACGGCGCGACGGTCTTCGAAAACCCCACGGAGGCCGCCCGCGAGGCGGACTTCTTGCTTACCATGCTGCCGGACGCGGAGGTCATAGAGGACGTCGTGGGAAGCGGCGTGCTGCCTGCGCTGGCCGAGGGGGGCGTGTGGCTCCAGATGAGCACGGTGGGGGAGGAGGGCAACGAGAGGCTCGCCCGGCTTGCGGCCGGTAGCGGCGTCGCCTACGTGGACGCGCCGGTGCTTGGGACGAAGGCGCCGGCCGAGCAGGGGCAGTTGGTGGTGCTCGCCTCGGGGCCTGAGGAGGTGCGCGGCAGATGCGAGCCCGTCTTCGGGGCCGTCGGGAGCAAGACGGTGTGGCTCGGCGAGTCGGGGGAGGGCAGCCGGCTCAAGCTCGTCATAAACAACTGGATCGTCGGCCTCCTCGGCGTGCTCGCGGAGACGATCTCGTTCGCCCGCGCTACCGGCGTGGACCCGCGGAAGTTCCTGGAGACCATAGAGGGCGGGCCCTTGGGCCTCCCCTACGCCCAGATGAAGGGCGCCATGATGATCGACGAAGACTTCCCCACGAGTTTCTCCGCGAAGATGGCCCGCAAGGACGCCGGCCTCGTCCTCGAAGCCGCCGAAGATAAAGGCCTCGATATGGTAGCGACCCAAGCCGTCGCCGCCCGCTTCGACGAGGCGATAGGGGCCGGCCACGGCGAGGAAGACATGGCCGCCGTCTTCGAGGCCGCGAAGCCGA
>DATFPF010000037.1:0-39982 GCA_035264945.1 Rubrobacter sp.
CGACACCACCACGGCCCTCGAGGGCCGCGTTACCGGCTTCCTCCTCCAGCGGGCCTCGCGCGAGATCTCCCGCCTCAGGCAACTCATCCGCGACTACGCGAAGGCCGCCCAGCAGACAGCCGACCTCGCCCGGGAATAGCCTTAAAGCAACACCCGTCCAGCCACCGCCACCTCCTCGTCTTCGCCCCCTCCGCCGGGCACGAAGCCCATACCCGCCAGGGCGACCTGCTAGAAGATCACAGAACCGAAACCGAAGACCGCAACCTCCTGGTGGAATCCTTCTTCGAGGCGGCTCCGAAAGCCTCGCCGCCGCGAGAAACCGGTTCGGGATAGTGGACGTCACCTTCGCCGCCGTCCTAGTTGGCAAAGACGGCTGCGAGAAGTACCGCTCGCCGGAGCCCATCGCCCCCCAAAGATTGTTCGATCTCATAGACGCCATGCCCATGCGCCGGCATGAGATCCGGTCAAGGCTCCCTCGCTAACACCCCGAAAACGCCCCGTCCCCGTAGGGGCGGATTTCAAACCCGCCAGCCCGACAAACCCCGAAACCTCTAACCTCACGCCCGGCCGGCAGCGTGGGAGCGGCCTCCCCACCGGCCGTGCCCCGGGCTAGAATCCTCTGGAACCCGGACGGAGGCGCGCTTGAGGCAGCTGCTGGTTAACGAGGAGGGACGGATGCGCGCGGGCTGGCGCCTGCTCGCCCAGTTCCTACTCTTCAACGCGGGCATCTCGCTTCTCGGGTTCGTGATCCTCGCAGCAAGCCTCTCCCCCGGCGACGCCGGGAGGACGCCGTCGCCGTACCTTATGCTCCTGGCCTACGGGGGCGCCGCCCTTGTGGCGGTGGCCAGCGTGTGGGCCTGCGGGCGGGCCCTGGACGGCCGTCCCTTCTCGGGCTTCGGCCTGCGCCTGGACCGCGCCTGGTTGTCGGACCTCGGCTTCGGGCTGACCCTGGGGGCGCTGCTCATGACGGTCATCTTCGTCGTCCAACTCGCGGCCGGGTGGGTCACGGTGACGGGCTCGTTCGCGACCGCGGGCGGGGTATCCTTCTTGCCGGCCATCCTCGCGTACGCGGTCCTCTTCGTCTGCTCCGGCTTCTACGAGGAGCTCGTCAGCCGCGGCTACCAGCTGACGAACCTGGCGGAGGGTCTCAACGGGACGGCCGTCGGGCCGGAGGGGGCCATCGTGGCGGCCTGGGTTCTCTCCTCCTCGTACTTCGCCGTCCTCCATCTCTCCAACCCCGATGCGGGCGTCCTGAGCACCCTCAACATCTTCCTCGCTGGCATGATGCTGGGCTCGGGCTACGTCCTGACCGGCCGGCTGGCCATCCCCATCGGCCTCCACTTCACCTGGAACTTTTTCCAGGGCAACGTCTTCGGCTTTCCTGTCAGCGGCATAGACTTCAGCGGTGCCTCGTTCCTCTCCACCCGTCAGGCAGGCCCGGCCCTCCTGACCGGCGGCCCATTCGGCCCCGAGGCCGGCCTCCTCGCACCCGCCGCCACGGCCATAGGCGTCCTCCTCATCGCCCTCCGCGTCCGTCGCCGCAGCGGCAAGCTCTCCCTGCACCTGCCGCTCGCCGAAGGTCCGCCCAGGCACCGCTGAAGACAGCCGGGGCTACGCCCGGTTCATCAGGGCCTTGTACGCCTGGTGAAGGTGGTCCGAGACGGTGACCACGGCGAGTATCGTCGCCACGATACGGGTGACGCGGGGCACGAGCACGAGACCGTAGGTAAAGAAGGAGGCGAGCCACACGCTGAGGCAGAACTTGCACGTCAGTAGCTCGCCGACGGACCTGCGCAGGCCCTCGCCGCGGGGCTCCTCGTCGAGCTTCTTGGGGCTCTCCTTCTCCCGGAGCTCGGTGAAGGGGGCGCGCAGGGGGCTCGCCACCGCGTCCTCGGCCCCGACAAGGCTCAGCTTGTGGGTCGCCATCCCGAGCAGCGCTATGTCCCGCGCCTCCACTCTCTCGGGTAGGTCCCTGCCGGTACCCCTACTCACCAGGAGGAAGGCGGCGAAGATCGCGTTGAACACGCCCGCCAGCGCGCCGTAGGACAGAAGCGGCACCTCCTCGTTCTTCTTGTAGCCCTCGAAGATGCCGTCGGGATTGCCTTGGCTCATGGTTGCCTCTCGTTTTTCGACGCGCCGGATACAACGGAAGTACTCTGCCCGGGGTATCCCCGGCGCGCGACCGGGCCCAAACATCGGCGGCGGGCTCAGGTGACCGTCGTGATCTTCCACTCCACCCTTCCGCCCGTGGGATCTTCGCGCAGCGCCGGGCCGCCGTCCGCCCGTTCGAGGCGCAGCGGGCGCAGCTCGCCGTCGTCGGGGTGGCAGAACAACCCTTCGGCCGAAGAACCCGCGCCGTAAACCCTCAGCTCTATCTCGCCCCAATCGATGCCGCCCGTGCTCTGCGCGAGGCCTGCGTGCGGGATCGCAGCCCCTCCCCTGGCCAGCACCACGGCGGGTACCCCTCCGGCCCGGAGGGTGTGCCATCGTCCCCCCTCCTGGGTGCCGCCGGCCTGGTAGTCGATCCACGAACCGGGCGGCAGGTAGACGTCGCGGGCGCGCGCCTCCTCCATCAGGGGCGCCACGAGGAGGTCGGTGCCGAAGAGGTACTGGTCCTCGACCGTCCAGGAGGTCCTGTCCTGCGGGTACTCGAAGAACAGGGCGCGCAGCATCGGGTGCCCCTCCCTGGATGCGAGCGCGGCCTGCGCGTAGACGTAGGGCATCAGACGGTAGCGCATCTCCGCGGCGCGCCTGAAGTCGTCGGTGAAGGCCTCCCCGTACTCCCAGGGCTCCGTCGGCGGCCTGCCGTGGCAGCGGCTGTGCGAGGAGAGCACGCCGAAGGCCAGCCACCGGCGGTAGAGGTCCTCGGGGCTCGCGTTCGGGAAGCCCCCGATAAAGTGGCTCCAGAACGAGAACCCGCACAGGCCCAAAGAGAGCCCGCCCCTCAAAGTTCCCGCCATGCCGCCGTCTGAGTTCTCTGCGTCGCCGCCCCAGTGCAGCGGGTAGCGCTGGCTGCCGGCCCAGGCGCTGCGCGCGTAGGTGGCGCCGTTGCCCGTCGCCGCATCCGTCGCCTCCGCGACCGCCTTGACGTAGCGCAAGGGGTAAAGGTTGTGCTCGTGGAAGCCGCCCTTCCTGGAGGCGTACATGCCTGAGAGGGGGGCCGCCTCGCCGAAGTCCGCGGTAAAAATGCCCACCCCGAGGTCCAGCAGCCCTGCCAGCTTTCCCTTATACCATTCGGCGGCCTCCGGTTTGCTCAGGTCCAGGATGGCGTCGTCCACCGGCGGCTCGCCGCTGGCCGTGAGGACGGCGTGGTCGCGCCCGGTCACCTCCCGGTGCAGCCTGTTCTTGGGGTTTAAGTACGGGAGCTGCCACAGGCTGACCCTGAAGCCGTCGTCCCTGAGGTCCGCGAGCATCCTTTTCGGGTCCCCGAAGCGCGAGGGCGAGAACTCGAAGGCGCAGCGGTGGGGCGTCTCGGTCCAGCCGGTATCTAGGTGGATCACGTCAGACGGGATGCGCTCCTCGCGCAGCTTCTTGGCCACCCGCCGCACCTCCCCTTCGGACGAGTATGTCTGGCGGCCCATCCACAGGCCGAAGGTCCACAGCGGGGGGACGGGCGCGCGGCCGGTGAGGGCAGTGTACTCGGAGAGGATCTCCTTAGGGGAGCCGAAAAAGAAGAAAAGATCGAGCTGGTCGTCGCCGAGGTACACCACTGCCGCCCCGTCGTGGGAGTGGCCGAGGTCGAGCGTGAGGGGCGCGCTCGTGTGGACGAAGACGCCGTAGCCGCGGTCGCTCATGTAGAAGGGGACGGGCTTGTACATGAGCGGCGTCTGGGAGCTGTAGGCGTCGTAGGCCCACAGGACGAGCTTCTGCCCGCGCTTGTCCAGGCGGGTAAATGACTCCCCGCCCCCGAAGAGCTTCTCACCCGGCGAGAGGCCGAAGCTGGCCGCGATGTGCCTGTGGAAGGTGGCCGTATTGCGCACGAAAGAGAACGGCGTCGGCCTGGCGTTGACCACGCCGGCGGCGTCGGCGAGGTGCCGGCTGCGGGTCAGCAGCCCGCCCGCCGCGTCCCTGAACTCCAGCCGAAATGGGTCCCCCGTCAGGGTCACGGAGCCGAACGGCCCCCCGTAGGCGGTGGTCCCCGACCCGTCGTCCTGGATCTCCCAGGAGTCGTCCTCGGGCGGCTCCCCCACGAGCATCAGCGAGGGCTCGCCGCGGCACCCCTCCGGGCGGGCGGCGAGCCGCAGCCTGACGGTGCGGGGGGTAACAAAGGAGAGGTCGAAAGGAAGCGAGCGGTCGTCCTCGTACTCGCCCGGCGGGAGGTCCTCCCACACCCTGTAGTCCTCGAGCTGCAGGGTGAGTTGGTGGTAGGAGACGCGCTGCTTGAGCGAGAGGCCCCTCCAGAGGATCTGTCCCGAGGCGGAGACCGGGTCGAACCCATCGACCCTCTCGCCGACAAAGAAGTGGTTCTCCTGCTTGCCGAACTCCTCGCTAACGTCCACCGGCTCGTTCTGGAAAACGGTGCCGTACTCTCCCACCCATCCCTCCCCTCGGGAACCTTCCATCCTCCGGCAGATCCCCATTATCCCGGATCCTGAAACCGGGCGCCGCCCGGCCGTTTGGCCCGGCGGGAGAACGGGCAAGGAGCGCAGACGTCCGGGGCGGCCACGACAGGGAGGAAGAGTTACATGACCGAGGACCAGCACGCCCAGCAGGACCCGACGACGCAGTACCCGCAGCCGCAGTACCCGGAGCAGACCCAGATGGACCAGCACCCCGGCCACGAGCAGGAGATGGGTCCCAGGCCCGACTACGGGTACGAGACCTACAGGGGCTCGGGAAGGCTCGAAGGCAAGAAGGCCGTCATCACCGGCGGCGACTCCGGCATCGGGCGGGCCGTGGCCCTCGCCTTCGCCCGAGAGGGCGCCGACGTCCTCATCTCCTACCTCGAAGAGGAGGAGGCGGACGCCATGGAGACCGCCGGCGTCGTCGAGGAGGCCGGCAGGCAGTGCGTGAAGGTGCCCGGTGACATCGTCGAGGAGGCCCGGTGCCAGGCGGTGATCCAGAAGGCCGTCGACGAGTTCGGTCAGATAGACGTCCTCGTCAACAACGCCGCCCACCAGATGACGGTGAACGGCATAGCCGACGTCTCCACGGAGCTTCTCGACCGCACCTTCAAGACGAACATCTACGCGATGTTCTGGCTCGTGAAAGCGGCGCTCTCGCACATGCCCGAGGGCGGCTCTATCATCAACGTGGGCTCCATCCAGGCCTACCAGCCCTCTCCCTCCCTCCTCCCATACTCGTCGACCAAGGGCGCCATCACGACCTTCACCAAGGGCCTCGCCCAGGAGGTCGTCCAGTACGGCCTGCGTGCCAACACCGTGGCCCCCGGCCCCGTCTGGACCCCGATCATCCCAGCCTCCATGCCAGCCGACACGGTCTCCCAGTTCGGCGGCACGAGCCCGATGGGCCGCCCGGCCCAGCCCGCCGAGCTCGCCCCAGCCTTCGTCTTCCTCGCCTCCCAGGAAGCAGGCTACGTCAACGGCGAGACCCTAGGCGTAACGGGCGGCCAACCGCTGCCGTAGGGAGCTCTCGGCCCGCTCCGGCTATCGCCTCCGCTCGTCAGCCCGCCTCGGCCCGCTCCGCCGGCTTCGCCTTCGCGGGCCTCGCTCTCAGCGGTCAGCTTTTTGGCGTTCGGGGTTGGCCCGGTGCCGCTCTCCTGGTGGCCCTTGGCGGCGATGTCGGCCTCTGGCGCGGGCGGGTTTCGAACCCGCCCCCACGGGGCCGCGGCGATCTGAGGTTTGGGGGTGGACGCGCGGCCCGCAACGGCGGTGCGAACGGCGAAGCGGCGACGGCCACCGCCAAGCTGACAGGCCGAGAGGCGCCGAAGCGCCGGGCTGACGAGCGGAGGCGATAGCCGGAGCGGGCCGACAAGCCGCCGAAGGCGGCGGGTTGAGATGCTATCCTGCTGGCGTGTAGGCGGCATCGGAGCGTCCCTTTGGGCATCGTGGTCCAGAAGTACGGCGGAAGCTCGGTCGCTACGGCCGAGCACATAAGGGCCGTTGCGGGCAGGATCGCCCGCGCCCGCGAGGCGGGGCTCGACCTCGTCGTAGCCGTCTCCGCGATGGGCAAGACGACAGACAGGCTCCTGCGGCTCGCCGGCGAGGTCAGCCGGGACCCGTCGCCGCGCGAGATCGACCAGCTACTCGCCACGGGCGAGGAGCAGTCGGTGGCCCTGCTGGCGATGGCCCTCCACGACCGCGGGATACCTGCCGAGTCCCTGACCGGCCCGCAGGCCGGGATGACGGTGACGGGCAGGTACGGCTCTGGCGTCATCTCGGAGATCCGGCCAAAGAGGATCCACGCCCTGCTGGAGCAGGGGCGCGTAGTGATCGTCGCCGGCTTCCAGGGGATGAACGCCCTGGGCGACGTGATGACTTTAGGGCGCGGCGGCTCTGACACGACGGCCGTGGCGCTGGCGGCGGCTCTCGGGGCGGACCGGTGCGAGATCTTCACGGACGTCAGCGGCGTCTTTACGGCAGACCCCCGCATCGTCCCCGAGGCCCGCCGCGTGCCCGCCATCTCCTTCGAGGAGATGGCGGAGATGGCCTGGCGCGGGGCGAAGGTCATGCACCCGCGGGCCGTCGAGTTGGGGGCGCTCTACGGCGTCGAGGTACACGTAAGGTCCTCCTTCGAGGAGGGACCTGGCTCTATCATCACGGGAGGAGAAGAGTTGGAACGCCTCGAAACGCGCGAGACCCTTGCAGGCATCGTCCACGACCTGGACGTCTCCCGCGTGACCCTGAACGGCATCCGCACGGGCCCGGGCACGATGAGCCGGGTCTTCACCCCGCTCGCCGAAAGGGGCATCTCCGTTGACGTCATAGTCGAGAGCGGCGTCAAGGACGGGGCCGCCGACGTGGCTTTCACCGTCGCCCGGGGCAACTTCGAGGCGGCCCGAAAACTCGCGGCCGAGGTCGCGGACGACCTCGGCGGCGTGGTCGAGGGGGAGCGGGACCTGGGCAAGGTCTCCGTCGTCGGGACGGGCATGCTGAACCGACCGGGATATGCAGCCAGGATGTTTGCCGCTTTAGGCGAGGCCGGCATCCCCATAAGGATGGTCTCGACCTCGGAGATACAGGTAACGTGCGTGCTGCCCGCGGAGAGGGTGGAGGAGGCCGTGAGGGTCTTGCACAGGGATTTCGAGCTGGAGGAGAGAGATGTTTAGCGGAGCATTCACGGTCCCCGTAACGCCGTTCAAGAGCGGCGAGGTGGATGTCGAGGCCATCGAGGGCATGGTCGAGTTCCAGTTGCAGAATGGCGTCCACGGTCTCGTCCCCTGCGGTACGACTGGGGAGACGCCCACCCTCAGCGAGCAGGAGGACCGACTCGTCATAAGCACCGTTGTGAGGATGGCCGACGGACGGGTGCCGGTCATAGCCGGGACTGGCTCCAACAGCACAGACATGGCGATCAAGTACACGAAGATGGCCGAAGAGGAGGGGGCCGACGGCTCCTTGCAGGTCGCCCCCTACTACAACAAGCCGACCCAGGAGGGCCTCTACCGTCACTTCGTCGCCATAGCCGAGGCCACGGAGCTACCCCTGATCCTCTACAACATCCCAGGCCGGACGGCCGTGACCATCTCGGTGGAGACCATGGCCCGCCTCGCCGAGATCCCGAATATCGTCGGGGTCAAGGAGTCCACCCTCTCGATGAACATGGTCAGCGACATAAAGAGTCTCTGCGGGGACGAGTTCGCGATCCTCTCCGGCGACGACCCGATGACGCTGCCCATGATGGCCCTGGGCGGGCACGGCGTCCTCTCCGTCGCCTCCAACGTAGCCCCGAGGGCGGTTGCGGACATGGTGAACGCCCTTCTGGAAGGCGACTTCGAGCGGGGCCGCGAACTGCACTACGAACTACTGCCGCTGTTCCGTGCCCTCTTTGTAGAGACCAACCCCATCCCCGTAAAGGCCGCGGCCTCCATCCTTGGCCTCTGCTCCGACGAGATGCGGCTGCCGATGATCCCGCTCGGTGGCGAGAACCTAGACCACCTCAGGCGCGTGATGGATGAGACGAACCACCTACTCCCGACCCCGGAAGAAGTTTGACCCGCGTGACGATAATCGGCTCTGCTGGCCGCATGGGCCGCGAGCTCTGCCGCGCAGCCCTCGAAACGGAGGGCATCGAGCTCGCGGGCGGCACCGTCGAGCCCGGCGCCCCCGAGCTCGGCGCCGACCTCGGCGAGCTATGCGGTGCGGGCCGGGCCGGCGTCGCGGCCACCGACGCCCCGCCCGACGACGCCGGGGTCCTCGTCGAGTTCACCACGCCAGAGGCGACCGTCGGGCACCTCTCCCACGGCCTGCCCCACGTCATAGGGACGACGGGGCTCTCGGAAGGACAGCTCTCTGAGGTCGAAGAGGCCGCGCGGTACGTCCCCGTCGTGCTGGCCCCCAACATGAGCGTGGGTGTGAACCTGCTGCGCGGTGTGGTCCGGGACCTCGCCGCGAAGCTGGAAGGCTACGACATCGAGGTCACCGAGGCCCACCACCGCAACAAGAAGGACGCGCCTTCCGGGACGGCGCTCTTCCTGGCGCGGGCGGCCGCCGAGGGTCGCGAGGAGCGCCTGGAGGACGTCGCCGTCCACGGCCGGGAGGGTTTCTCGCCGCGGGAGCCGGGCGAGATCGGCATCCACGCCCTGCGCGGCGGGGCCGTCGTCGGGGAGCACCGCCTGGTCTTCTACTCCGAGGGCGAGGAGGTCGAGGTAATCCACCGCGCCCTCTCCCGCCGCACCTTCGCCGACGGCGCCCTGCGCGCCGCGAGGTTCGCCGCGGGTGCTGCGCCCGGCCTCTACGGTATGGCGGACGTTCTGGGATAGGGCCGGATCTCCCGCAGCGCCGAGACCGACCACCCGGCATCGGCGGCCGACGCCGATTCCCTCGTGGCCGTATCAGCACGTAACACTGCATAAACACTTCATCAATGCTACATTACGTGTCTTGGCGTGCGTCGGGAGGTGGTCGGGATGAAGGTGGTCTTCGTGCACGGGGCGTTGGTCTTCGACGGCGCGTGGTGGTGGCATCGGATGGACGGGCCGCTCGCGGCCCTGGGCCTGGGCACGCGCGCCGTGGAGCTGCCGAGCTGCGTGGCGCCCCCGGCCCCCCCGGCGGCGGCCTTGGGGGACATGCGCGCCGACGCCGACGCGGTGCGGGCCGCGCTCGACGAGGAGGACGGGCCGGTCGTGCTCGTGGGCCACTCCTACGGCGGCATGGTCATCACGGACGCCGCGGCGGGGCGGGAGAACGTGGGGCACCTCGTGTACGTGACCTCCGTCATGCCGGATGTTGGCGAGACGATGGCGGACCTCGGCGGGGAGCCGGGGCCATGGATGGACCCGCGCCCGGGGGAAGGCACGATGGGGATCAGGGCCGAGTTGGTGCCGCCCGCCTTCATGCAGGACTGCGACGAGGAGGCGGTCGCGGGGGCCATGCAACGACTTACCCGCCAGCCCTTGACGGTCTTCGGGCAGCCGCCGCGCGGCGTGGCGTGGCGGGAGAAGCCGTCGACCTACGTGGTGTGCTCCGAGGACCGGGCGACGCCGCCGGAGGCGCAGCGGGTGTTCGCGAGGAGGGCGAGCAGGGTGATCGAGGTGCCGACCGGCCACCACCCGATGCTCTCCAGACCCGAGCACCTGGCGCGGGTGATCTCCGAGGTCGCCTTTGAGGACGGCTGATCCCACGCCGGTTGGCGCCTTCGGCGGGGCTTAGGGTCCGCAGGTTTTGCCCAGGGCCCTGCGGGTCTCCTCGCGGACCTGCTCTTCGTGGTCTACGCCGCCGGGCCGCCCTCCGGTGGAGGCCAGGACGATGTCGCGGGCTTCCGTGGGCGAGTCGGTTACGGTCAGCAGCCCAAGATCGGCCTCGGTCGCTTTCCCTTCGACGATCATGGCCGAGCGGATCCATTCCAGGAGGCCGCCCCAGTAGTCCCGGCCGAAGAGGACTATGGGGAAGTCCCGGATCTTGCCGGTCTGGATCAGGGTGAGCGCCTCGAAGAGCTCGTCCATGGTGCCGAAGCCGCCGGGGAAGATTACGAAGGCCTGGGCGTACTTGACGAGCATGGTCTTGCGCACGAAGAAGTAGCGGAAGTCAACCTCCACGTCCACGTAGGGGTTGACGTGCTGCTCGAACGGGAGCTCGATGTTCAGGCCGACAGAAGTTGCTCCGGCCTCCCTGGCGCCCCGGTTGCCGGCCTCCATGATCCCTGGCCCCCCGCCCGTGATGATCGCGAACCCAGCCTCCCCGAGCAGCCGCGCCATCTCTACGGCCGTGGCGTAGGACGGGTCTTCGCGGTCCACCCTCGCCGATCCGAAGATCGTGACCGCAGGACCGAGCCCCGCGAGCTCCTCGAAACCCTCGACGAACTCGCCCATGATCCTCAATACCCGCCACGTGTCCGTCTCCCTGAAAGCCGCCCTCTCGGCCGGCCCGGAGAGCAGCCGCTCGTCCTGGGTCTTTCTGCGCATCTGCCCCCCGTCGTCCATGGACCCGTTGTCTACCCAATCCCTCACCCGAGCACACGGAAGGGGGGGTGAGGGTCGCGCCCCCGTCGAGAGCCTGCGGCCGAAATCCGCCCGACGAACCTCTCGGGGCCCGCGCAGCAGCATTGGCTCCCGTCGAGGGCCTTCTGGACTAGGCGATCGTCGCCCGTCCAGGAGCCTGTCGTCTCCGTCCCGCCGCGGATGGCCTCCACCCTGTTCGTGTTCTCGACGGGTGCCGCGCGGGACCCGCCCGGCGAGACCTGGCGTTCGCGTTAAACTCTTTCGGACCGTATAGGACGAGAGAGCGAGGAACGCATGACCGAGGCGCCGACCGTCCCCCTGATACCCCGCGAGGTCCTCTTCGGCAACCCGAGCAGGGTGAGCCCGCGCCTCTCCCCCGACGGCGAAAGGTTGGCCTTTCTGGCGCCGAACGACGGCGTACTGAACGTCTGGGTTGGCCCGGTTGGCTCCCCCATCGAAAGCGACGGGTTCGGGCCGGTCACCGACGACCGCAAGCGCGGTATCAGGCTCTTCTTCTGGGCCGAGGACAACGAGCACATCGTCTACCTCCAGGACGAGGGCGGGGACGAGAACTGGCGCGTCCACGCCGTCGACCCGGCCACCAGGGAGGACCGGGACCTCACACCGTTCGATGGCGTGCAGGCCCAGATCCTGGACAAGGACCGCCGCTTCCCGGATATCCTCCTCGTAGCCCTCAACCGCGAGAACCCCGAGCTCCACGACGCCTACCGCCTCACCCTCTCGACCGGCGACCTCGACCTCGTCGCCAGGAACCCGGGCAACGTCGTCGGCTGGGTGGCGGACAAAGATTTCGAGGTCAGCGCCGCCGTCACCGCCACCCCGGAGGGCGGCTCCGAACTCCTGCTGCGGGAGGGCGAGGGCTGGAAGACCCTCGTCGCGTGGGACAAGGAGGACGCCCTCTCGAGCGGCCCGGTCGGCTTCGCCGAAGACGCAGGCAAGATGTACCTCCTCGACTCGCGCGGGGCCAACGCCGCCAGGCTCGTCCTGCTGGACCTGGCGGACGGGGAGACGGAGGTCCTGGTCGAGGACCCGCGCTACGACGTCTCGGGGGTGGTCGTCCACCCGGAGACCCACGCCACTCAGGCCGCCGCGGTCCAGCGGGCGAGGACGGAGTGGATCGTGCTCGACGACGCCGTCCGCGAGGACTTCGAGGCAATCGAGGACCTCGGCCGGGGCGACTTCTCGGTCACAAGCCGCGACCGGGCCGACGAGGACTGGATCGTCGCCGTGAACTCCGACGAAGGCGGCGCCTCGTACTACGCCTACGACCGGCGGGCGAAGAGGGGCGAGCACCTCTTCGACGCGAGGCCCGACCTCGCCGACTACTCTCTGGCGAAGATGGAGCCCGTCTCCTTCACCTCCCGCGACGGGCTCGAGGTGGAGGGCTACCTGACGCTGCCGCCGGGGGCGACCCCGGAGAACCTGCCGATGGTCCTGAACGTCCACGGCGGGCCCTGGGCTCGGGACGGCTGGGGCTACAACCCCGAGGCCCAGTGGTTCGCCAACCGCGGCTACGCGTGCCTGCAGGTCAACTTCCGCGGTTCTACCGGCTACGGCAAGGAGTTCCTCAACGCCGGCAACCGGGAGTGGGGCGGCAGGATGCACGACGACCTCGTCGACGCCGTCGGGTGGGCCGTCGAGCGGGGCGTCGCCGACCCGGAGAGGGTCGCCATCTACGGCGGCTCCTACGGCGGGTACGCCGCCCTCGTCGGGGCCACGTTCACCCCGGACCTGTTCCGGTGCGCCGTGGACATCGTGGGCCCGTCCAACATCATCACCCTCATAGAGAGCGTCCCGCCCTACTGGAAGCCCCTGATCGCCACCTTCACCGAGCGCGTCGGCGACCCCGCGTCCGAGACGGACTTCCTCAAGAGCCGCTCGCCGCTCTTCTTCGTGGACAGGATCAAAGCGCCCCTGCTCATCGCCCAGGGGGCGAACGACCCCCGCGTCAAGCAGGCCGAGTCCGAGCAGATAGTCGCTGCCATGAAGGAGCGCGGCGTAGACCACGAGTACCTGCTCTTCGGGGACGAGGGCCACGGCTTCGCCCGCCCCGAGAACCGCCTCAAGTTCTACGCCGCCGCCGAGGAGTTCCTCGCCAAACACCTCGGCGGAAGGACCGAAGGGTAGAAGCCGCCAGCCGCCACCAAACGCGCGGCTCCGACATCCCACCCCCGCGGGGGCGGGTTTCAGACCCGCCCGGCCCCACCCGCCCGCGGAACGCCCGTAGAACCTTTAGCCCCCCTCCGGCGCGGGTTCCTGGTCTCCTTCCGTCCCCATGACCACGGTCTCGACCCAGGCCGCGTCCACGCCCATGCGGCGTGCGATTTCGTCAACCTTCAGGCCCGAGCGTCGCAGGCGTTCGGCCTCTTCGGCCAGGCAGACCTCTCCACGTGGCTCCACGGTGCCCCTCCTCCGGGTAAGATGACCTTCGGGCAAGACAAAGGCCGGGGCGCATTGGCCCCGGCCCCGCGTAAACCCGTTCGTGTGCCCCTACTTGAGGAGGCGCTTGGCGGACTTGGCGACCTTCTTCTCGGTCGATCCGCCCGACTTCTTGCCCTTGTTGCTGCCGGTTGCCTTGCCCCCGGCGGCCTTCTTGATCTGCTTCTCGACGCCGGCCATAAGCGCGGTCACGCTCCCTTCGAAGAGCCTTTGTTACCCGCGTTTCTACCCCGCGGGCCGCGGCTTCAAACGGGAATCAGCCCGCCGCGGGAAGCTCCAGGCGGGCGCCTGGGTAGATCCGGGCGTCGGGGAGGTCGTTCGCGTCCCGGATGGCCTCGACCGTCACCCGCGGGTCCTCGGACGCCGGGTAGTGCTCGGTGGCGACGGACCAGAGGGTGTCGCCGGCCTCCACGGTGTAGAGCACGGTGGGCGGCTCGGCGCCGGCCCCGCCGCCCGCGTAGAGGGCGAAACCTAGCACGGCCGCGACGAACAGGGCCCCGACCCTTCTCCTGCGATATACGTGTTCGTTTCTCACCCACGAAAGATACGGGAGGATGGGCCCGTTCCCAAGGGTCTTTTGACCCTGCGGCCCGGCTGGTCCTCGTGGCGGCGGGCCTTTAGAATCTCTTGCATCATGCGCTTCACGGAGATGCAACTACTCAAGTGCTAACGGCCTAACCTTACGCGTCCGCATGAGTTCCGACGGCCAGCAACAGATGTCGCCTCGGTCATGAGGCTAAGGACGGGCGGCGCCCGTCCCGCACGAGCGTCTTCCAGCAGGACGAATCTTTATGCACTCCGTCCACATGTTGTGGTCGGTCACCGACGCCCGAGCAGAACCCAGGGGCTGTACTTCGTCCCGGAACTGGGTTTATGCGAGACCCCGGATCCGGACTCTGGGGAAGACCCCTTCCATACACTCGGGTGCATAGCCCATCAATAAAGGGCGAGAGAGCTTCTCCTATGGCATCATGTTCTTGTAGGTAACAGCACAAATAATGGAGCGGCCATGTCGTCTTCGAAGCTCATCCGGTTGGGCGGGTTAGCTACCATGGTGGGTGGCGTTCTGTTCTTGGCGGTCCCCTTCGGGGTAGTCGTCGCGCTACTTCTTATGCCCGTGGGGATGGTAGGCTTCCACGCCCTGCAAAGGCAAAGCTACGGGCGCATGGGACTTGCTGGGTTATGGTTGGTCGTCGCAACGTCGTTGGTGATGGCGTGGGGTGTAGCCGCTTACTTTATATGGGGAGACTTTTTGCAGGCAGCGCCGCCTGTGTGGCTGGGATTGGGGCTGGTGGGTTTGCTGGTAGGGTTGGCACTCTACGGGTTGGCAACCCTGCAAGCTAGAGTGCTGCCACGCTGGTGTGGGATCGCTTTTATCGCCGCCTTGCCTGTCGCAGTAGCCTTGAGTGGGCCTCTCCCCTTTGGTTTTGCGTTTGTGGTGTTCGGCCTTGTATGGCTAGCGCTGGGCTACACACTGTGGACGCGAAGGGGAGCGCCGGCAGAGCAGCAGCCCCGGCGGGTGCGCTAGCAGCCCCCTAGGCCGTGCCGGTTCAGGCGGCGATGGCCATCTCGAGCACGCGTAGCCGTTGCTCCGGCGGCGTAGCGGCTACCGGTATCCCGTCGTGCTCGCCGTCTGACAACGCAGCCTCATCCCTCGCCATCGTCGCCCGGATGCGCTCGCACTCCTTCAACACCAGCGCGAACCTGTCGATCTCTTCTGCAGTCATGCCGTCTGCTCCCCGTGCGCCAGCATCTCGCGCACCCGCCGTCCGTCGCGGTGGCCCCGGTAGTACGCAAGCCTCTCCTGGTGGCCCGCCCACCCCGCGAGGTTCGGGTTCTCGAGGAACGATCGCGTCGTTCCGAATCGCCCGTCCTCCCAACCGTTCCTGTAAGCTGGGTCCTCCCTCCGGACGCCAAGATCCTTGATCACCTGTTGCTCCTGGATCATCTTCACTCCTTCTGGCATTTCCTCTGAGACACATCCACCGGCACTGCCCACGCTGGCGACCTCGATGGGCTAGAGGTTGCCGAATTCCCGGATCGGCGGTATCTGTCGGGCCATCGCCGTATTCCTCCGAAGATAGGCTTTGCCTGAACTAGAACCCTAGCGGGGCGGCGATCGGGATGTATCGGGCAGATGTCCCGTATGAGGCTGATCCATTTGGGCTAGGAAAAGCGGTTGCGAACCGACGAAGACCGGAGAACGGCCCTTCCGCGCGCTCGGGTGAACAAGGGCAAGCTGTTGGGCCGGAGCTCCGTGGGCCCCCGGCCAGTGAGCTTGCCCGGCTTCCGCCTATCCCCGCTTGCTCCGCAACTGGTCGCGCCGGCCGATCTCGATTTCGCGCTGCGCATCCGGGCCGAATTGCTCGATCATGGCTTCGGCGCGCTTACGGTAGCTTAGCTCTTTGTCGCGATCGCCGGCGCGCCGCGCGTCCGTGATGCGTCGCCCGATCGACCGGGCACGCCGGGCGTCTCCCGGAAACATCCGTCTCACCGTGAACCTCCCGGTCGCCTGATTTACATCAGAGTGGTCATAACCGCTATCTACCCGCTACCTGCCTCCGCTGCACCTACGGCACGGCACAGAGGGACGTCGGCGGCCGTGGCGGAATCAGGTGGCCAGCTCCGCCATCGGACCCAAGTGCCGCGACGCCCGTCGGCATCCCTCCGCGAACTCAAACCGCCGTCGGCAACCCCAGCCGGATCTGCGGGCTACCGTCACCCAGGACGGCATGGAACGTCACTGCAAGCGTTTTTGTGGATCGGGACGAACGCGGTGGCGCACTGATGCGTCCGGCCGGGACCGCGGCATACCTTTGGCATCATCCCAAGTTGTGGCCGGTCCTCGCGACCAGTGGTCCGCGAGACGCCAAATCGTGGGCTCATGGGCACACTTCTTCTGTACGCCGCACGCGGACCGCGTAGAAGATACCTTTTGGGGGCGTTGGGTGGATACGGGCAAGGACCAAGGTCCCAGGGAAATAGCGATCCTTCGCCCGATGTCTCCTCCCGCCCCCACGGCTCTACTTCCGACCAAGGACAGCGCGAGCCGGGCGAAGGAGGCCGAAGATGTACTCGCCGGATCACCCAACCGAACTGTTCCGCGAACGCCAAGAACCGCTGGCACGGGAGCTCCGGGATAACCGCCTCGCCAAACGGCCGCGGTCATCTCGCAGGGAGAAGAGCGCCCCGAGCGGGCGGCGAACGGCGCGGTTCCTGGGGCGAGCTATCGCGTCGTGGGGGCGCACGAGCGTCCTGTTCTTGCGGGCGTAGGGATCGCGGCCGGAGCCCGAGGAGAGCCTCGTCGACCTGCTGCGGCCGCTAGTGGAGCTGAACCGCCAAAGATCTCCCGACTGCCATTTCGAGTTCTCGGTCGGGACAGGCTTTCCCCGTCACTCCCCGGGACCACGGGAACAGAGCTGGTCCACATCGTCGGGGTAGAACCGGGTATCGATAACGGTGCCCCGGTCGCGGAGGTGGCCGACGACGGTCGGGGCTTCGATTCCTCATCTCCGCGCGGCGGGGTGGGGCTCGAAGGTATGCGAGAGCGGGCTTTCTTGCTGGGCGGAAACTTGAAGGTCCGCTCCGAACCAGGCCAGGGCACCTCGGTGCGGTCAGTTGCCGAAACCTTCTTGAAACGGGTCGATCCCGGCGGAGGCAGGCGCTTTTGCTACGTGGAGGTTGCTCGTCTAGGCTAGCCTCCGGCCGCTGTAGAGGCCCTCGAGCTCGGCCCCGACGAACGAGCGGTTCAGCTCCTTTGCCGCCACCGCCGTCGTCCCGGACCCGCTGAACGGGTCCAAGACCAGCTCCCCCTCCCGCGTGCAGGCGACCAGCGCCCGGCGAACGAGGCGCAAAGGCTTCTGGGTCGGGTGGCGGCCGTGGAGCTTCTCGCGCCGGGGGGGCGGCGGCATGCGCCAGACGGAGCCGACCTGGGAGGCGGGGTCCCTCCCGTTCCCAGATCAGGCTCTCGTGCGCGTGGGTGAACGACGTACGGAGCGCGTTCGGCGGGGGAGATGGAGGATCTCCGGCTCGCGCGAGAGCGCGGACGCGCCGAACGCTTCCGGGCCATGTACACTGACCTCGGCCTTAGAGTCGTCGTGCACGAGGACGGCGCTCTGGGGTTCACCTGGCGAGCCGGGGAGGGCGTTAGCCAAATATGCGCTTTACCAAGATGCACGGCGCGGGCAACGACTTTCTGATCTTCGACCCAGGCGAGGTCGAGGGCGCCGACCTGCCCGCGCTCGCCCGCCGCTGTTGCGACAGGCACTTCGGGGTGGGCGCCGACGGCATCCTCGTGCCGGCCCCCGCGCGGGACGCCGACCTCGAGATGGTCTACCTGAACTCCGACGGCTCCCCCTCCGAGATGTGCGGCAACGGCCTGCGCTGCCTGGCCCGCTACGCCAGGGACTACGAGCTGGTGGACCGCGACGCCCTGACGGTCGCCACGGGCGCCGGCGTAAAGAAGGTGGTGCTGTACCCGGACGGCTCCTCGCGGGTAGACATGGGCCCGCCGGAGTTCGACACGGAGATCGAGGCCGGAGGCTTCCGCCTGCTCCGCGTCTCGATGGGCAACCCCCACGCCGTCGCGTTCCTGCAGGACGCGGAAGCGCTCGAAGCGCTAGACCTCGCCACCGCGGGCCCGCCAATAGAGAACGCCCCGCTCTTCCCGCAGAAGACCAACGTGGAGTTCGTCCACTCCAGGGACACGCACCAGATACGCATGAGGATCTGGGAGCGCGGCGCCGGCGAGACCCTCGCCTCCGGCTCCGGCTCCTGCGCCGCGGCCGTCGCCGCGCTCCGGACGGGCCTCGCCGAAAGCCCAGTGCGCGTCCACCTCGACGGCGGCGTCGTCAGGATAGACTGGGCCGGCCAGGAACATCCCGTCTACATGACCGGCCCGGCCGAGTACGTCTGCGAGGGAGAGCTGTTGGGATAGCTGTCAGCTTTCAGCTTTCGTTCTATCGGATGGGCTCCACACAAGAAGCTAGACTCTCGCGCCGGCACGTAGGCGGGAGTGGTCTTGTTCTTGAGGTCTTTGTCTGAAAGCTGACCGCTACTTCAGCTCCACTAGGCCGTGGCGGGCGGCGAAGATCAGGGCCTGCAGCCGCGAGTGGACGCCGAGCTTGTTCAAGATGTTCATCATGTGGGTGCGCTCGGTGTCGACGCTCATGTGGAGGCGGGACGCTATCTCCTTGTTCGAGAGGCCCTCGGCGAGGGTCTGGAGGACCTCCCTCTCGCGCGGTGTGATCTGGCCTATGCTCGCCCTGGCCTCGCGCTCCTCTTCGCGGCTCTGGCCGGCGAGGCGGAGCAGCTCGACGATCTCCTGCGGGGAGAGGAGCGTCTCGCCGGCCGCCAGGCGCCGGGTGGCGTCCAGTATGTCGTCCACGTCGGCTGACTTGTGGAGGACGCCGGCCGCCCCTGCCTCGACCGCGCGGGCGTGCTCGGTCTTGTCCAGGCTTGCGGTCAGGATCAGGGCGGTGAACTCGCCGTTAGCCTCGCGCAGCTCCCGGATCAGGTCCACGCCCTCACCGTCGGGGAGCGAGAGGTCTATTACCCCGATGTCGGCCCCCGGGCCGACCGCGGACCGCCTGGCCTCGGCGAGCGAGCCGGCCTGGGCGACCACCTCGAAGTCGGGCTGCCCGTTGAAGATGTACGCGAGGGTCTGGCGGAACGAGGCGTGATCCTCGACGAGCACGATCCGGTACATCTATTTCCTTTCGCAAACCTGCCAGTGTCCTCCGAGGACGAGATGAATATACCAGCATCGACGGCGCGGGGCACCGCCGGTTCAGGCGTTCGCGCGCTCCGCGTCCTCCGCGTCGAGGAGGCTCGCCAGCGGCACCCGCAGCGATACCCGCGTCCCGGACCCGGCGGAGCCCTCCACCTCCAGCTCCCCGTCGAGGGAGGCCGCCCGCTCGCGCATGCCCGTGAGCCCCATCCCGGCGGCCGTGCCAGGGGCGAAGCCCCTGCCGTCGTCGAGGATCTCCACCAGCGCCTCGTCACCCCTGACCAGGAGGCGCACGGAGGCGTGTTCGGCGCCGGAGTGCCGCCTTACGTTGGCGAGTGCCTCCTGGACCACGCGCGCCACCTCGACGGCCAGCGGCCCGCGCCCATCCCTCGGGAAGCCCTCCCCGACGGTCAGCCCGAACGCGCACCCCGGCGAGAGCTGGCGGCTCAGCTCCACAATGGACTCCAGGGAGCGGGCGAGGGTCTGCTCCCCAGCCCCCTCCAGGCGCAGGTCATAGATGGCGTCCCTGATCCCGGACACCGAACGCTGGAGGGCCTCAACCTGTCGCCCCGCCTCGGCGTCGCGGTCGGCGCCCTCGGGCATCCTCGGGCTTATCCGCAGGGACTGGAGGGCGTAGGTGAGGTCCTGCAACACCACGTCGTGCAACTCGCGGGCGATGCGGCGACGCTCGGCCTCCCGGATCTCGCCCAGGGCCTCTTCTGCCTGCTTCTGCTCCGTTATGTCTTTTACGAAGCCCTCGTAACCGACGATCCTTCCCTCCTCGTCGCGGACGGCGCGCGCGTTCACGGAGGTCCAGGCGGTCTTCCCGTCCCCGCGGCGGACCCGCATCTCGAAGTCCTGGACGAAGCCCTCGCGCTGTATGAGGCGGCCGAACTCGTCCCTGCGCCCGGCGTCGGCGTAGATCTGCTCCCCGATGCTCGTCACCCGCTCGATCAGGTCCTCGGGGGAGGCGTAGCCGTACATGCGGGCCAGGGCCGGGTTGGCCGCCAGGAACCTCCCGTCCGCCGTGGTCTGGAAGATCCCCTCGACGGCGTTCTCGAAGATGGAGCGGTAGTTCTCCTCGGCCCGCCAGCGGTCCTCCTCGGCCTGCAGGCGCTCCGTGATGTCCTCGTGGATGAGCACGACTTCCTGGATGCTCTCGTCGGCGGCCTTGACGGGGTAGATAAAAGCCCTCACCCAGCGGTAGGCGACCTCGCTTGCGTCCGGTATGGACGCGTCGGGCTCGTACTGGACCGGGGGTATCACCGTCGCCTCCCCGGCGAACCCCATCTCGATGTAGGGCATCAGGCCCTTCTCCCGAAGCTGGGGGTCTTGCAGCACGTTGTAGCCCGGGATCCTGTCCAGCGTGACGCCCCACAGCTCCTCCCAGGCGCGGTTGACCCGCAGCGTGCGGCCGTCGGGGGAGAAGATCTGGATGCTCAAGGGCGACTGCTCGATCATCAACCGGAAGCGTGTCTCTGAGTCGCGCAGCGCGGCCTCGGCCTCGCGGCGGCGCCTGCGGACCTCGGCCTCCCTGAGCTCCCGCTCTATGGCCGAGTTCAGGCGCGCCAGGTTGTCTTTCATTATGTAGTCGTGGGCCCCCGCCTTCATGGCCGAGACGGCGGCGTCCTCGCCGATCCGGCCGCTCACTATGATGAACGGCAGGTCCACGAAGCCCTTGCCCCGCAGCAGGTCCAGCGCGCCGAGCGAGCTGAAGGCGGGCATGGAGTGGTCCGAGATCACCAGGTCCCAGGTCTGCCCCTCGAGGGCAGCCTCCATCTCCCCCGCGGTGTCCACCCGCATGGAGAGCGGCTCGTAGCCGCCGCGCCTGAGCTGCCTGAGAAGCAACAACGCGTCGTTCTCCGAGTCCTCGACGAGCAGTACCCTGAGCGGGGCGCCCATCTAGGCACCCGCCCCGGGAAGCCGCCTGGGCGAAGTGAGCGGAGTAGTGTCCATCGGAAACCTAGACCCATTCTATTGAGGGTCCCCGCTCGGGGCAAATCCGAAATTTCGAGAAAGATCATGCATTTGGGGGATGCCGGACCGCTTGTGCGCGTGGAATACTCCCGAACTAGCGGTCGGACGCCCTTATCCCCCCTCCTAGGGACCGGCCCTCTATCAAAGCCGGGCCGACGCCCGTTTCCCCCTCCTCTGTCGGCCCGCTTCTTCTCTGCAAGGGAGGCCCGGCGGTTCGGGCGGCCAATATCACCCTTTTGCGGGATGCGGCGCGGGGCCCGCAGGAATATATTGAGTCAGCCGGAGAAAACACCGAGTATAAGAGGGAACATGGCGCATCGCGGCAGGACGGAAGCGGGTTGAAAGAGAGGGCTATCCTGCTGGTCGAGGACAACCCCGACGACGAGCTACTTATGCTGCGGGCGCTGGCGAAGAACGACGTGGCCTGCGAGGTGGTAGTGGCCCGCGACGGGGTCGAGGCGCTCGACTACCTATTCTCCCCGGGGCGCGAGGCCGAACGTCCCGGTGACGCGATGCCGCGTTTGATCCTGCTCGACCTCAAGCTGCCGCGCCTCAACGGGTTCGAGGTACTCCAGCGCGTGCGCGCCGACGAGCGCACGCGCCTGCTGCCCGTGGTGATCCTTACCTCCTCCAGGGAACGCCGGGACGTGCTCGAAGGCTACGGCCTGGGAGCCAACTCCTACGTCCGCAAACCCGTGGACTTCGAGCAGTTCCTCAAGGTCGTCGGGCAGCTTAAGCTCTACTGGCTCGGCCTTAACGAGTCACCCTTGCGGCCCGCCTGAAGCGGGGGCGCGCCCCCGGGTCCCCCGGTCTCGGTCAGCCGATCTCCACGACGCCGTGGCGCAGGGCGAAGACGAGCGCCTGCAGCCGCGAGTTGACCCCGAGCTTGCCGAAGACGCTCACGAGGTGGTTCCTGACCGTCCCGACGCCGACGTGGAGGTTCTCGGATATCTCCTTGTCCGAGAGGCCGTCGGCGAGCGCCTGAAGCACCTCCCGCTCGCGGGGCGTGAGCCTTTCGATGGAGCGTTGCGCCTCCCGGTCGCGCTCCCGGCTCTGGCCCGCGAGCCGCAGCAGGTCCACCACCTCCTCGGCCGAGAGGAGAGCCTCGCCTGCCACTAGGCGACGCGCCGCCGCGACGACCGCGCCCACGCGGACGGACTTGTGCAGGACGCCGGCGGCGCCTGCCTCCACGGCCCTGGCGTGCGTCTCCCGGTCGGCGCTCGCGGTAAGCACCATCACCAGGCACTGCGGGTTGACGGCGCGCAGCGGCCCGATCATCTCCGTGCCGTCGCCGTCGGGGAGGTCCAGGTCGACGACCGCGAAATCTATGCCCTCGAGCGCGCCGAGGGCCTCCTCGAGGGTGCCTGCCTGCGCAACCACCTCGAACCCAGGCTCCCTGTCGAACATGAAGGCCAGCGGCTCGCGGAAGGTGGCGTGGTCGTCGACCAGCAGAACTCGGCTCACCGCGCAACCTCTTCCAGCTCGAAGCCGAACACGGAGCCGCCCCCCGGCCTCGCGTCTACCGTCAGGTCGGAACCGTGGGCCCGCAGGATGCGCCGGCTGAGGTAGAGCCCGAGGCCGATGCCGGACACCTTCTTGCCCTCCAGGCTACGCCCCCTGCCGAACTTCTCGAAGACCCGCCCCAGATCGTCCGGGTGTATTCCGGACCCGCGGTCGGACACCTCGATGCGCAGGCGCCCGGGGGCCTCCCCCGGGACCGCCCGCAGCCCTATGGGCGCCCCTTCAGGCGAGTACTTGACGGCGTTGGCGAGCAGGTTGCGGAGCACCTGCCCGATCCTGTAGCGGTCAGCCCAAACCTCCCGCCCGCCGTCGCCGTTCCCGAAGACGAACGCGTCCGCGTAGCCGGCCCGGACGCCGTCGTACCGCGCGGCGTCCGTCGCGTGCTCCAGCTCGAGCGGGTTGTCCCCCGGGAGCGTGACCACGAAGCGGGCCGCCGCGTCGAGCAACTCGTCGACCGGCACCTCCCTGGGGTTGACGGCAAAGTCCCTGCGCTCGGCGGAGGCCGCGACCCTGACATCCCCCACGAGCGTGTTCAAGACGTCGGTCTCGGACTGGATCTGCGCGAGCGCGCGCTCCCTCTCCGCGGGGCCGAGCTCGCCCGTGGCGAGCACGTCGGCGTAGCCCCGGATGACCGCCAGCGGCGTGTCGAGCTCGTGCGCGACCATCGCGGTGAAGTCGGCCCTCAGGGTGGCCAGTTCGCCCAGGCGCCGGTTCGTCTCCCGGATCTCCTCCTCCACCCGCTTTCGCTCGGTGATGTCGCGCGCCACGCTGCACACCACCTCCTTGCCGCGGTAGGAGATGACGGTCCCGCCGACCTCGACGTCGAGCAACGTCCCGTCTTTCATGCGGTACTTGCGCTCCGAGCGGGAGTTTTCCTCCCCCCGCATCTTGAGTCCGACCGTGCGGTCCACGTCCTCGCGGCTGTGGGCGACAAAGTCGTAGTTGGTCATCCCGCGCAGCTCTTCGGCGTCGAAGCCGAGCATCTCCTGAAATGCCGCGTTTGTCTCGAGCACGCGCTTGGTCTCCGGGTCGAACATCCAGATTGCCTCAGCGCTCTGCTCGACCACGGCCCTGTAGCGCTCCTCGCTCTCCTTGAGCGCGTCCTCGGCCCGCTTGCGCTCGGTGAAGTCCTCCAACAACAGGACGGTCTCGAGCACGCGCCCGTCCCCGCCCTTGACGGGGTAGACGAGGGTCCTGAGCCAGCGCGGGCGTCCCTCTCGCCCGCCTCTCGCCGGGTCGAACAGGAGCAGCGGCGCGACGACCGGGGCGCCCTGGGACACGCTGCGCTCGACGTACCGGATGAGCCCGGCGTCGCGCAGGTGCTCGTCCTCGAACACGTTGGCCTGCCGCGCGGCCTCCCCGTCGTCCAGGTACCACAACTCGTCCCAGGCGCCGTTCGTCAGCAGCGAGGTGCCGTCCGGGTCGAAGATGTTGATCCCGAGCGGGGACTGCTCGATAACCGTCCGCAGCCGCCGCTCCGAGGCGTGCAGCGCCTCCTCCGTCTTGCGGCGCTCGGTGACGTCGAACATTACCCCCTGGCGGTACGAAGGTCTCCCCTCCTCCGCGTCCCGCAGCACCACGGAGGCGTCGTGCATCCAGACCTCGCGGCCGTCGCGGGTGACCATGCGGTACTCCTCGTCGAACGGATCCCCGGTCGCGTTGCTCAGGGCGTTGGCGGCCAGCACGCGCTCCCGGTCTTCTGGGTGCAGGTGCCTTACCCAGAGGTCCGGCGTGGCCATCCTCTCCTCGGCCGTGAACCCGAGAATCGCCTCGACCTGGGGGCTCACGTATATAGAGGTGCTTACCTCGTCCAGCTCGCCCATGTAGGTGATGGCCGGGATCGTCTCGACCAGGCCGCGGTACCTCTCCTCCGCCCCCCTGAGCTTCTCTTCCCAGCGCTTGCGCTCGGTGATGTCCCTGGAGTTGACCACAAGCTCCTCGACCTTCGGGTCGTCGAGCAGGTTGCTGCCTATGGACTCCAGGTAGCACCACGACCCGTCCTTGCGCCTGAACCTGTACTCCACGGACGGGCGGAGATCGGGGTCGGCCAGCATCTCGGAGAACGCCGCCGACACATGCTCGAGGTCGTCCGGGTGGACGTAATCGAAGGCGTTCTCTCCTACCAGCTCTTCGGGGCCGTAGCCGAGCGTCCGCTCCACGGAGGGGCTCTCGTAGAGTATTGTGCCGTCTACTTCCAGCAGCGTGATGACGTCAGAGGCGTTCTGCAGCAAAGACCGGAAGCGCTCCTCGCTCTCCCGCACCCGCGAGAGGAGCCTGGCGCGCCGCAGGGCGACGTTGACGTGCTCGGCCAGCGCGGCCACCACCCTCAGGTCGTCGCCCGTGAGCTCCACGCCGCTCGTGCTCTCCACGTTCAGGGTGCCGACCACCTCCCCCTCGTCGAGCAGGGGGACGCAGATCTCGGAGGTGATGCCTTCTATGGCGCCGAGGAAGGCGGGGTCGGATCTCACGTCCCCGAGCAGGACGGGCCGGCGGGTACGGGCGACGCGCCCCATCACCCCGCGGGTGACGGGGATGCGGTCGAGAACGCGTTCGTAGCCGACCTGGTGCTGGAGCTCCAGCGTCTCGCCCTGAAGCCTGTAGGCGCTAACCTGGGTGTACCCGTAGGTCTGGGCGATGGCCTCGACGACCGCGCGGAACACGGCCGGCGGCTCCAGATCCTGGGCCAGGGCGGTTCGCACCTGGTGGAGGAGCACGAGCTCCCTCGCCTGGCGCCGGTGGCGCCCCTCGCTCTCGCGCAGCGCCTCCTCCGTGCGCTTGCGCTCCGAGATGTCCATCATCGAGCCGAGCATCCGCACCGGCCTGCCCTCCCCGTCGCGCACCACGTAGCCCCGGTCAACTACCGTCGCGTACGTCCCGTCCCGGCGCCTGAAGCGGTACTCCTCCGTCCACACCTCCCCGTCGCCCCCGAGGAGCGCCTCGAGGCCTGAAAGGACGCGGGGACGGTCTTCCGGGTGTATCCGCTCCTGCCACCACCGCCCCTCGCTCCCGAGCTCCTCGGGGGAGTAACCGAACATCGCGCTGACGGCGCCGTCCCACACCTGCCTTCCGGTGGCGATGTCGTTGTCCCAGATCACCTCGTTCGTGGCCCGGCCCACCAGCCGGTGCCTCTCCTCGCTCCTGCGCAACGCCCCCTCGGCCCGCCGGCGCTCCGTCACGTCGCGGCAGTTGATCACTATCCCCCCGATGGCGGGGTCGTCGAGCAGGTTGGTGCGGGTGGCCTCGAAGTGCCGCCAGGAGCCGTCCTTGTGCCTGAGCCGGTACTCCACGGGCACCTCGGCCCCGGGGCTGCCCAGCGTCTCTGCTAACGTCTGCGCCGCCCGCGCTACGTCCTCGGGGTGGACGTAGTCGAGGCCCTTACTGCCGACCCGCTCCCCGGGCTCGTACCCGAGCACCCTCTGGATGGAGGGGCCGTCGTAGAGGATCCTGCCTTCGGCGTCGAGCACCACGATCACGTCAGGCGCGTTCTGGATCAGGGAGCGCAACCTCTCCTCGCTCCGTCGTAGCGCCTCCTCGGCCCGCTTGCGCTCGGTGATGTCGAGCAGGACGCCGTGCCGCAACAGCGGGCGGCCCGCCTCGTCCCTTAGCAACTCGGACCCGTCGCGCACCCACACCGTCCGGCCGTCCCTGGCGATCAGGCGATACTCCTCGCCGAACGGCTCCTCCGCCGTCCTGGCGCGGGTATCCGCCTCCAGCACCCAGTCCCGGTCGTCCGGGTGCAACCGCTCCAGCCACAGGCGCCCTTCCAGCCACTCCTCTGGCGTGTAGCCGAGCAGCGCTTCTATCCGCGGGCTCGTGTAGAAGGCGACGTCCGCTGCGTCGGCCCTGTCTATGTAAGCCACGGCCGGGATCTGTTCGACGAGGAGGCGGTACCTCTCCTCGGTCTCCTTGAGCTTCTGCTCCACGTGCTTGCGATCCGTGACGTCGTGCACGGTCCCGGAGAACTTCGCCGGCCGGCCGGATTCGTCGTAGGACACCTCGTACTGCGTGTGGACGAAGCGTACGTCGCCGTCGGGCCTGACTATGCGGTACTCGACGTCTTCGGGCCTGTTGCCGCGCAGGACGCCGCGGATCGACCCGCGGACGAGATCTCCATCGTCGGGATGGACAAAGAGCATAAAGGTCTTGTACGAGGGGACAAGGGTCCGCGGGGCGAAGCCGAAGATCCGGTACATCTCGTCCGACCAGCGCGTCCGGCCGTCCCTCAACTCGTGCTCCCAGTTCCCGATCTGGGCGATCCGTTGCGCCTGGGCGAGGCTCCTCTCGCTGAGGCTCAGCGATTCCTCCGTCCGCTTGCGCTCGGTGACGTCGCGCACGATGCTCAGGATAGCCCGCTGGCCGCCGTACTCGGTTACCGACGAGTTGATCGAGACGTGCATCCTGGCCCCGTCGGCCCGCCGGTGGGCCGCCTCGAAGCCCCGGTGCGACCCCCGGCGCAGCACCTCCCGCGTGTGCTCCTCCTCCGACTCGCGCTCGAACGAAAGCTCGGCGATGTCCCTGCCCTTGAAGTCCTCCTGAGGGATACCGTACATCTCGCAGGCCCGCCGGTTCGCGCCAAGGATCAGGCCGGTATCCGTACCGTAGATGAGGATTGCGTCGTTCGCCAGCTCGAAGACGTTGCGCCTGTACTGCCTCTCGGATTCCCTCGCGTCCCTCTCTTGGGCCGCGGCGCCAAGTGCCTCCAGCCGCCCGACCACGGCCCCGGCGAAGGCGCGCAACGTGGCCCTGTCCTTGTCGCCGAACTCGCGGGGCCGGCTGTCCACCAGGCACAGGGAGCCGATGGCGAGACCTTCTGAGGTCTTAAGGGGCGTTCCGGCGTAGAACCGGACGCCAGGGCCCATGCGCAGGTGCTGCTCCCAGAACCGCTCCGTGGTTGAGAAGTCCTCAACTACGAAAGGCCGCTCCTCCTCGACCACGTGCCTGCACATGCTGGGCTCGCGCGGGTTCAGCCTCACCGCCGCGACCGCGGGGGGCAGCTCCCCGGACCAGACCTTGTAGAACTGCGTGTCGGCGGTGACGAGGTTCACCATGCAGAACTCGGCTTCGAACACCTTACGCGCGTCGTCGACGAGCGCCTGCAGGACGCGATCTGCCCCCGGTCGCATGGCCCCGAGACGGTCCAACTCCGCCATGCGCGCCGCTTCGCGTCGGCGCGGATCGAGGGTGGCGCTCACTCTGCTCGTCCTTTCGCGTCTCTGATGCTTCGGATGACCCCTCCCCCGCAGGGCTCGTCGCGACGCTTTACCCGGCCCTTCTAACCCCATTACTCTACCAAATCCACGCACCACGGAAGCCGCCCAGCCAAGGGCTCCGGCTTTGGCTGGACCGCGAGGCGCGCGTACGACACCGTTCGTTTCGGCCGATTCCCTTGCCCGTCCGGCGACGCCGATCCTGAACTAGTACGCGACGGTGGGAGAGCCAGATCAACCGAAAGAAACGCCACCCCGTCGCGCACCCATCGCGGGAGACCGCACTGGCCCGGCGTTCCTGGGGGCGAGGCCGATCCCCATAGCGTGAACCCCCGGTTGCCCCACGATCCCGCGTCCGGGCGCAACGCGGTTCATCCGTTTGATTCGGCCCTCGAACGGGAGGGTCCGGGAACCGGAGACTAGGCGCGCCGCTCCGCCGCCAGGCCGGCCTCGAGTTCGTCCACGAACTGGCGCGCGGTACGCCCGGAACGCCCGGCGTGCCAGCGGTCCCACAAGAGGGCCCTCTCGCGCAACTCCTCCTCGGGCACTTCGAGGCCCCTCTTCCTCGCGAGGCCCTCCACTATCCGGAGGTAACGCTTCTGGTCCGGGGCGGGGAAGGTTACTCGCAGGCCAAATCGGGCCGAGAGGGACTGCTTCTCCTGCATGGTGTCATGGGCGTGGACGTCGTCGCCGTCCTCCCGGTCGGCGAAGCCCTCCCGGATCAGGTTCCGGCGGTTGGAGGTCGCGTAGACCCGCACGTTCTCGGGCGGCTCCTCGACGCTGCCCTCCAGCAGCGCCTTGAGGGCCTTGTACTCGACCTCGTGCTCCTCGAAGGAGAGGTCGTCGACGAAGAGGATGAACCGGGGACCCCGCCCGCGCAGGACACCCAGCACCCGCGGCAGGGACCCGAGGTCCTCCTTGGCAACCTCGACCAGCCGGAGCCCCGCGTCGGCGAACTCGTTGAGCAGCGCCTTGACGGTGGAAGACTTTCCGGTACCCGGCTGGCCGTAGAGGAGGGCGTGTTGGGCGGGCAGGCCTGCCAGAAAGTGCCTAGTGTTCTCGACCAGGGGCTCGCGCTCGCGCTCGTAGGAGATAAGACCGGCGAGGCGCACCGGATCCGGGTTGGGCACGGGCCGCAGCCCCTCGTCGTCCCAGCGGAAGGCCCTGTGCCGCCCGAAGGGCCCGGCGCCGTGCCGCGCGAAGTGGTCCGCGAGTAGCCCGGCCACCGCGCCCCAGTCCTCGGCGGCGGCGAGCTTGCGGGCGACGGCGTCGCCGGGAGAGCGCACCCCGGGATGCCTCAGGTCCGACCACGGGACCCAGATCCCGGCCAGCTCCGGCGCCGCCCCCTCGACCATGCCAAGCAGCGTCCCGGCGTCGAGGTCGAAGAGCATCCGCAACGCCCCGAGGTCGAGCCGCGCCTGCTCCAGAACCGCGCCGCTCAGCCCGTCCCCCTCGGCCCCCAGGCTGAAGGGGTTCTCGTCATCCAGCAGGCGCCCCACCAGATGGCCCTGCCAGGCATCGGGTAGAGGGCGGTCCGTCTCAGAGGCCAACCCCTCCCACAACCTCCCAAAAACGTCCGCCGCAAGCGCCGGCTCAGGTCGCGGGGCAGCCAGAACCTCGAGCAGTTCCAGGAGATCCCGGGCCACCGCCGAACCGAGCACCCCGCGCAGCACGCCCAGCCCCCGCGCCCGCAGCAGCAAAGCCTCGATATCTGTACCGTGCATACGGAGAGGCACTTTACAGCACGCCGGCTTCGCCGGCTCTCGGCCCGCTTCGGTCGCCGGGCTCCGTCCTCGCGGGTCGGCTTTTCGGCCGCGAGGGGCGCGGTCGGGGTCGAAACCCGCCCCTACGGTCGATGGGTGGTTCGGCTGTATCGGGCTTGTGTGCGGGCGGTTCGTTTAGCGCTTCGGGGTACGGAACGCTCGTGCTGGCTGACCGCTACGTATAAATGTCCCGGCGGCGGAAGGCGAGGACCGCGAGCAGGACGAGGGCGAGGGCGACGAGCGTGAGGCCCGCGAAGTCCGACCTGTCGATGCCGTCTTCGATGGCGGAGCCGTAGTAGTAGAAGGCCGAGAACGGCTGGAGGTCTTCGAGGTCTTTCGAGACGCGGCCCAGGGTGTCGAGGAGGTACATCGCGAAGAGGAGAGAGGCCGGGAGGGCGATCGCGAGAGCGCGACGGTGGAAGACGGCCGAGCAGAGCATCGCGGCGGCGCCGAAGAGCAGGCACAGGGGCCACATGTTCAGAACCGCGGCGGCCGTGCTGTCCGGGGAGAGGTCAACGTCCATTAGGACGGCGGTGACCTGTGTAAGGGCGCCCACGATGGCGAGTATCCCCAGCAAGGAGAGGGCCATGGAGACGAAGCTGCCCACCACGAGTTGCCAGCGCGGGATAGGGTTCCCGAGCAGGACGTCTATGGTGCCGCGCTCCTCCGCGCCGGCTATGGTCCCTGCGGCCGTCAGTATGGGGAAGAACGCGAGCGCCAGCGGGGCTAGCAGGAACACCTGGGAGCTCATGTAGTTCTCGACGTTGGCGAGGTCCGTGATCCCGAACGCCTCGAGCATCCCCTGCGGGTAGGTGCTCAGGAGCTGGTTCATCTGGTCCGCGCTCCCGCTGAGCGTTGTGAAGGAGGCGAGGATCGCCGCGCTGTAGAGCCCGAGCGCCGCCCCCCAGATGAGCACGCCCCTGGCCTGGGACCGCACCGTATGGAGGACCAGCGCGGGGAGCGTCGTCAGCGGCGCCGCCCGCCTGGCGGCGTGCCTCCCCCGTCCGCCGGTCTTGCGCAATCCAAGCACGCTCATCCCTCGCCCCCGTTCTGGCCGTAGTAGGTTAGGAAGATCTCCTCCAGGCTCGGTCGCTCGTACTCCAGGCCCACGAGCCGGTGCCTGGCGGCCAGCTTGATCAGCGCGTCTGGCTCGGAGTAGAGCGTGAACGACAACCTCGGCCCATCGGCCTTGAGGTCTTCGACGCCTGGCAGGGCTGCGAAAGGTTTGGCGTCAACGGGCCCGTCGAAGGTAAGAGTGACGTGCCTGAAGGCCTTGTCGACGAGCCTGTGCGTCGGCTCCACGTCGACGAGTTCCCCCTTGCGGATGATCCCGACCCGGTCGCAGACCCGCTCGACTTCGCTGAGCACGTGCGAGGAGAAGAACACGGTCCGCCCCTCTGCCCTGGTCTCCTCGACAACGTCAAGGAACTCCTCCTGCACCAGCGGGTCGAGGCCGCCCGTGGGCTCGTCGAGGATCAGGAGCGGCGGCCTGTGGAACATGGCCTGTATGAGCCCGATCTTCTGCTTGTTCCCCCGCGAGAGCCGCCGCATCGGCCTGTGGAGGTCGGCCCCGAGCCGCTCGGCGAGCTCGCGCGCGTACCCGAGGTCGCCAACCCCCCGCAGCCTGGCGAAGTACCGCAAGAGACCCTCCCCGGTTATCCTGTCTTCGAGGGCGAACTCGCCTGGAAGGTTGCCGACGCGCGCCCGCACCTCAACGCTCTCCCTCCGCGTGTCGAGGCCAAAGACCTCGGCCCGCCCGCCCGTGGGCCGCATGAACCCGAGGAGCGTGCGGATCGTCGTGGTCTTGCCCGCGCCGTTGGGCCCCAGGAAGCCGAAGACCTCGCCCTCCTCTACTTCCAGGTCCACGTCCCTTATGCCGCGGTTCTTGCCGTAGGTCTTGGTGAGCCGCTCGGTCTTTATCGCCGCTTCCACCGTCTTACCTCCCTACCCGCCCTCCCTGTTGCGACGCCCCTTCTCCTCGTCCCAGCGGGCGAGCGCCGCGGGCAACTCCCTATCCCAGAAGGCGTAGAAGTCCCGCATCTCTTCGAGACCATCCCTGGCCTCCCTGCTGCCGGGGTCGAGAAGCTTCAGGCCCCGCTCGGCCATCTCCTGGAACACCCCGATCAGGGCCATCTGCTGTCGGGTCGTCGCCTGCCAGGCGTCTGGCTTCATGCGGAAGTAATCGCGCCGTTCGCCAGGCCGGCTCATCCGCCGCACCATCCCCATCTGCACGAGCGTGCGCGTCGCCTGACTTATGGAGCCCCGGCTGGCCTTCAACTCCCCGGCCAACTCCTCCGCGGACCGCTCCGGAGGGCTAGCGGTCAACAATACCGCGAGCACGCGTCCCAGCATGCGCGAACCCCCGGCCCGCTCGAAGAGAAGCCCAAAGTCCTCCGCGTAATGTTCGCGCCTCTCATCCACTACCCAATCGTATACCTTTCACAAGTTTCAGTCTATACAGCAATTTCCGTATTTTGCCGTGAAGGTCGCATCCGCGCGCTGGCGGTTCTGGTGCTGAACGTAGATCCGCGACGTACCTGGCGATGTAGCGAGTGGGCCGAATGCTGAGCGAACCGAAGCCGGTGTGCTCCTTCCGCCGAAGAGGAGGGACCAGAGGACGAACCGTCTTTGCCGAGGTGCGCGCGGGCCGGGGCCAAAAAGGCGGCCCCGGCCCCGCGGAAGAAATCGTGGCGCTGGCTAGTAGGAGATCGTGTTCTCGCAGCTATCGCCGATGTTTTGCCCGGAGTGATCCTTGCCGCCCAGGTAGACGGTGTCCTCGGCCCCGCCGCCGGAGGAGACAGCGTCCGACTCGCCGTCGCCCTCCTCAAGCGTTCCTGTATAGATGGTGTCGCTGCCGCTTGACCCGAACAGCTTGTCCGCCCCGGCACGCCCGAATGCCGTGTCGTTGCCCGCGTACATCTCGAAGGATCCCGCGGAGCGTCCCCGCGTAGCGGTCGGCTCCGCGGGATCCTTCGAACGACTCGGCGTACGCAACGCTCGCCGCGGCCAGTACCAGCGCCGCCACCACGAACGGGATAACAGACGGCCGCACACCTTATGCATGCTCGCGCACTTCGCTCCAATTGGTCGATTCTGCGACTGGAACAGGCTACCGCCGCGCGGGGGCCCCGACCTCTATAGAAACGACAATTTTTGGTCCATGGCGGATCGGCCGATCCGAAGTCGGCCGGCGTGGCGTCAGGGTGGGGGTTCTGTCTCTTAGCCGCCGAAGAGGCGGGACCAGAAGCCGCGGTTCTTGAGGGCGTTCAGCTCGGCTTCCAGCCGGACGCGGTCCTCGGAGAGGGCCGACTTCTCCTCTGTGAGCCTGGTGTGCTGCTCGACCAGGCGGCTGCGGTCCTCTTCGAGCCTCAGCTTCTCTTCTTCGAGGGTCGAGATCGTCTTCTCCTGCAGCTCGCGCTGGAACTCGACGAGGTTGAGGCGCTCTATCTCGGACCAGAGGCGGTCTATCTCCATGCGGGCGGCGTCGCGCTCATGGCGGACCTCCTCGATCTGGCGGCTCCGCTCTTCGAGGCGGGTCTTGTAGTCCTGGCCCTGCTGCAGCAGGCGCTCGTAGCGCTCGAAGGGGACCGCCGGCAGGCGCGAGTTGGCGGGCGGGTCGTCCCCGATCACCTCGCCGTCGAAGATCTCCTCCTCGGCCGCCTCGGCCTCGAGACCGCGGGCCAGGTTCAGGACCTCGTTCAGGGCGAGGTCCAGCTCTCCATCCTCGCCGCGTTCGGCGCGGAGCCTGCCATCCTGAACGAAGCGGCGGACCTTCTCCGGGGTCACGTCCAGCAAGGCCGCAGCCCCGTTGATCCCGATCCGCTCCCCGCCTGCGTCCATGCGGGCCATTTTACTTGAGAATGCGGTCCGAGGCATCAGGCTCCGGGCTCCGGGTCTCGTCGCGAAAGACGTCCCTCGCAACGCGACCACAAAGCGGTTTTGCGGACGGCCCTGCCGCCCGCAAGGCTCTTCTTAGAGCCTAAAACCTAGAATCTCGGAACCTTCCCTCACGCCCGAACGACCTGCCCGTCCTGCACCTCTACCGGTATCTCCGGCAGCGGCCTCTGGGCCGGACCCGAGACGACCTCCGCGCCGTTGGCCGGGTCGAAGACCGAGCCGTGGCACGGGCAGGCGAGCTGGGCATTTTTGTAGGCTACCGTGCAGCCCGCGTGGGTGCAGATCGCGGAGTAGGCGACGAACTCCCCGCTGTCCAGGTGAACGAGCACGGCGTCCTTGCCGCCGTCCTTGAACGTCACGGCGCTGCCCGGGCCAACGTCGGACTCCTGCGCGATGGCCGACCCGCCGGTTGCCGTGGAAGCCTCCCCCGACGCGTCCGAGGAGGCCGCTGGGGTGCTCTTCGCGGCGCCGGATCCACCGCCCGAGCCGCCAGAACCACCGCCGGAGCTGCTGCCCGAGCCGCCGGAGCCCCCACCGCAGGCGGCCACCGAGGCGGAGGCCGCCCCGACGCCGAGGGCGGCGGCAAGCCGGATAAACGTTTCGCGCGAAATCTTCTCCAAAACTTCCTCCTCTTCGCCTGCGGACAACCGGATATACGCGAACGGTGTCCTAGCGGTTTGCTACGGGGCGTCCGCCTTGGAGATAAAGCTGTCGTATAGGACCGCGGCCAGTATGCCGCCGATTATCGGGCCGATGATGTAGATCAGGGCCAGGTCCCAGTTGTTCCAGGCCACGATTATCGGGCCGAGGGCGCGGGCCGGGTTGACCGCGGCCCCGGTCGTGGGACCGCCGATGAATATGGCAGCGGCCAGCGCGAACCCTACCGCTATCGGCGCGACCCCCGCAGGCGCCCTATCGTCCGTGGCGACCGAGACGACGACGAAGACGAGGATAAAGGTTATGAAGATCTCGACCAGCAGCGCCTGCAGGAACCCGACGCCCGGCCCCGTCGCCGGGGAGGCAAGCCCGACCTGGTTGCGGGCCTCGGCCCCGAACGTGATCCAGGTGGCGATGGCGGCGAGGATGGCCCCAAGGAGCTGCGCCCCGATGTAGGCAGGGACGAAGTTCCACGGGAACTTCCTCGTGACCGCCAAGCCGATGGTGATGGCGGGGTTGAGATGCGCCCCCGAGACGTGACCCAGCGCGGCCACGAGCGAGACGAGCACGAGGCCGAAGGCCAGGGGTATGGCTAGCGAGTCGTAGGCCAGGCCGGTTATCGGCCGGTCGAGGACGGTCGCGACCACGACGGAGGTGCCGGTGTAGACGAGGATAAAGGTGCCGATAAGCTCGGCCACCGCCGCGGGCAGCACGTTGGAGCCGATCTGGCTCCCGTAAAGACCTGTGCCCGAACCGGCGCGCGACCCCGAGCCCGAGCGCTCCCTGGCGCCCCTCCTGCGGGCCCCTCCCCGCCCCGTCCCGCCCGAGGCCGGTCCGGCCTCGCGCCCGCCCGCGAACGATTCGTCAAGCAGGCCCTCGTCGCGGTCGTAGCCGCGGTCGGCGGCGCCCCCGTGCTGGGGAAGATCCCAGTTCAGGTCGTCTCCCCTTCCACCCCTGTCCGACATGCGTCTCTCCCCTCTGCGGTCCTTGGGACATCCCGTTACGCAATGCGATGCTTTCGGCCTACCTACCCGCTTTGCCGTATTTGTATGTGTGGGCCAAGTCCCGTTTCTCCTGCCGTGCGTATGTAATATGGTTGGTGACGGACCACGAGAGGAGATCCGACCTTGAACGGCATGGTATGGGTGCGCATCCTGGTTGGGGCTTTGTGGCTGAACGGCGCCATCGAAAAGCTGCTAAACCCGAACTTTCCCCAGCAATTCGCCGAGAGCCTCGCGGCGGGGGGCTTCGTGTCGCAGGCGCCGCCGTTCTTCCGGGGTTTCATGCAGAGCATCGTGGTACCGAACGCAGAGCTCTTCGCCCAGCTGATGCGGGCCGGCGAGTTGACTATCGGCATCGCGCTCCTCCTCGGGTTCCTTACCAACTTCGCGGCGATCGGCAGCATCGCGCTAAGCACCTCCATCCTGCTCTCCGCCGGCGGCGTGCGGCTCGGGACGGGCCTCGGGGCCCCCGAGTTCATCAACATCAACGTGCTGGTCATCCTGATCTCGCTGGTCATAATGTTCAGCCCCGGGGCCAAAAACTTCGCCCTGGATGCCGGCCTCGTCCGCCGCAGCCCGGGCCTCTCTCCCATCCTTACCAACCGCCGTCAGGGGGGCTGAGGACCGTGCCCTGACGCACCGGCCCACCCGTGGCGCGGTCTCCCCTACGCGGCCGCCACTCCCGCACGCCCGCCGCACGAGGAGGTCCGGGGCGTGAGCTTTCCGCCGTGCGTACCCGAGGCCTTCGCCCGCACCCAGGCCTCGCTCCGCGGCGAAGCCGGCCTCGCCTGGCTGAACCGTCTGCCCGCGCTCACGGACGAGCTCGCCCGCCGCTGGTCCCTGAGGGTGGGGGGCCCTTTCCCGAACCTCTCGTACAACTGGGTGGTCCCCGCGCTCCGCGAGGACGGCGCCCCGGCCGTCCTGAAGCTCTCTTTTCCTGGTGACGAGGAGTTCGGAACGGAGGCCGCGGCGCTGGCCGCCTTCGGCGGGCGGGGCATCTGCCGCCTGCTGGAGCTCGACCTCGACCGTGGCGCGATGCTTCTGGAGCGCCTGCAACCCGGCGGGCCACTCGCCGACATCGGGGACGACGAGGATGCGACCGCGGCGGCAGCCGGCGTGATGAGGAAGCTGTGGCGCCCCGCGCCGCAGAGGCACAGCTTCCCCACCGTCTCCGACTGGTCCGGGGGCTTCGGGCGCCTGAGGCGGCGCTACGGCGGCGGGACGGGGCCGATGCCTGCGAAGCTCGTCGAGAGAGCCGAGGCGCTCTTCGCGGAGCTTCTCGCCTCAGAGGGCGAGCCGCTCCTCCTGCACGGCGACCTCCACCAGGAGAACATCCTCTCCGCGAGGCGCGGGCCGTGGCTCGCCATAGACCCCAAGGGCGTCGTCGGCGAGGCCGCCTACGACACCGCAGCCCTGCTGCACAACCCGGCCTGGGCCTTGGACGCGCCTGACCCCAAAGGACTCCTCGAACGTCGGCTCGACGTGCTCTCGGGAGAGCTCGGGCTCGACCGTGCCAGGGTACGCGCGTGGGGCCTGGCCCAGGCGGTGCTCGCCGCGTACTGGGGCCTCGAAGACGGCGGCCGGGTGTGGGACGAGGCGCTTGCCTTCGCCGGGCTGCTGGGGGAGATCCGGGACTAGGGAGGTCTGGTTCGTTTGAGAGCCCGGGTGCGCGGGCGGGTTGAAACCCGCCCGCTACGGTGGGGTTGCAGGGCCGGGTCTCGGTCCGGGTCGCCGGACAGGCGGCTTGCAAGGCCCCGATCCCCGCGATACCTTCGCCTGGACTCTACTCTGATTAGGAGAACACTTGAGCGAGCACGAGAACAACCCGCCGGTCTCGACCGGCCGCGGCGACGACGGTACGACGACCCTGCTCGGGTCGGGCCGGATGGGCAAGGACGACCCCAGGATAGTGGTGCTCGGCGACGTGGACGAGGCGAGCTCGTTCCTCGGGCTGGCCCGCGCGGAAGCGGAGGGGGAGCTCGGGGATCTCCTTCTGGAGCTCCAACGGCTCCTCTACCGCGTCATGGGCGACATCGCGATGCCTAAGGAGGACGACTTCGTGGGCGAGGGGGATCTGGAGCTCGTAGACCGGGCACTCGAAGATTGGAGAGGTCGGACGGAGATCCCCAAGGAGTTCGTTGTCCCGGGTGAGAGTCGTATGGGCGCGCTCCTGGACGTTGCCCGTTCGGTCGTGCGCCGGGCGGAGCGCGGCCTCGTCGCGGCCGGCTACGGCGGGGATCACCCCTACGCCGTCAGGGTCGTCAACCGCCTCTCCGACCTGCTGTTCGTCGTCGCCCGCAACGCGGACGGGAAGAGGACGCTCTCGAAGGGATAGCGTTAGCGGTGGCCCGAGAATGTCGCGAGCGCCGGGATTCCTCCGGTGCCCGCGGTCTGTAACCAGATGCCCCTCCAACGAGAAGTCGCTTACTCGTCCGTCTCGCCCTCGAAGACCGCGAAAGGGGCGTCCTGTGGGTCGCTGAGGACCGAGATCCTGCCAAACCCCGGCTCCATCGGCCCGGCGAGCACGCGCCCGCCCAGCTTCTTCGTCCTTGCCACGGCCGCGTCGCACGACGGCACCGTGAAGTAGGCGAGCCAGTAAGAGGGTGCGTCGCCATGCGCGTCGGACATCGGCATGATACCGCCGTTCATTCGACCGGCGGAGTTCTTGATCGTGAGGTAGACCGTCGCCCCGTCCTGCTCTATGGGCTCCAAGTCCCAGCCGAAGAGCCCGGCGTAGAAAGAAGCGGCCTCGTCGGGCCGCCGGGTCTGCAGTTCGTTCCAGGCCATGCAGCCGGCGTCGTTGACCCTGCCCGCACCGATGTGGTCCCGCGGCTCCCAGACGCAGAGCACGGCGCCACCAGGGTCGGCGAAGACAGCCATGCGGCCAAACTCCATCAAGTCGAAAGGCTTCTCGATCATCCTGGCGCCCAGTTGTTCCGCCTTCGCGGCGGTCTCGTCGACGCTCTCTACGGAGACGTAGTTGTTCCAGTGCGCGGGGTACCCGTCCCACTGGTCGATCGCGCCCACCAGATCGCCCCGACCGTCGTACTCCACGTAGACGCCGCCCGGGATCTCATCGTCCCTGAACTCCCAGCCGAGCAGATCCCCGTAGAACGCCCTGGCGCCCTCGACGTCGGGCGTCGACAGGTCCGCCCAGCAGAACGTCCCCGGCTCGTAGCGCTTCCTCAAGCCCATCCATCTCTCCTTTCGCCACGCTTTCCAAGAGCGGGGCGCCCCACGGCAAGTCTACGCGGCAACACCAGTTTCCCAACGCGCAAAAGGCGCGTCGCGGCGCAGAAATCCCAACCCCGGCCACGCGACTTTGCGAGTAAGATATCCGGGTCGCATCCGGCTTAGAGGAGGTTCGAGGTGGCGGTTGATTTCGGGGTGTTCGTGCCGCAGGGCTGGCGGATGGACCTGGTGGGGATAGAGGACCCGTACGAGCAGTACGAGGCGATGACGCGGGTGGCGAAGGTGGCGGACGGGACGGGGGCCTACGACTCCATCTGGGTCTACGACCATTTCCACACCGTCCCCGAGCCGACCAGGGAGACCACCTTCGAGGCCTGGACCATAAGCGCGGGCCTCTCCAGGGACACCGAGCGGGTCAAGATCGGGCAGATGGTCACCTGCAACGGCTACCGCAACCCGGCCCTCCTCGCCAAGATGGCCTCGACCGTGGACGTGATGAGCAACGGTCGGCTGCTCTTCGGGCTCGGGGCAGGCTGGTACGAGCACGAGTGGCTAGCCTACGGCTACGGCTTCCCCGAGATCCCGGTCAGGATGAGGATGTTCAAGGAGGCGTGCGAGATCGTCCACCGCATGTTCACCGAGGACGATCTCGTCTTCGACGGCGAGTTCTACAAGCTGGACAGGCCCATAAACGAGCCCAAGGGCGTAAGCTCCCCGCACCCGCCGATCTGGATCGGGGGCGGCGGCGAGAAGGTTACCCTCAAGCTCGTCGCCCGCTACGGCGACGCCTGCAACGTCGGGGGCGACATCGACACCATCAAGCACAAGTTCGAGGTCCTAAAGGGTCACTGCGAGAACGAGGGGCGCCCCCACGAGGACATCACCCGTTCCACCTCCATAAACGCCTACCTGCTCGAACCCGGCGAGGACCCGGAGCAGGCCACCAAGGAGGCCCGCGGCCCGAAGAGCTACGCGGAGTACAGCCAGGAGTTCATGGTAGGCACCGCGGAAGAGATAGCAGGACGCCTACAGCCCATGGCCGACGCCGGCGTCGACTACTTCATAACCTACCTCCCCCGCGTCGCCCACGAGCCAGAGATGGTCGAGCGCTTCGCGAGGGAGGTCATCCCTGCGGTCTCCTGAGGGAGACCGCGCTGTCGGCCGTCAGCCCGCGACGATCAACCCTTTTGCCTCGCTGAAAGCCGACCGCTGGAGGCTGACGGCTCTATCCGGCCGGTTTATCTATCCATTCAGGCTCGGGGGTGATGTTCGGCTCCGGCTTGTTGCCTGGACCGTCGAGGCCCGTGGAGGTGACGGTCATGAGGGGCCTTACGCTCATGTCGTGGTCGCAGACGGCCTGGCAGGAGAGGCGCACCTCCCCGAGGAGGTCGCGGCTCTGGAGGACTTCGAGCTCGGCCCGGGTCATCCTGTCAGGCTCGCCTTCGAGGTACTCGATGCGGCAGGTGGTGCACTTCGCGTAGGCGCCGCAGCGGTGGAGGATGTCCACGCCCGCGTCCTCCTCGATGGCGAGGACGAGGCGTTTGCCCTCCTCGACGTCGAAAGTTCCCGCGCCTTCTACCTCGATCCTGGGCATCGCTACTCCCTTCTAGCCTTCGGCTCTCAGCCGTCAGCGATCAGCTTCCCGACGCCGCATTGTAGCCCAGCGCGCAGTTCGACTCCTTGATGAGCGTCGCGTCCAAGATCCCGGGACGCGACGAATGTTTTTGGCTGAGTGCCGAAGGCTGAGAGCTACTAGATTGCTGGGGGCTACAACAATCGTCTAAACTTGGATCTCACGAAAGGGGGTTCGCTTGGATCACCGGCCGCCATCCATCAAGGTAGACAAACCTTGGGGCAGGTTCGAGCAGTACACGCACAATCTGACCTCGACGGTCAAGATCATCACGGTCGCGCCCGGCGGCACGCTCTCCCGCCAGTACCACCACCACCGCGACGAGCTGTGGGTGGTGCTCGACCCCGGCGCACGCGTCGAGCTGGACGGGGAGGACCTCTCGCCCGAA
>DATFPF010000038.1:0-13844 GCA_035264945.1 Rubrobacter sp.
CCACGCCCCTGCTCTACCTCCGGGACGGGGACCGCTACGTAACCGTCGCCTCCAACGGCGGCGCCCCGAAGCCGCCCCTCTGGTGGCTCAACCTCCAGGCGAACCCGGAGGCGACGGTCGAGACCGGGGGACGCAAGACCCGCGTCCGCGCCTCGGAGGCCAGGGGCGAAGAGAAGCGGCGGTTGTGGAAGCGGCTGGTCGGGATGTACCCCAGCTACGAGGGCTACCAGAAGAGAACGGACCGCGAGATCCCCGTGATCCTTCTCGAACCCGTCGATCCAGAGTAACCTGATACATGCAACCTAAAAGGAGGCCCCATCGTGAAGACCATAACGCGCGATGAACTCAAGCAGAAGATGGAGCACGGGGACGACTTCGTGCTCCTGGAGGTGCTCGGCGAGGCTTCGTACAACCGGGAGCACCTGCCGGGCGCGGTCCGCTACGAGGGCCGGGACCAGGTCGAGAGGCTCACGCCGGACAAGAGCACCGAGGTCGTCGCCTACTGCTCGAACTTCAACTGACACTCCTCGACGCGGGTCGTCCGTGAGCTGACGGCCGCAGGCTACGAGAACGCCTCGGACTACGAGGGCGGCAAGCAGGACTGGATCGAGGCCGGCCTCCCGGTCGAGGGCGGGGCCTAGAGAGGACCGCAGAGGGCGCCCCTCCTCCCGCATGCAATGATGTGTGCAATCGCAACGTTTTTACATCCAATCATTGCGTTTGCAAAAGATCGTCGTACAATCCCTTCCGTGACCGAGAAGGCGACAGAGGTTTCGGGCGGGGCGGAGGGCCGGGAGATGGGGCCGCTCATGCCTGCGCTGGCGCGGGCGTTCAAGCGGGCCGTGGTCCACGTGGAGCGCGAGTCCGGGGTGCCGGGGATGTGGTGGTTCATCATGGGGGTGCTCTCGCGGCGGGACGGCATAAGCCAGGGCGAGTTCTTGCGGGAGCACGAGGTGGCCGATCCATCGCGGGTGACGCGGACGGCGCAGGCGATGGAGGCCGAGGGCCTCATCCGGCGGGAGCGCGACACGGAGGACAACCGCGTGGTACGCATGTACCTCACCGACGAGGGGCTTCGGATGGTGGAGGAGCGGTTGCCGCGGGTCAACGAGGAGCTCAGGCGGCGGGCGCACACGGTCATGAGCGAAAAAGAGTTGGCGGAGTTCCAGCGGATGCTGGGGCTTTTCGCCGAGGCGATGAGATAGCGGAGGGCGGGCGATGAAGAGCAGAGAAGCAAACAGGGTGGGGGCATGAGCGCGGTCGGGAGGTTCAGGCGGTCGAGTCGCGGCAGCATCGTGATCGCCGTCGCGGGCCTCATGCTCGCGCTGTTTCTGGTGGCCCTGGACCAGACCATAGTCGGGACTGCGCTTCCCAAGATCATCGCCGACCTCGACGGGTTCGAGAAGTACGCGTGGGTGACGACCGCGTACCTGCTCGCCTCGACCTCCATGATCCCGGTAATCGGCAAGCTCGGCGACCTCTACGGGCGCAAGTGGTTTATCGTGGGCGGGGTCGTCGTTTTCCTCATAGGCAGCGCCCTGTGCGGGGCCGCCTGGGGGATGACCGAGCTCATCCTGTTCCGGGGCATCCAGGGGCTCGGGGCCGGCATGATCTTCTCCAACATCTTCACCTCCATAGCAGACATCTTCCCCGACCCCGCCCGCAGGGCCAAGTACCAGGGCGTCTTCTTCGCCGTCTTCTCCCTCTCCAGCGTCATAGGACCTACTCTTGGGGGCTGGATCACGGACAACTACTCGTGGCGGTGGGTGTTCTACGTGAACATTCCGCTCGGCCTCTTCTCACTGGTCGTGCTGCCGTTCGTGCTGCGCCAGAGCGAGCGCCGGCCCGGGGCGAAGATAGACTTCCTGGGCGCCGCGACCATCACGGCCTCGGTGGCGTCGCTCTTGCTCGCCCTCTCCTGGGTCGGCGAGGGCTTCGCGTGGGGCGACACCCGCGTCGTCGCGGGGTTCATCATCTCCGCCGTGCTTCTCGCGGCTTTTATCCCTATAGAGTTGCGGGCGCCCGAGCCCGTCATCCCGCTCTCCCTGTTCAAGAGCAGGGTGTTCACCACTTCGGCCCTGCTCATGTTCTTCGTCGGCGTCGGGATGTTCGGGATCATCCTCTACACCCCGCTCTTCGTGCAGGGCGCCCTTGGCAAGACCGCGACGGGGTCCGGAACCGTGCTGACACCGCTCGTCTTCGCCATGACCTTCGTCGGCATCCTGGGCGGCCAGATCATAGCCCGCGTCCGGCGCGTCAAGCCCTTCACCATCTTCGGCACGGTGATGATGACCTTCGGCGTCTACCTGCTGACGACGATGAACGTGGACACGACCCAGGCGACCGTGGCGCTCTACCTCGGCGTGACGGGGCTCGGGCTCGGCCTGATCATGCCGACCGCAACCCTCGCCGTTCAGAACTCGGTCGAGAAGCACCTGCTCGGCGTCGCAACCTCCTCCACCCAGTTCGTCCGCTCGGTGGGCTCCACGGTCGGGACCGCCGTGATAGGCTCAATCGTGACGAAGGGCTACGCGGACAAGCTGGACGCCAACGCCCCGGAGCAGGCCCCCGGTCGCCTCGTCACGGCGCTGGAGAACCCCCAGGCCCTCGTGAGCGATGGGGCGCGGCAGGCCCTGGAGCGGGCCGCCTCGGCCTTCCCCGGCGGCGAGCAGCTCGTCGCGCAGGTGATCCGCACTGCCCGCGTCGCGCTCTCGGACTCCATCCACGACGGCTTCGTCCTGGTCCTCGTCTGCACGGCGGCCGCCGTGGGGGTCTCCCTGGTGATGAAGAACATTCGCCTGGAGGCTCCCGCCGGGCCGGGCGAGGAGGGCGACGCCGCCGACACCTCGCCGATCCCGGGCCTCGCCGAGGCCCTCCACCGGGACGCTGCCGGCGACCCCGAGGACGAGCGCCTGGCGGCGCTGCTCGCCCCGAACGGGTCGGACGGGAACGGCGGGCGCGCTGAGGCCCTCCTCGGGCTCGCGGAGCGCATCGAGTCCCGCGACGGGGGCTACCCCAACCTGGTGAGCGCCGCCGCCGCGCTGGCGAACGGTCGGGACGGCGACGAGCGCGAGCGGGCCGTGCACGCCTCGAAGACCGTCATAAGGCCCCTCGCCGCTACCGGGAAGGAATAAGCCCGCTAGCGCGTGGAGACCTACTCCCACGCTTTCTTTACCTGGGCCCTTGCCAAGCACGGCGTAAAGGCCGGTCGCGCCGCCGGCATCGCTGGTGCCGTCGGCGCCGCGCTCCCGGACGTGCCCTCCTTCGCTGGCACCGCCTACTACATAGGCCCGGTCTACCTCAGGGACGGGTGGACTTCGATGGAAACGGAGGAGGTGCTGCAGGCCATCTACTTCAGCCCCTTCGGCGGGGCCGGCAGCGCCCTCCACTCCGCCGCGCCTGCGGTGGCGCTGCTCGTCTTGTACCGGTTCCTCCACCTCAAACGCCGGGACCGCCGGAAGATACTCATGTGGTTCCTCCTGGGCTGGCTCGGCCACACCGTCGCCGACTTCTTGACCCACGTGGACGATGCGCGCCCGCACTTCTGGTCCCTCTCGGGCTGGACCTGGTCGAGCCCCGTCTCCTACTACAACAGCGCATACCACGGCCGGGAGTTCTTCCTCGCCAACCACGGCCTCATGCTGCCCACGATGCTCGCATTGCTCGTGGCGCGCCTGCGGCGGGGCAAGGGTCGCGAGGACGGGGCCCGCTAGCTCCTATCCCCGACGGACGATTTGGTACACTCGGGGCCGTCGCCTTGGAGAGGTGTCCGAGTTGGCCGAAGGAGCGCGATTGGAAATCGCGTAGGCGGTGTTAAGCCGTCTCGAGGGTTCGAATCCCTCCCTCTCCGCTTTTCCTCGCTATTTGCAGGTAAATCACGCTACGTGGTTGGCGAAAGATAAGAGGGTCCCGGAGCCGTCCGGGACCCTCTTTACTGCAACCGTACTGCAACCCGTCAGCCGAACGCTTCGTCCATCGCGTCCGTCGATCCGTCGCCCGTGCCGGGCAGGACGTGGCTGTAGGTGTCCAGGGTTACGGCTATGGTGGAGCGTCCCAGGGATTCCTGAACCAGCTTAATTAACGTGCACGCCCTTGCCGAGCAGAAGGGTGGCGCAGGTGTTCCGCAGTGTGCCGCAGGTCGTGGAAACGTAAAAGAAGTAGCGAGCGGTCGGAGATCCTGGCATCATGCCACCTGCGAGGAGCGCGCCGGGAGGCCCTAACCGATGGAGTGCGGTGACGGAAGAGGCAGGGGAAGCTCTTAGTGCGCCTTATGTCGCCCGAAACGGTGAGGAACGCGATGGTCGTTCTGCTATCGGTGGTCGCCGGGTGCGTCGACGCGGTGAGCTACCTGGGTCTGGGCCGCGTCTTCACGGCCAACATGACCGGCAACACGGTGCTGCTCGGATTGTCCCTCGGCCAGGCCGACTGGCAAGCGGCGCTGCGCTCGGGCGTGGCCCTCGCTGGGTTCATCATGGGGGTTGCCGTCGGGACCGTGATCGCCGGAAGAGACCGGGAGGAACACGCGGTATGGCCGATCACCGTTACGTTAACCCTCGCCATCGAGCTGGCCATCCTCGCCGCCTTCGCGCTCGGTCTCTACCTGGCCGGGGGAGCGGCGCAAACCCTCATCCTCCTGGCGGCGCTCGCGATGGGCCTCCAGAGCACCGCGGTGCGACGTCTGGGCATCCCCGGCGTGGCGACCACCTACATAACCGGCACCCTGACCGGCGTGATCGAAGGGGCGATCGGCCGGTTGTACCTCGGGATCTTCTCGGCCGCGACGTCCGACGAGCGTGGCGAGAGGGGTTCCAGGCGGGCCACAACGTCGGCGCGCGGCTTGGTGCTCCCGGCGGACGTGTGGTTCGCCTACGCCATCGGGGCGGTCGCCGCCGGCGCCCTCGAATTTCGGTGGCCTACTGGGGGGCTGTTGCCGTCCGTCGCGGTGGTAGCGCTGGTGGTCGTGATCTCGGCCGTCGGGTTTCGGCGCCGGGGTGGAGGGCATGGGCGAGGTCCAGGCGAGGAGACGTAACCAGCGAATCTGGAGGTGAGGTAGCCATGAGAGCGGTCGTCTACGAGGGCGCCGAGAAGGTTGCAATCAAGGAGGTGGAAGACGCCCGAATAGAGGAGCCCACAGATGTCTTGATGCGGGTCACTTCGAGCGCTATCTGCGGCAGCGATCTGCACATGTACGACGGACGAGCCGGAGCCGATCCTGGGCTGGTCCTGGGCCACGAGCCGCTGGGCACGGTCGAAGAGGTCGGAGCGGCGGTAAAGAGCGTGAACAGGGGCGATAGGGTGGTTGTGCCCACCCACCTGTATTGCGGGTTCTGCTTCAACTGCCGCCGCGGTCGCACCGCCTCCTGTCTAACCGTCAACCCGGGCTCTTACGGGGCAGCCTATGGCTACGTCGGGATGGGTCCCTATCGCGGTGCCCAGGCCGAACTCTTGCGGGTACCGTTCGCCGACGTCAACTGCGTCAAGCTACCCGGCGAGCCGCACGATGATCTCGAAGACGACTTCGTGCTCCTGGCCGACGCGTTCGTCACGGGCTGGCATGCCACCGAGCTTGCGGGCGTGTATCCAACCGCCACGGTAGCGATCTTCGGGGCCGGAGCGGTAGGGCTCTTGGCCGCCTACTCCGCGCTCCTGCGGGGGGCTGCGGAGGTCTACGTCGTGGACATGGTCCCCGAGCGGTTGGAGAAGGCCGGGGAGATCGGCGCCGTCCCTATCAACTTTCTGGAGGGGGATCCGGTCGAGCAGATCATGGAGGTGCGACGGCGCAACCCGCGCCTGAGCGGTTCGCTTGCGCCGGGAGATGAGAGGATGATGGGCGTGATGTGCGGCATCGATGCCGTGGGCTTTCAGGCCAGAGACCGCGAGGAGCCCGCCCGCGAGCATCCGAGCCAGGTCGTAGAGGATCTTTGCCGGCTCGTAAACCCTACCGGCGCCTTGGGTATAGCCGGAGTGTACGTGGGACGCGACCCCGAGGCAGCCGAGATGCTCGGCAAGCGTGGCCACCTGGACGTGCCGTGGGCGACACTTTTCCGCAAAGGGATACGGGTGGGCTTTGGACGCACCGACGACGAGCGCTACAACGTCCATCTGAGGGACATGATCGTCTCCGGAAGGGCGAAGCCCAGCTTCGTGGTCAGCCACCACATCTCATTCGACGAGGTAGAAGACGCCTACACGAGGTTCGACCACCGAGAGGATGGATACTTGAAGGTGGTCCTCGAAGCGGACCGCTCCCTGTAGCTCTTTAGGACGCTCTAGCCACCCTCAACGCGGCTCCTCGCCACGCGCTTTGCACGTGCGTTCCGAGAAGTTCGGCCAGAGGAGCCCCGGGAAATCCGTCGGAGAAGCCTGCGTGGGCATCATCAGGTTCAGTAGCGGTGGTCCTCCCCTCGTACTTCATGAGGAAGACAGGGCCCGCTTGATCGTCTTGGAGGATGTGGAGGGCGATACGGTGATAACGGGCTTCGCCATTCGGGCCACCGAGTTCGACGATCACGCGCCCGAGGCGCAGAAGGTGCTCGACACTGTGCGGTGGAGGGCCGGGTGAATCCCCGACGGCGAGGGACGATCCGGCCGTGAGGCGCGCCGCCAGGCGGGAGAGCCGAGACGTCCCCTTCGAAGAAGACGCAGGGTGGACCTCCAAGGTGTGGTTCTACCTTCTCGCCCTCTCCTGGTACGTCTTGCCCGCGCCGCTTTTGTCCTTCTTGTGAGTCGGGGTCCTGTGCCCCTAGGGGAGGCATCGACCAGTTCGGGGCCACGGCACGCTTGGGCAGGAAGCGAGCTTATTTCACCCGACCTCGTAAAAGGGGGGGTTCTCGAAAGTTCGTCGAGAAGGTTCTCAAAGCTAGCCTACTTGCGAGGGCGAGGTCAGGATTTCTCTACGGCGTGGTGATGCGTTAGAGGCGTGCAACATGCGGGGGGCGGTTGATGGGTTTGTAGAACCTCCTTCTATCGCCCCAGCCAACCGCCGTCCACGGGCAGCACCGAGCCGTGGATAAAGTCTCCCGCCGCCGAGGCCAGGAGGACCACAGCGCCCTTCAGGTCCTCGGGTTCCCCGTAGCGGCCGGCCGGGAGGCGCGCCAGCAGCGCCGTGGAACGTTCCTCGTTCTCCCGGATGGCGCCGGTTAGCTCGGTGGTGAAGTAGCTCGGCGCCAGGGCGTTCACGTTGATCCCGAGTGGCGCCCACTCGTTGGCGAGCGCGCGGGTGAGGTTCGCAATGCCAGCCTTCGACGCCGCGTACGAGGGGACGGTGATGCCGCCCTCGTAGGAGAGGACGGAGGCCGTGTTTATGATTTTGCCTCCCTCTCCCTGCTCGACGAAGCGTCGCGCGGCGGCCTGCGAGAGGTAGAAGGCCGCCGAGAGGTTTACCTGGATGACGTCATCCCAGTCCTCCTCCCCGAACTCTAGGGCCGGATCGCGGCGGATGATGCCTGCATTGTTCACCAGGATGTCGAGGCGGCCCATCTCGGAGACGCAGTGGGCCACGATCTCCGCGGCCCCCTCGGCCTTGGTCTCCATGAGGTTGCGGTTCATCGTGTGGAAGCGGCGGCCCGTTGCGGAGACCTTCTCTCCCGTCTCGTCCATCGGGGCCAGGTCCAGGCCAACCACGCCCGCGCCGGCCTCGGCCAGGCCAAGCGCCATGCCGGCCCCGAGGCCGCGGGCCGCGCCCGTGACGAGGGCCACCTTGCCGTCGAGCCTCAGGTCTTCGAGGACGCCCATCAGAAGCGCAGGTCCACGGGCTCGATCCCCTCCTGCTCGCAGAAGGCGAGGTAGCGGTCGAGCTTCGAGAAGACGTCGTCCTGGTAGATCAGGTTGTCCTCGTCGTCCAGGTACTGGATGACGCCCTCCAAAATAAAGAGGGTCTGCATCTCCTCGACGCCCTCGTCGACGACGAGGGTGTGTATGTCGCCCGGGGGCTCGTAGACGAGGGTCCCCGGCCTCGCCACCCAGTCGCGCTCGAGGTAGCGCCAGGAGCCCTTGGTGCAGAAGCCCATCACCTGGCCGCCGGAGTGGCGGTGGCGGTTGACCCGCCCGGAGCCCTGGACCTTGAGGAGGTTGATCCAACGCCCCCCCGAGAGGTCGAACCTCAAGGGCTTGAACCACACCCCCTCGCCCTGCGGAACCCAGGGGATCTCGTCCACGTTTATCGCCCGGTCCGGCAGCGCCCAGTCCTCCGTGAAGGACTTGAACCTCTCGTCGATCATCGCCCGCCCCCTTGCTCCCCAGCGTCTCGAAGGAAGAAACACCATCGCCATAGTGCGGCACGTAACATACTATTCTCGCCGGTAAACGGCGTCAACAAGGCTCCACACGGCTTGCGGGGTAGGCGTCGTCGCGCTGGATTGTTAAAGGTCTTGCTTCTTCGGGCCGAAGGCTTCAGTATTGTGGTCCGGTCGGAGATCCTGGAGGGGACGGTATGCGGTACGTGGTGCTGGTGTTTCTGTCGGCGTTTTTGGCACTTGGACTGGTGTCGCAAGTGCAGGCCGAGACGGTGGAGCGGGCCGGGGGCGTGCGGGAGCCCGGTGAGATCCTGGGCGGCGCCAGGCACTCAAAGGCGACGGTCGAGCGCTACGCGCGCGAGATGAACAGCACCAAGTACATAATGCGGACCATCCCCATCTACTACAAGATGGCCCCCCGCAGGAACATCGCCCCTGACGTCCTCGTGGCCCAGGCCATGGTCGAGACCGGCTACGGCCGCTACGGCGGCGACTCCCGGCCGTGGAACATGGCGGGCATAAAGAAGGGCGGCATCGTCGGCGACGAGCCCCGCGACTTCGAGAGGCCCGCGACCCCCCGGGCTGGCGTCAGGATGCACATAAACCACATGGCCGCCTACACGGGCAAGAGGCCGATCGGCAAACCCCACGACCGCTTCTACGACGCCCGCAACGCGCAGCAGGCGCGAGGGTACTGGATCCGCAACATCAACCAGCTAGGCGGCGGCATCTGGGCCACCGACACAACCTACGACGACAAGATCCGCAACGTCCTCTTCGGCATGAGCCGCGCATAGCACGCGCTTCGCGAGCTTTCAGCTACTCACGCCGCTGCGCCAGCCGGGCTCCGCTCGTCAGCACGTCCCCGCCGGGGCTCTCAGACCCCGGCGGCTGTGCCTCGAGCGCCACACAAACCCACGGCCCGGGGCGGTAACGTCCGGGAAGTTCGTGACGCGCGGCCGGGCGCGTGCCGCGCAACAAGAAGCTGACAAGCTGAGAGCGAGGGCCTCTGCGAAGCAGGCCCGAAGCGTGCCGAGAGGCGCCAAAGGCGCCGGGCCGACAAGCAGCCGACCGGAGGGAGGCGGCGTGCTACACTAGCCGCGCCGCGCTAAGCGGGGAGCTGGCGATGCCCTGTACCTGCGATCGCCTAGCAGGGCCTAATTCCCCGCCCGAGGCGTGAACCGGGTTCGGTTGAAACCGGTGCGGCCGGCGTTGATGGCCAGGTCCCGGGCAATGGGGCCCCGCGAACCGTGTCAGGACCGGAAGGTAGCAGCACTAAGCGGGTAACCCGATGTGCTACGGGGTAGCCGGGCCGGAGTCGGCGGCCGGAAGTTCGCCGGACGCGGTAGCGTCGACGGCGGGGTGCGCGGTTTGTTTTAGCTGTCGGCTATTAGCCTTCAGCTTTCAGCTAGTCGTTTTGGGGCGATGGCTTGCCCCTTGTTCGTCTCTTCTTCCGTGGGCCTTACCGGGTGGCGATTTGCGCCCTTGCGTGGCCCCGATCGCGGGGAAGCTGACGGCTGATAGCCGAATGCTGTCAGCCGTTCGACCACTGTCAAGGCGCCAGCCTTGACCTATACTAGCCGCGTGACTCTTTTGATCGGCAGGATCTCCTAGTGCAGCACGCTTCGCTCTACCGCAAGTGGCGCCCGCGGCGGATGGACCAGGTGGTTGGGCAGGAGCCCGTGATACGCACCCTGCGGCGGGCCATCGAGACGGGAAGGGTGGCACACGCCTACCTCTTCAGCGGGCCGCGGGGTACGGGGAAGACCTCGACGGCAAAGGTGCTCGCCATGGGGCTCAACTGCGCCGAAGGGCCTACGGCCGAGCCGGACGGGACCTGCGACAGCTGCCGGGCCATCGTGAACAACTCTTCTCTCGACGTGGTCGAGATGGACGCGGCCTCCAACCGCGGGATCGACGAGATCCGGGACCTCAGGGACAGGGTCAACCTGGCGCCCGTGGCGGGGCGCACGAAGGTCTACATCATCGACGAGGTCCACATGCTCACGACGGAGGCCTTCAACGCCCTCCTGAAGATGCTGGAGGAGCCGCCCGAGCACGTGGTGTTCGTGCTCGCGACGACGGAGAAGCACAAGGTACTGCCCACGATCATCAGCCGATGCCAGAGCTTCGACTTCCGAAGGCCTAGCATCGAGACGCTGGCGACCAAGCTCGGGGAGATCTCCAAGGCCGAGGGCATCGCGGTCGAGCCGGAGGCGCTCACCGTGATCGCGCGCGAGGGCCGGGGCTCCTTCCGGGACGCGGAGGGTCTCCTAGACCAGCTCTCGTCTTTTGCGGAGGGTGAGATCACGACCGTCATGGTCCGCGAGCTGCTCGGCAGCGTGGGCCCTGAGGTGCTGCTCGAGACGACGCACGCCCTGCACGAACGCCGCGCCGCCGACGCCCTGCGCATAGTGGACCGGCTCTCCAACGAGGGCCGCGACCTCGGGCAGTTCGTCGGCGAGCTCCTCTCCCACCTCCGCAACCTGATGCTCCTGCCCCACGCGCCGGAGGTGGCCCTCGCGGGCGTCGGCGCCGAGGAGCGCGCGCCGCTCGAAGAGCAGGCAAACGCCGTCCCGACCGCCGAGGTCGTGCGCCTGGTCGAGGCCCTCGGCGACTCTCTGGGCCGCGTCCGCCGCGGCGGCGACCCGAAGCTCGAGCTGGAGCTGACCTTCCTAAAGCTCTCCCGCGACTACACCGAGCCCTCCGTAGAGAACCTCATGGCCCGCCTCGAGCAGCTAGAGAAGGCCGCCGCGAACGGGGGCCCCGCGGCCCACGCGCCGCATCCGCCGGCTTCCGCGCCGTCCCGGCCGGCAGCCGCGCCGGCGGAACGGCCTTCGCCTACGGCGGAGGAGGCCCCCGAAGCCCCGACGGATCCCGCGCCCGAGGAACCGGGGCCGGAGGAGGCCGCGTCCCAGGAGGCTCGGGAGGACGGGCTTGGCGGGGTGGATCTCGCCGGGCAGTGGGCCGACGTCATCGGCGAGTTGAAGCGGCGCAAACAGGCGCTTACCGCCGCGGTCTTCGGCGAGGCGCGGGTGGAGGGGTTCGACGGAGCGGTGCTGACGCTGGCGTTCCCGGATGACCAGGACTTCTACGTGGGGATGGCGAAGGACCGCAAGCACGCCGACGTCCTGGGCGATGTCCTCGAAGAGCGCGTCGGTTCGAGGCCGCGCCTGGAGGTACGGACGGGGGGGGAGGTCTCCGAGACGGACTCGCCGCCGGAGAGACCCATCTCCCGAGACCCGGCGCCCGCGCCGCCCCCGCTCCAGGAAGAGCCGCCGGCGCCGATGGACGGGGGAGGATTCGACGAGCCGGAGGCGCGGGTGGACGCGCCCGGGGCGCGGTTCGGATCCCCCGAAGCCGGCGACGGGACGATCCGGAGCGAGGCCGAGGTGTTCGAGATCATGCGCGGCTTCGGCCCGTTCGGGCAAAGCGAAGGGAACTAGGATTCCTGCTGGTCCGATGCAACGCACGTAGCACGCCTTGTGTGGCGCATGTAGAATGCTCCCGGTCGGTCCTCGTCCCGGGATGGTGGGTTGTGAAAACGCGATTGCTTGCCGTTTTACTCGTCTCGTCGCTGGTTCTCGCGTCGGCCCCTGCTGTGGCCTTCGCCCAGGACGCGACCGCCGTCGACGATAAAGTCGCCAAGGGCAGCGACGTGCAGTACGTGGACTGCTCCCAGGTGGCCGCCGCGTTCCAGAACCAGTACGGCGGCGCCACCGCCAAGGGCGAAGGGGCCGCGGCGGAGGTGGCCAACGAGCAGGGCATCACCGTCAACCAGGTCAACGCCTGCCTCGGTGACGTAGGCCAGAACCCAGACAACAACGGCGAGGATAAGAATACTAAGGGCGACGATGACAAAGGGGTACCGGACGACGTGAAGGCCGACACGATCCCAGCCAGCGAGTTGCCCGACACGGGCGGCCCGTCGCTGTTCGTCGTGGCGGCCGGGGCCGCGCTTCTCGTCGCCGGGGCCTCCCTGATGCGCTTCCGGCGCTAGACCCCGCGTGAGGTTCCCCGGGCAGGCCTCCGGAGACCCGCTGCTGAAGTTCGGGGCGGCGGCGCTCGCGCTCGCGCTGCTGTTCGCGGCCGCCGTCGCCGCCTACGCCCTCCTGAGGGAGAAACCCGCGGAGGCCGCGAACGGGGCGGTGAAGTCCGCCTCCTCCCCGGGGCCACTCGTCCGCTCCGACCCCGGCGTCGACCCGTGGAGGGAGGAGAAAGTGTCCCCGCCCCGGATAGAGCCTGAGCCCGAACCTGAGCCCGTGGCGCCCGACCCGCCCGCGCCGCAACCGGAGCCCGCGCCGAAGCCCCAGCCCCAGCCCCAGCCGAAGCCCCGACCGGAGCCGAAGCCGGTCGAACGGGCGGCCGAGGCGCCCGAGCCGCGGCCGGAACCCGAGCCGCGAACCCTGCCGGCGGGGAATCGCGACTGGCCGATGCCGACAGGAGATCAGGTCGAGAAGACGAGGGAGCCGCGCCGCTACGACCTCCCGAGTGGCGCGGCGCTTGGCCTGAGCGTGCCGGCGATCGGTCTCCACGACGTCCCGGTCCTGCGCTCCAGCACCGAAAGCGCCCTCGACAAAGGCGTCATCCACGCCAGCGGCACCTCCATGCCCTGGTCGGACACCCCGGAGAGGAACGTGTACCTCGCGGGCCACCGGCTCGGCTGGCCCGGCACAGGCAGCCACCTCGTCTTCTACCGGCTCGACGAGCTCGGCAAGGGGGACCAGGTCACGCTAAAGAGCCGCGACGGCAGGAGGTACGTCTACAGGGTGACCGAGGCGTTAGTGGTGAACCCGGACGACAGCTGGGTGATGGGACGGGTAGGGGGCAAGGACTTGCTGACCCTCCAGACCTGCACGCCGATACCCGGCTTCCAGAAGCGCCTCGTCGTCAGGGCAGAGCGCGTCTAGGCGGCCGGGACCCCGTCCGCCCGGAACCTTTGCGTGGTGGCCCATCGGGGCGGGTCGTTTACAATAGCAAGACTCGTGAACCTCGATTTAGGAGTTGTGGGTGGCGAAAAGGCAGAACGTAAACAAGATGATGGCCCAGGTGCAGCAGATGCAGGAGCAGATGCGCCAGGCCCAGGAGGAGCTCGCCAAGGAGACCGTCTCCGCGAGCGCGGGCGGCGGCGCCGTCAAGGCGACGATGACCGGCGGGATGGAGCTCGTATCCATCGAGATCGACCCCGAGGTCGTAGACCCCGAGGACGTCGAGATGCTCCAGGACATGGTGATGGCTGCCGTGAACGAGGCAATGAACTCCTCTCAGGAGCTCGCCAACAAGAAGCTCGGCGGCGTCACCGGGGGCCTAGGGGACCTCGGCCTCAACCTGCCGGGGATGTAGGAACCTATTGGCGACCTACGCCAGGCCCGTAGAGCGGCTGATAACCGAGCTCTCCAAGCTCCCCTCCATCGGTCCCAGGAGCGCCCAGCGCATAGCCTTCCACGTCATCCGGGGCAAGAAGGACGACGCCATAGGGCTCGCCGAGGCGCTCAAGGAGGTGAAGGAGCGGATCAAGCCCTGCGCCCGCTGCTTCAACCTAACCGAGGCGGAGGAGTGCGAGATCTGCCGCGACGCCCGCCGCGACCGGACGGCGATCTGCGTGGTCGA
>DATFPF010000039.1:0-2799 GCA_035264945.1 Rubrobacter sp.
CCATTTCCCGCTCCTTTTCGCGTCGCCGTACGGGGTTGTGTTCGTCGGGACTCCCCCAACCTTCAGGGCCTCACCATTACCTTGATCGCCTCACGATCGTCCATCGCCCGGTAGCCGTCGGGCACCCCGTCGAGGCCCACGGCACGGTCGAGGACGCGGCCGGGCTCGATCCTGCCCTCCAGCACGTCCGGCAGGAGATCCTCTATGTAGGCGCGCACCGGCGCGGGCCCGCCGCCCACGGTGACGTTGCCGAAGAACGCCGGCAGCGAGGCGGGGATCGTCTCGTCCTGGGGCACGCCGACGCGGCCGACCGCGCCGCCCGGGCGCGCGATGCCTATGGCCGTAGCCACCGCCTGACCGTGGCCGACGCACTCCAGCACCGAGTGGGCGCCGAAGCCACCTGTGAGCCCACGCACGCGCTCGACGGCCTCCTCGCCCCGCTCGCCCACCACGTCCGTCGCGCCGAACTCCCTCGCCAGCGCGATGCGGTCTTCGTGGCGGCCAAGGATGATGATCTGCTCCGCCCCGAGGCGCTTGGCGGCGATCACGCCGCACAGGCCGACGGCCCCGTCGCCCACAACGGCCGCGCTCTTGCCCGGGCCGACCCCGGCGACGACGGCCGCGTGGTGGCCCGTCCCCATCACGTCCGAGAGGGTCAAAAGCGACGGCATGAGATCGTCGTCCTCGCCGACCGGCAGCGCGAAGAGCGTCCCGTCGGCCTGCGGGACGCGCACCGCCTCGGCCTGCGCCCCGTCGGAGCCCGGGTTGCCGAAGAACCCGACGTGCACGCACGCCGTCGGAAGCCCCTCCCGGCAAAACTCGCAGGTGCCGTCGGAGTAGGCGAACGGCATCACGACCAGGTCGCCCTTCTTGATCTTCGTGACCCGCGATCCTACGTCCTCGACGATGCCTATGGCCTCGTGGCCCATGCGGGTTCCGGTCTCGCTGCGCTCCATCTGGTGGTACGGATGGAGGTCGCTGCCGCAGATGCAGGCGCGGGTGACGCGGACCAGCGCGTCTGTCGGCTCGCCGATCGTGGCGTCGGGGACGTCCTCGATGCGGACGTCCCCGGCGCCGAACATGACGGTTGCTTTCATGGCACCTTCTCCTCTATTCGGTGGATTTCCGTGTATTTCCGTGTATTGCGGGCGGTCTGTGTCGGGATGCGCCGCCCGGCTGCATTGATCCTCGCGGAGCCCGTCGGCGATCTGGGCCAGCTCAGCCGTCGATGGACGGCGCGGCTCCGTACTCCTCTTCGGTGACGTGCTCGCCCCAGCTCACCGGGCTGCCCGAGTCGTCGGCCTCCTGCATGGCGATGTGGGTCATGAAGCGGCCCGGGGCGGCGCCGTGCCAGTGGTCCTCGCCGGGCTCGAAGAAGACGCGGTCGTCCGGGCGGATCATCTCGACGGGGCCGCCGCGGCGTTGGCAGAGGCCGACGCCCTCGGTGACGCTGATGGTCTGCCCGAAGGGATGGGTGTGCCAGGCCGTGCGGGCGCTCGGCGCAAAGTGGACGCTGGCCGCCCCGAGGCGCGAGGGCCCGGAGGGCGCCGCGATCGTGTCGATGAAAACGGTGCCGGTGAACCACTCGCCCGGCCCCGGCGCGGTCTCGGCGTTGCTGCTTCTGGTGATCTGCACGGCTGGCCTCCTAATGGACACGCGTCCAGGTTGTTCGTAGTGTTCAAGATCAACGTTTCGCGTCTGGTCCCGATTGTAGGAGCGCATGGACGCGGGGCGTTATGATGATCGTCCAGAAGTCTTGTACGATCCTGCAAAAATTTGCAGAGATGAGGTATGCAGGAGCGAGCGAAGAGGTTGCTATGGATTTGATGGACCGCCCGCGATCGGAGCGGGAGGCTGACAGTGCGCAAACCCGGCGCGACGAGCTGGTCGAGCGCGTCGCTCGGGCCGTCCGCGATGACGGGTCCGTCGAAGTGCCGGGGGGACTCCGGCTGCTCCGCCGGTCCTCGCCCACCCCGAAGGACCACGGCGTCTCCTCGCCCGCCTTGTGCGTGATAGCTCAGGGGGCCAAGGAGGTCCTGCTGGGCGACGAGTGCTACCGCTACGATGCCGACCGCTACCTCATCACCACCGCCGCACTGCCGACCACGACCCGGGTCACGGAGGCGTCGGAGGGGCGGCCGTACCTGGGCGTCGTCCTCGGGCTCGATCCCGCGCTCGTCGGCTCGGTCATGATCGAGGCCGGCCACCCCGCGCCCGGGGACCGGGTCGCCGTGCGGGCCTTCGACGTGAGCCCGCTGGACGCTGGCCTCTTGGACGCCGTTGTGCGTCTCGTTGGGCTCCTGGATGCCTCCGCCGAGGAGGCGCGCTTCCTCCGGCCGCTCGTCACCCGCGAGATCGTCTTCCGGCTCCTCGAGGGGGAGCAGGGCGGCAGGCTCCACCACATCGCGGCCCTCGGCGGCCACGCCCACCGCATCGCCGGGGCCCTGCAGCGGCTCCGCGAAGACTTCGACCGGCCGCTCAGGATCGAGGACGTCGCCAGGGAGCTCGGGATGAGCGTCTCTGGCTTCCACCACCACTTCAAGGCCGTCACCGCGATGAGCCCCCTGCAGTTCCAGAAGCGGATGCGCCTCCAGGAGGCCCGCCGCCTCATGCTCGGCGGGGGCCTCGACGCCGGGAGCGCCGGCCGCCGCGCGGGCTACGGCGACGCCTCGCAGTTCACCCGCGAGTACAAGAGGCTCTTCGGCGCGCCGCCTATGCGCGACGTACAGCGGCTGCGGGAAGGCGCCGGGGAGGGCGCGGCCCCGTGAGTCGATCACCGGCTTCCACTCGACCTGCTCG
>DATFPF010000040.1:0-10368 GCA_035264945.1 Rubrobacter sp.
ACCGCAACGACGACCCGAACGACCCGATGTTCGCCGCCCGCGCGAAGCCCATCTCCCAGATGGGCCCGCTGTAGGGGTGATGGAGATGGTCGCGCAGACAACCGCGAAGACCGCCGTCGACAGGGTGATGCCCGCCGCTTACGCGGCGGCGGGCCTCTCCCTGGTCGCGGCCCTCATCCACCTGTGGGTGGCCCCTGAGCACTTCGTGCACTGGTGGGGTTACGGGTCCTTCTTCCTGGTCGCCGCCTTCGCCCAGGGCCTCGCCAGCGCCCTCGTTCTTCGGTATCCGGAGAGCAAGCCGGTCCTGCTCGCGGGCATCACCGGGAACCTCCTGATCGTTGTGCTGTACGTGATCTCGAGCACCTGGGGGATGCCTTTCGGCGCGAGTTGGGTGCCTTTTGACCCGACCGTGGCCCACCTGGAGGACACCGAATTGCTCGGGATGACCGCCACGGCGGCTGAGGTTGGCATCATAATCGCCATGGCCGCTCTGCTAGACGGCGCCACGCGCCGGTTCGCGATCAACGCCCTGCTCCTCGCAGGGGTAGCTCTCTGGGCGCTCAGGATTACGGGGCTCATCCCGTGAACCAGGCCCCGACTATGAAGGCGGACACGGACCGGGGGCAAGACCCGCGCCGTCCGGATACGGCCCCCCCCGAATCGCGGGGATCCGTATCCGGACGGCGCGGTCTGCTCGTGCTTGCCCTCTCCCTGATCGTGGTCTTCGGCTTCGTGCGTCCCTTCGTGGTCGAGCCTTTCTACGTGCCCTCGGACAGCATGAACCCGACCCTGAGGTCGGGGGACAGCGTCTTGGTCGCCAAGTTCGCGTACCGCCTTGCCGATCCCCAGAGGAACTCACTCGTCGTCTTCGAGAGCCCCACCGACACGAACAAGATCCTCATGAAGCGCGTGGTCGGGGTGGCGGGTGACCGGGTGGCGGTAAGAGACGGCGTGCTGTTCGTCAACGGCGAGCGCAAGAGTGAGCCCTACGTGAATTACCGGCTCACGGACTCCACGTTCTTCGGGCCCGCGAGGGTGCCTGAGGATCACGTCTTCGTTATGGGCGACAACCGGTCGAACTCCGTAGACTCCAGGTCTTTCGGGGCGGTGCCGGAGGAGGACCTGCTCGGCGAGGCCTTCGTGCGCTTCTGGCCGCTCGGCCGCGCGGGAACCCCGTAGGCCACCGCCGCCGAGAACCACCACCCCAACCAACCCCGTCAGGAGGAGAAAGCCTTGTCAAAGCACGCAGGCACGGCGCGGTTGATCACATCGGAGATGGTCACCCCCCACCTTTCGGAAAGACGCGCGCCCCGCGGCCGCACGGGGGTTCGGGCTGTGCCCAAGCGGGCGTCGGGACCACAGCCCGCGGCGAAAGTACCCGCGGGGGCCGCGCGACGCCGGAGGAGCGGCCCGACGAGCCCCGAGGCGAAGAACGGGCTGCGCGTGCTGGTGGCCAACGAGCCCCGCTCCTACCGCGAGGCAATAGCAGCCGTCTTGCGCGAAGTGCGGCCTGCCGCGAGGATCTTCGAGGCCGATCCATCGAAGATAGACCGCGAGGTGGCGCGCCGTCGTCCCGACCTGGTTATCTGCAGCCGGGCGACGCCGGCGGTCAGGGATATGGTCGCCGGCTGGGTCGAGCTCTACCCCGAACACGGCCCGCTCTCGCTCGTCTACGTGGACGGGAGGCTCTCCGAGGTCGAAGGCATGGACCTCCTGGCGTTGCTCTCCATCGTCGACCGCGCAGGAAGTCCGCATCCCGGTCGCCCGGCCCTTCCGACCCCGGGAGCCCTGGCATAGCCCGAGGGAGACCAAGGTCAGAGACTTCGCCGGCGCGGGCAAGGCTCGCCCGGGCCATGTCGCAGAGGGCGGCGTAAGCTCTCCTTACCCTCATCTCCCCTCCGGCTGGCATAGCCCTCCCGAACCATCGACGCGGCATGGTCCCCTAGAAGTCCTATAAACCCGAATGCGTCGAGAGAGCTTCCCGGAACTTCTGGTGCGGCGGTCCTCTCGAGAGTACGCGTTAGTGTTTGCGCGTCCCGCCGGAGACCATACCCGCGGCCCCATCGAGAGCGGGCGACGGCCGCCCGACGGCCGCGCGGAGAGTAGCTCTAAAGGGCCATTTACCCCCGACGAGCCCGCCGCTAGACTGCTATGGTTGCGGTCTGCTTGGAACCGAAGGAGGAGCATCCACGTGCGAAAAAGACTGTTGCGGGTCTCGGCCCTAAGCGCCTTGCTGACGCTCGCACTTTCGGCCCCGGCGTGGGCGCACGCCGAGATCACCCCGGCGGGCGTGCCCCCAGGCGAGACCAAGGAGCTCTCCCTCCAGGTGCTCCAGGAGAAGGAGGCCCCGACCACCGAGATCAGGATGGAGATCCCAGATGGCTTCGAGGTGACCGAGGCGCCCCCGTCCGACGGCTGGGAAGCCGAAGTCGGGGAGGACGCGGTGGTCTGGTCTGGCGGGGAGGTCCCCATGCAGGGCGCGGGGATCGACCTCGCCTTCGAGGCCGGGACGCCTGAGGAGTCGGGCCAGTACGCCTTCCGGGTGATCCAGACCTACGAGGGCGGCAGCGTGGTCGAGTGGACCGGCAACCCCGACTCCGAGGAGCCCGCCGCGTTCGTCGAGGTGTCCTCCTCAGGCGAGGCGGGCGATACCGCGGGGCACGACCACGCGGACGAAGCCCAACACGAAGAGGGGGAGGAGCACGGCGAGGCGGGCGCCTCCCACGACGAGGGCGAAGACCTCCCCGAGAGCGGCGGGCTGAGCCCGACCTTCCTGCTTCTCGGCGCCGTGTTGCTCGTAGCCTCCGCCGCGGCGCTCGCGAAGGCCGCCGTACGCTAACCGCTAGGGTACGCCGCAGCCAGGGGAAGCGGCCCACCCAAGCGTGTGGAGAAGCACTTTCTCCAAAGGGCGAGGGATAGGGCGCCGGCCTTAGGCCTCGGGCGCGCCTAGGGGCCGGATCTCGACCATGACGGTGCCCCCGTCGCGGGCCGCGCGGGCCAGGTCCTCCTCGTCAGGCAGCTTGCCCCTACCCAGGGCGACGCCGAACGGCTTCGCGTTGGACGGAAACCTCGCGAGGAAGAGGCGCAGGCCCCTCTCCACCGCCTCCGGGTCCCCGACGAGCCGCGCCGTGGCCGGCAACCTTTCCCCGCGCAGCGTCACCGACGCCGGGGTGCCGTCGGCGGAGACGTTCTTCCACCACCCGCTCCAGGCTCCGCCGGTGAAGCAGACAAGGCCGCCGTCGCCCGAGGGCACCCAGTTGAGCGGCACGTCGTAGCGCCTGCCGCTCCTCCGCCCCGTGACGGTGAGTACGAGGGTGCCCCCGCTCAGGACGAAGTGCAGCCGCGACGACAGCAGCCGCAGGATCGCGGGGTTGACCAGCCCGTGCGGCGACCTCTTGCCGGCCTTGCCTTCCGTCCTCGTCGCCGTCATCGTTGCGCCTTCCCGTCCCCCGTCGCCGACCTCTGGCTCCCGGCCGCGGCAGGCATCACGCCCGGGGCTCGGCCTCCACCACGAGCCGCTCGAGCTTGGGCACGGCTCGCTTGGCATCAGCGTAGAGCCTCTCCCTGATCTTCGCGACCTCGCCCGCGCCCATGCCCTCGGCCACCCCGATCTCGACCTCGCCGTACACGCGGTGACCTACCCACCGCGCCCTCACCGGCCCGACCCCCTCGACGCCGGGCACGCCGGCGGCGGCCCCCTCTATGGAGTCGACTATCTCAGGCTCGACCGCGTCCATCATCCGCCTCCACATCGAGGCGGCCGAGTCCTTCACGATGAACAGGATCGCCACCGTTATCCCGAGCCCAACCAGCGGGTCCAGGATGGGATAGCCGAACGCCACCCCCAGAGCGCCGGCCACGACCGCCAGCGAGGTGAACCCGTCCGTGCGGGCGTGCTGGCCGTCGGCGACGAGCGCGGCGCTCCCGATCCTCTTTCCAACCCGTATCCGGAACCGGGCAACGAGCTCGTTGCCGAGGAACCCGACCACCCCAGCCGCGGCGACCCAACCGATGTTGGACACCTCGGAGCCGTTGATGAGCTTTATCACCGACTGGTAGCCGGCCACGCAGGCGGAGAAGAGGATGAGCCCGACGATCGCCACCCCGGCCAGGTCCTCCGCGCGACCGTAGCCGTAGGTGTAGGCCCTGTTGGCCGGGCGCCTCGCCAGCGCGAAGGCCACCCAGAGCGGCAGCGCCGTGAGCGCGTCGCCGAAGTTGTGGATAGTGTCCGCCAAGAGCGCCACCGACCCCGAGATGACGACCACTACCGATTGCAACAGCGCCGTGACCATCAGCGCCACGAGCGAGATCTTGAGCGCCCGGATGCCCTCCTCGTTGGAGGCCAGGGCGTCGTCCACAGAGTCCGAGGCCTCGTGCGAGTGCCCCAAGGGGTTCAGGTGGGAGACGGCGTGCCGCGCCCTCGCCCACAGGCCCCCGCCGTGCTCCTCGTGCTCGTCAGCGTGGTGGTGGCCGACGTCCTCGGGACCGTGATGGCCGCTCACAGGCGCCCACCTCCCGAAGACAGACGGGCGTGGTCCACGTGGTAGAGCGACTCCTTGAGGAGCACGCCCAGGTGGTCGTCGGCCAAAGAGTAGAAGACCCTGCGACCGTCCCGCCGCCGCCCGACCAGCCCCAGGTGCCTCAAGATCCTCAGCTGGTGGCTGGTCGCCGACTCGCTCATCCCCACCGCCTTCGAGAGATCCCCGACAGGCATCTCCCCCGCCTCAAGCAGCGCGAACAGCGCCCGGATGCGGGTGGTGCTGGATAGCGCACCCATCAGCGAGGCAACCCTCTCGTCTACACGTCCCATATCTCCACCCAGCACGTCCGCGGGCTCCAGTAGCCGGGCGTCGGGCGGCGCATTTTCGAAGTGTGCCATGCGGAGGATTATATGAAAGTATGAACAATGTTTCAAGTTATGGATCCCTGCAGGACACTAATTTCTACCATTGAAAGGTGTGAGGATGTGTAGAACCATCTCTGCAAGCTCATCGTCGCCCTCCAAGCCTCCACCCAACCTGCACGCCACCCTGCCATCCTACGCTATTCACCCGACGTCCCAGAATGCTAGTTCCCGAACTCTGTCCCGGGGCCTCCCGGCTGCGACGGCAAGGGCAAGGCGGTATCCTCGAACCGTGGACCCGTGTCGGTGCTACGAACCTCGCACGAGCGTCGGCACTACGCAACCGCCAACGGGAGGAAGGAGCGACACGGTGGACCAGCCAACCGCAGAGGAGGCGCTCAAGCGCCTAGAGCCGCTAATCGGCGAATGGACACTCGAGGCCAAGCCGCCGGACGGGCCGCCGTGGCCGGGCGAGGCACGGACGACGATCGAATGGCATGACTCGGGCGCACACCTGGTGGAGCGCTCGACGGTGGAGATGCCCGAGGCACCCGACAGCGTCTCGATCATGGGATGCGACGCCGCGAACGGGACCTACTTCCAGCTCTACTCAGACGAGCGCGGTGTCTGCCGCGTCTACGAGATGAGTATCAAAGACGGGGAGTGGAAGCTCTGGCGCGAGGGCGAGCCGTTTGCGCAGCGCTTCGCCGCGACGATCAGCGACGACGGCAACACGATCGTGGGCCGCTGGGAGAAGGCGCCGGACGGGCGCACGTGGGAGACCGATTTCGACCTCACCTACACCAAGGTCGTATAGAAGCAGGAGTTCTCCGGACCTCGCACCCAGGGGGCTTCTCCGAAATTCACCTCTTACGCGCAGACCAGCTCACAAACCGTGGGTTCTGTCCTGTTCGTGGTGAATAGGCCTTACCGTGAGGCTCCATAGAGTCGGGTAAGGGATCTTGGCATTACCCGAATGAAAACGCCCGCTAGAGTTCGTATTTTTGTAGCGGGACCGCAAGCGCGCTGTCGCCACCCTTCGTGCGTCGCCCTGGAGTCGCCGGCTACCGGTGCCGGCTACCAGGACGCTCGAGTTGGGCCTCGAGCGCGGAGCGGAAATTGGGGCAGGCGAAAAGGTCACGATGGGGGCATTCGAGCGCGTGCGTGATCAGATCCTTCGCCCGCCGGGCGTCCGCGATGCGGGCGTCGAGCTCCGCGATCTTGCGCTCGGCCAGGCGACCCCAGGCCCGGCTCCAGCCGTCGAGCAGCCGACCGATCTCCGCGAGCGTGAACCCGGCGTCCTGGCAGAGGCGAATAAGCGCGACGCGCTCCGCGCTCGAGGGCTGGTAGTGCCTCCGCTGGCCGACACGCCCGGCGGGTGACAGCAGGCCAACCCGCTCGTAGTAACGGAGCGCCGAAGTCGCGACCCCGGTGCGGCGAGCCAGTTCCCCGATCGGCACCAGGCCGTTCTCTTTCATGAGCGTCCCCTTGACTTGAAGTGCGCTTCAACGTGGAGAATACGTACGCGAGGACGAGAGGTCAAGCGGGTGGAGCCGAGACAGAGGAGGTCAAGCGGGTGGGGATGAGACAGAGGGTGATCGACGCCGTCCGCGCCCAGTTCGGGCGTCCGACCGGCTTGTTGGGAGGCGCGGCGGGCCTGCTCATGGCGCACCGCCCTTCGAACCGCAGGCGGAACTCATGGGCGGTCTCCCTGCTCGACGTGCAAAGAGCCGATCGGGTGTTGGAGCTTGGCTTCGGGCCGGGCCTCGCGATACGTGAGCTCAGCAGCGTCGCGGCGGAAGGGTACGTGTGCGGGATCGACCACTCGGAGCCGATGCTGCGCTGGGCGAGGAGGCGCAACGCCGACGGCCTCCGGCGCGGGGTGGTCGACCTGCGGCTCGGCTCCATCGACGAGCTGCCCGCCTCCGACGCGCCGTTCGACAAGATCTTGGCCGTCAACACGGTGCTGTTCTGGGGCGAGCCCGTCGCGCGCCTCGCGGAGCTCCGCCTTCTGCTGCGGCCCGGCGGCCTGATCGCCGTGGCCCATCAGCCGCGGGGCCCGGGCGCCACGGACGAAACGTCCGCGGCCAAGGGTCGGGAGATCGCAGCGGTCCTTGACAGAGCGGGGTTCTCCGAAGTGCGGCTGGAGACCCTGAGGTTGAAGCCCGCGGTGGTCTGCGCCCTCGGCGTGAACGGAGCCGGAACGTGACGGCGGAGCCCGGCGCCCGGAGCGGGCCGGGTCCGCTGATCCGTGCCCTCGGCCGAGCGGTTAACTCCGCGGTCGCCAGCTTCCCCTGGAGCTGGCGGCTCTTCCGCCGACCCGTGCGGAGGTTCTTCGACTCCGTCGCGGCCGGCTGGGACGAGCGTGTCCAGTCGGGCTCGCCCGAACACCTGATGCCGCTGCAGGCCGCGCTCGATCGGCTCCAGGCCAGGCCAGCCCGAATCCTCGACATCGGCACCGGGACCGGCGCCGCGGCCCTCGAACTCGTCGACCGCTACCCGGACGCCGAGGTCATGGGAATAGACGTCTCGTCGGAGATGGTCGCGCGGGCGGGTGTCAGGGCGGCGGACCCGAGCAACCGGGTGCGTTTCCTCGTGGCCGACATCGCGAGCTTCGAGGAGGAAGAGGGTTTCGACCTGATCGCGATGCTCAACACGCCGCCGTTCTTCGACAAGGTGGTGGCCCTCCTCAGGCCCGGAGGCTTCGTCGTCAACGCCTCCTCCTACGGTGCTCGGACCCCGTTCTTCACCCCACCCGGGTTGCTGGAGCGCGGCTTCGAGCGGCGAGGCCTGCGCACGATCGCCGCAGAGCAGGTTGGTTTGGGGGCCTACTACCTCGCCAAGCGGGGCTAGCTTCGGTTACGGTGTTAGCGGGACCCCCTGCGAGGTTGCGCTACCGAAACAGCGAAGAGATCTGCGCACGCTTCACGGCCCAGCTAAGGCGCGTCGAAGCCCGGGGCAAGCCGCCCTCCTCCGTGCCCCGAGCCAGGAAGGGTTCCGTCGCGGGGCTGTCTCCCACCTCGAAGAACGTCGCGGCCCTGTTCATGCGCAGGGAGGAGATGCTCGACGAGGAGCAGAAGGAGTTCCTGGTGAGGCTGTGCTCCTCCGACCGGGCGCTCGCCGATGCCCGCCGCTTGACGCAGGAGTTCGCCGGGATGGTCAGGGACCTTCGAGGAGAGAAGCTCGACGGGTGGTTGGAGGAGGCCGCCGGGTGTGAGGCGGCCGCCATGAAAAAATTTGCCACCGGCCTGAAGAAGGACCTCCCGGCGGTGAGGGCGGGCCTCACGGAGCCGTGGTCCAACGGACCGGTGGAGGGCTTCGTGAACAAGCTCAAGCTCGTTAAGCGTCAGGGTTACGGAAGTGCGGGATTCGGGCTGCTCAGGGCGAGGGTCCTGGCGGCCTGAAATGCCGCCCGATGGGGCGGTTCGACGAAGGACGTACCGCTTCACCATGTTTGCGGGAGAACCCACGGTTTGTGAGCAGGTCTCTTACGCGTTCCTCGTAACGGGCGCCGTATCGTTCGGGAGACGGTAGTCCTGTAGAGTGGCGTTGTGACGGGACGGACGAGGCAGCAGGATCAGGCAGGCGGCCGGGCGCCCACGCGCGCCGCCTCTTGGCTCGCGTGGGCGCTCGCCGGTCTCTCCGCGGCCCTGTACCTGGCCAGCATCCCGCTTTACGCGCTCGCCCGTTCGGCGCACGTGCCAGTCAGTTGGGGCGCGGACCTAAGCGTTGCCGGCCTGTTGGGGTGGGGACTCTTCTTGGCCTTCCCCATCGTGGGCGCCCTTATCGCCTCCAGGCACCCCCGCAACCCCATAGGCTGGATCTGCCTCGCCGTCGGTGCGTTGTGGATGTTCCTCGGCATGAGCGACTACTACGTCGTCTACGGCGTGGCCCGGCCCGACTCGGTCCCCTTCCCGCTGGTGATCGCCGGGATAAACAACTGGCTTTGGGTGCCCACCGTGGGGCTGCTGGGGACCTACCTGATCCTGCTGTTCCCAGACGGGCGGCTACCGTCGAAGAGGTGGCTTCCTATCGCCTGGCTGTCCGGGGCGGTGATCTTGCTGCTCAGCGTCGGCGTCGCGCTCACCCCCGAGCCGTTGCAGAGCCTCGGGGGAACGCGCAACCCCTTCGGGCTCGAGGGGCACCCCCGGGTGGCGTACGCCGCGTACGCCGTTCTGCCGCTGTTGCCCTTTTGCATGCTCGCCTCGGCCCTGAGCCTGGTGTTGCGTTACCGCCGTTCGAGCGGCGAGGAGCGCCAGCAGATCAAATGGATAGCCTTCGCCGCCTCGTTCGTCGGCCTGCTGTACCTGATCGGTGTATGTACCACGTTCCTCTTTCCCGAGGAGGCCTGGTTTTCCGCGGGCGCACCGTGGTGGTTGGACATCGTGACGTACGCGGTGCTGCTGAGCCTCACGGCGATACCGGTCGCCGCGGGCTTCGCGGTCCTCAAGTACCGCCTCTACGACATAGACCTCCTCATAAACCGCGCCCTCGTCTACGGCTCCCTCACCGTCTCTCTCGCGGCGGTCTACGTGGGGAGCGTGGCCGGCCTGCAGGCCGCCTTCCGCGACCTCACCGGCCAGGGGTCCACCCTGGCCATAGTCGCCTCCACCCTCGCCATAGCGGCTCTGTTCAACCCGCTGCGTCAACGGGTGCAGGCGTTCGTGGACCGCCGCTTCTACAGAAGGAAGTACGATGCAGCACAGACCCTTGAGGCCTTCGGCTCCCGGCTGCGAGACGAGACGGACCTGGAGACCCTGAGCGGCGACCTGGTTGGGGTAGCGAGGAGGACCGTGCAACCAGCCCACGTCACTTTGTGGCTGCGCCCCGACGCCGAGCCCGGGACCAGGAGCGCCGCCATCGAGCAGTCAGGACACGACGGCGAGTAGGCCCTGGACGCCTTATTCACCGTAGGTCCCAGAAGGTTGATTCTCCGAAGCCCACGTCCGCGACCCGCGTAAACCGCTGCCGATACCCTCAAAAACCTTTCCCATCTCCGTGATGGGCCTACGAGGTGATACTACGGCGGCGCGCCGCCGTACAAAGATGCGCTGCGCGCGAGCTCCCGCCGGGCACCGGGGCCGCCGCACGCCTATGAGGCTCCGCAGCGGCGTTTTGCCCCTCGCGACGCGCGGTTGGTAGTCGTCACGCGGACAACGCTTTGACCCCGCGAGCGTTCGCGAAGCGGTGGGGCGGGTCCCGCTCTCGGAGAGGCCTACTTACCAGCAACACTTCCTCGGCATCCCCATTACGATGGACACTCACGGTCACGTCCTGCTCGGCATGGGCGACGGGTTCGCGGACATGGTGGAAGCGGCCCTCGGCTAGCGTTCTACTTGGTGGGTTGTAAAACGGGCCTCGGAACGATTCGGGAAGCGATTGGTAGTAGGGGCGGTGGGATTCGAACCCACACTGTGAGGATTTTAAGTCCTCTGCCTCTGCCGTTGGGCTACGCCCCCACGCGCGCCGCGAGACACCCTGCGAGTATAACAGTCACGTTTCCGGACCCTCGTCCGGGACGTCCG
>DATFPF010000041.1:0-56630 GCA_035264945.1 Rubrobacter sp.
GGCAACCCGGCGCCCGACTTCGACGGAGAAGTGCGCGAGGGCGACAACCTCTTCACCGACAGCGTCGTCGCCGTGAACCCCGACAACGGCGAGATAGTATGGCACTACCAGTACACCCCGCACGACTTGTGGGACTACGACTCCAACATGGAGAACATCCTCTTCGAGCAGGACGGGCGCAAGCTGCTGGGGCACTTCGACAAGAACGGGTACTTCTTCGTCCTCGACCGCACGAACGGTGAGCTGGTCCGGGTAACACCCTTCGTGGATCGCATCAACTGGGGCGAGATCGACTCCGACGGCAAAGTGACGCCGAGCATTTACCCCGAGAAAGAGGGGGAAGAGGTTCACTTTTACCCGGGGCCGGCCGGGGCCAAGGAATGGACGCACGCGTGCTTCAACCCGGAGACGGAGCTCTTCTACGCCCCGGTGCAGGACACCGGTTCGACCATCGCGCGTCGGCGCCGGGAGTTCAAGGAGGGCATGCCTTACTGGGGAGCCCACGTCATCGTGGACTCCCAGGACATGAAGGGGTCCGTGAGCGCCTTCAGCGCGTCCACGAGCGAGGAGGTCTGGAGGTGGGAAACCGACCTTCCGATGTGTGCGTCGGTGCTCACCACGGCCGGCGACCTCGTGTTCGCGGGCGAACCCTCGGGTTATCTAAACGCATTAGATGCGCGCACCGGGGAACATTTGTGGAGGTTCCAGTGTGGAAGCGGCCACCACAGCAGCCCAACGACCTACAGCATTGACGGAAGGCAGTACATAGCCGTGCCGGTCGGCTGGGGCGCTTGGGTCGAAGGGTTCCTGCCCGGGATGATGGGCGGCCCCCACGGTTCCGCTATCTTCGTTTTCGCGCTGCCGGAGGAATAAGCACCGTCGTCTGGTACGCTGGGGGGCGTTACGCCCCCCAGCGTACGATGAGCCCGAACGATAAAGTCCGAACGAGAGGAGGTAATAGCCATGGAACTCCAGAAGTGGGAGACGCCCGAGTTCGAGGAAATTGGGACCAGCGCTGAGGTGACCGCGTACGCCGGTATCTGGCCGGATTCGGAATAGTCGGAGATGAGGCGCCGGGCTGAATGGTCCGGCGCCTTCTTCTCTGCCTGTTCCAGGGAGAATGACTGAGGTAAATGGATGGAGGATGGGTGTGTGGGTGCGCGTGCTCGGGGCGGCGGCGGGAGGAGGTTTTCCGCAGTGGAACTGCGGCTGCCCCCGGTGTCGGGCCGTGCGCGACGGCTCGCGGCCCTGCCGTCCGCGCACCCAGTCGTCGGTAGCGGTGAGCGCCGACTACCGGCGTTGGTTCCTGCTCAATGCTTCACCCGATATTCGCGCTCAGATCGAGTCCTTCCCGGCCCTGCACCCACGCGGGGTCAGGGATTCTCCGCTGCAGGCCGTGCTGCTCACCGACGCCGAGCTGGATCACACGCTCGGCCTGCTGTTGCTGCGAGAGGCTGGTGACCTCGAGGTACATGCCACCGCGGAGGTTCACGAGACGCTTCGCGGGGGCACATCCCTGCTCCAGACGCTCGGCGCTTACGCCCGCGTCGGGTGGCGTCCGGTCGCCACGGGGATAGAGGTGACGCTGGCGGACGGATTGTCGTACCGGGCCTTCGGCGTTCCAACGGACAAGCTGGCGCGTTTCGGGACCGGGGAGGGGGGAGAGGGCGTGGTGGGGTACCGGATCACCGACGGGCACACCGGCCGGATCCTGGTGTACGTACCGGGCGCGCAGAGGTTGACGGCATCTGTGCTTGCACAATTCGAAGGCTGTACATGCCTGCTCTTCGACGGGACCTGCTGGCAGGACGACGAGCTGATCCGGCTCGGCATCGCCGCCAAAACGTCGCGCGAGATGGGGCACCTGCCGATCAGCGGTCCCAACGGCAGCCTGGAGCGGCTGGCCTCGCTCCCCATCGAGCGCAAGATCTACATCCACATCAACAACACCAACCCCATCTTGCTGGAGGACTCGCCGGAGCGGCGCGTCGTCGAGGAGAGCGGTTTGGAAGTGGCGGCGGACGGGCTAGAGATGGAGATCTAGATTGGTGATATCCGATACAGACGCCTTCGTCGGGGCCCTGCGCGCCCAGTCGCAGAGCTACCACAGCAGGCATCCGTTCCACGCGAGGATGAACGAGGGACGCCTGAGCCGCCGGCAGATCCAGGGTTGGGTGGCCAACCGCTTCTACTACCAGGAGAACATCCCGCGCAAGGACGCCGCCATCCTCGCCAACTGCCCCGACCGTGAGGTACGCCGGCGGTGGATACGGCGCATCCACGACCACGACGGAACGGCGGAAGGGGAGGGGGGAATCGAGGCCTGGCTGCTTCTGGGGGAGGCGGCGGGGCTGACGCGCGAGGAGATGTGGGACGAGCGGCACGTCGTGCCCGGGGTGCGGTTCGCCGTCGATGCCTACGTCAACTTCGCGCGAACCCGTCCTTGGGTCGACGCCGTGGCCTCGTCGCTCACCGAGCTGTTCGCGCCGGATCTTATGGCGGAGCGACTCGCCGCGTTCGAGCGCTACTACACCTGGATCGACCCCGCGGGGCTCGACTATTTCCGCGCCCGCCTCACCCAGGCCCCGCGCGACTCGGATCACGCCCTGGAGGTGGTTATGGAGCGCTGCAGGACACCGGACGAGCAGGCGCGGGCCGTGGCTGCGTTATCCTTTAAATGTGACGTGCTGTGGAGCATGTTGGACGCAACCGACAGGGCGTACCCGGACAGCACGCGACAGGGGGACGATTGATCACATCGACCGGAGAGCCGCGTACGGGGCAATGGATTTGCCGCCCGACTTCCGATGGTGTCGGGCCGGTCACCGGGCGAGCGCCACGGCCTGCGGTCGTAGGTGCACAACGGCGCAGGAGGTGACATGAGCATCGCGGTGCTGTCTACGAACCGGCCTCACCTGGCGCGACTGGTCCGCCTCCAGTGGGACCCCGTGCGAGAGCGGCAAGTGCTGCTGGCACCGGAAGGAGTGCTGGTCCTGAACGAGACGGGCGCCACCATCCTGGGCCTGTGCGATGGGGAGCGGACGGTTGTCGAGATCGTTGAGGAGTTGCGCGGACGGTACAACCGCGTGGCCGGCGACGAGGTGCGGGATTTCCTCGCCCGCCTCGCCGCCAAGCGATGGGTGGAGCTTGGCGATGAATAGGCCTTACGGCATGCTGGCCGAGCTCACCTACAAGTGCCCGCTCCACTGCCCGTATTGCTCCAACCCGCTCAACCTCGCGGACTACCGCGAGGAGCTGACCACGGCGGATTGGCAACGGGTGCTTACCGAGGCGCGGGACCTCGGCGTACTGCAGCTTCACCTCTCGGGCGGCGAGCCGCTCCAGCGCCGCGACCTCGAAGAACTCGTGGCCACCGCCCGAGATCTGGGCCTGTACACCAACCTCATCACTAGCTCTTTGGGCCTCTCGCCCCGGCGGGCGGAAGGGCTAAAGGCAGCCGGCCTCGACCACGTGCAGATAAGCATCCAGGCCGACGAGCCGGACCTCTCAGACCGCATAGCCGGCACGCCTTCCTACGAAACCAAGGTCGCGGCGGCCCGCATGGTCAAGGGGATGGATTGGCCCCTCACTTTGAACGTGGTCATCCACCGCCACAACATAGGCAGGGTCGGCCGCATGCTCGATTTGGCCGAGGAGCTGGGGGCCGATCGGATCGAGCTGGCCAACACCCAGTACTACGGCTGGGCCTGGCGCAACCGCGAGGCCCTGCTGCCCAGCAGGGCTCAGCTCGACCAGGCGGAGGCGGAGGTACGCGCCGCACGCCAGCGCCTGGGGGGGAAGATGCAGATCATCTACGTAATCCCCGATTACTACAGCAAGTACCCCAAGCCGTGTATGGGCGGCTGGGGCCGGCGGCAGCTGACGGTGACGCCCACCGGGGGTGTTCTTCCCTGCCCCGCGGCGCACACCCTCGAACTTCCAAGGGCCACCGTGCGCGAGCGCTCGCTGGCCTGGATCTGGGAGGAGTCGCCCCTCTTCCAACGCTTCCGGGGAACGGAGTGGATGCCGGACCCGTGCAGGAGCTGCGATCGACGCGAGATCGATTTCGGCGGCTGCCGCTGCCAGGCGTTTCAGCTCACCGGCGATGCCGCGCGCACAGATCCGGTCTGCCACCTCTCGACCGACCATCGGCTCGTGGCCGAGGCGGTCCGGGCCGCCAACGAGGACGCGGAGCAAGGTGAAGGAGAGCTCATCCCCCGTGTCCGTACGGTCCGCCGTGCATAGGGACTATCGCGCGGTGTACCTGCCCGCGCGCAGATCCGGCCCGTGCCCGGTCCGCTATCGTGGACGCCGGGATGGCAAGAACAACAGCCACTACCCACCGACCGGCGGCTTAGAGCCTGAAAGGAGTGTGTCGTGACCCTGTTATCGCTTCTCTTCCTCGGTTTCGTGCTAAGCCTGGACAACGCCCGGTTGGCGATAGCGCTCGGGGCTTTCGAGCTCAGCTGGCGCCGCGCACTCCGGATCGCGGTGGTGTTCGGGTTGTGGGATGGTTTCTCGCCCCTTATAGGCCTGCTGATCGGTCGCTACTTCGGGGAGGAAATCGGTGAAGTGGCGGACCTCGTTGGGCCGATCGTCCTGCTCGTTTTCGGCCTATACCTCGTCGTTCGGAGCCTGCAGACCGAGGCACCGGAGGAACTGGATGAGCGTTGGGTTCTCTTTGGTATTCCTCTATCCCTGAGCCTGGACAATCTGCTCGCGGGCACCGGCCTTGGGATGCTTGGCTTTCCCCCCGTGGCCACGGCAGCGGTGTTTGGGACTATGACGGCCCTGACGACGTTCGTCGGCCTCCAACTCGGGGGGTTCGTCGCCCGCTTCATACCCATCCGCCCGGATCTCCTGAGTGGTATGGGACTCGCGATCATGGCGGTAGTGCTGGTGCTGGGACACTGAGGGCCGGCCACCAACTCGGCGGCCTCCCTCTCCGGCGCTCCAACGCCGAGATGGATCTTCGCAACGACCCCTCCCGCAGCCTCGGCTGTCCTCGCCTCGGCTGTCCTCGCCTTGCCGGGCGTCCTTATCTTGCGTTTCGTGGTGCTTGAGCCTGCGAACTCTGGGGCGCCCCGTCCACGTCAAAGGCGGGCACCGCATCCGGTAGAACCCGATCCGGTCACACCCTCGGGTACCCGCCGTTGCCCCCGGCGGGGCCGACCGTCGCCGCGGCGCACCGAGGTAAGGGAGGTCGCCTACCGAAGTGGTTCGAGGGACACTTCCTTCAAACTGTGCTGGTCGGCGGGCCAGCATGCCAGCTTCGGCGGACTCCGGTCGTTGGCCTGAACAACAAGATGACAGCCGGGGATCGCCTGTCATCACTCTATAGGGCGGCCCTCTCGTAGCCGGCGATGGGCGGCCATGGGGGCTCGGCCTCCACCGCGTTCTCAGGCTTCGCAGAGCATCGGAACCTCGCGCCGCTGAACGCTGGCCGGTCGGCTGGACTCGACCTCTTCAGCCGCCGCTCCGTGTCTCTACTTCCTTCTCGTGCTCGTTGGCTCGTTGTGCCTGGGGTCCCCGAGGCGCGCGTGCACGAGGCGAACAGACGGGATAAACGGCACGATGGGCTATGATGGCGTGGTGGGACCCACGGGTGGTGGACGACGTGCGCCGGCGCGGGGACGCGCCTGGAGGAGGCAAGACCATGAGGGACTTATCGGGAGCAGAGCACCCCGCGACGAAGGCCGTGTGGGCGGGAGAGGAGGGCTACCTCGTCGAGGGCGCGACGCAGGTGCCCATCGTTCAGAGCATCCCGTTCGGTTACGACGACCTCGACGAGTGGACGGCCGTCGCCCTCGGCGAGCGCGAGGGGCACATCTACAGCCGCAACACCAACCCAACGACCAGGGCCTTCGAGGAGAAGGTCCGGGCGCTGGAGGGGGCGGAGGACTCGACGAGCTTCGCCAGCGGGATGGCGGCCATCAGCAACACCCTCCTCGCGTTCCTGAGGCCCGGGGACCGCGTGGTATCCGTGAAGGACACCTACGGCGGGACGAACAAGATCTTCCTCGAGTTTCTCCCCGGGGCCGGCGTGGAGGTGAGGCTCCTCGATGCGACGGACCACGGCGCCATCGAAGATGAGGTCGCCGAAGGATGCGACCTTTTGTACCTGGAGACGCCGACGAACCCGACGCTAAAGCTGGTCGACATAGAACGGCTCTCCGGGGCCGGGCATGAGGCCGGGGCGATCGTCGTGGTGGATGGCACCTTCGCAACACCGATAAACCAGAGCCCGCTCGCCCTCGGGGCGGATCTTGTGCTCCACAGCGCCTCCAAGTACCTCGGGGGTCATGCGGACGCCCTGGGCGGGGTCGTCTGCGGCCCGCGAGAGCTCGTGCGGCGGGTGTACCACTACCGCGAGATCAACGGCGCCGCCCTCGACCCCTTCGCCGCCTACCTGCTGCTCCGCGGCCTCAAGACCCTCGAGTTGCGGGTAGGCCGCCACAACGAGAACGCCCTGAAGGTGGCGCGCTTTCTGGAGGCGCACCCGGCGGTAGAACGTGTCTTCTACCCTGGCCTCGAGTCCCACCCCCAGCACGAGCTCGCCGGCAGGCAGATGCGTGGCTTCGGCGGGATGCTGAGCTTCTCTCTCGTGGGGGGGTACGACGCGGTAAGGGAGTTTCTGCCGCGCCTCCAGTTCGCGCACCGCGCGGCCAACCTCGGGGCCGTCGAGACCACCGTGGGACCCCCCTCGACCACGAGCCACGTCGAGTCGAGCGCCCAGGAGCGCGAGGAGATGGGCATCCCCGAGTCGCTCGTGAGGTACTCGGCCGGCATAGAGGACGTGGACGACCTCATCTCGGACCTCGACGGCGCGCTGCCGATAACCCACGCCAGGACATCGGGGGACTACGGCTAGTGGCCCTCGCATCCCATCTCCTTGTCTGGCCCCCTATGCTCCTGCGCGTCGACGTCGGTGCGGAGGCGAAGCCTCCCCGGCCAGGCGTAGGATTCGAGGCCCGTCCCAAAGAACCGAAAAGAACGAGGCATGGGCGGCGGTGTAATTCGGTTGCGACGATTGGGCCCGGATGTGGGGAGCCTTCGGATCCGGCCCGGACGGCGCGGGCTTGTGTCGGGAACCTTCGGGGTACGTACCGGTATCGTGCGGGCGGATAGGGCCCTTGGGCGAGCCATCAGGCCGAACCGATCGAGCAGAAGGGGGCAGAACCGTGGAGGACGTGCACGTCTACGTCAACAGGCCGGCCGAGAAGCAGGACAGGGCCCTCGAAGACCTGGGGGAAGCCCTGAGGGCGCTCGACTACGTCTCGGACGTCGACCTTAACCCGCCGGGCAACGTGGTGGCCGTCTCCTACGAGGGTGGCAAAGAGGAGCGTGAGGCCATCAAGCGTGCGGTCGAGGAGGCCGGCTACGAGGTCTCCAGGCTCTCCGTCAGGTCGGACATCGAGGAGGTCGACCGGGGGCTCTGGGACATCTGAGGTTCCGAGGACGGCGGCGGATGGCCGGGTCCCCGAGGCTGTTGATGGTGATGGCCCTGTTGGTGGGCCTTGCGGCCTGCTCCCAGGGGCCGGACGACGGGGCGCGCGGGAGGGAAGAACCCCGAGCGGGGACTGCGCAGCCGGAGACGACGGCGCCAGAACGTGCCGCCGCTACCGGGGGTAACGCCGCGGCGCCGCGAGGCGCCCCCGACGAGTTGGACTACGTGGCCCTGGGCGACTCGCTGGCGGCCGGGGTGGGTGCTGAGCGGGGCTACGTGGACCGCTACGCGGAGCACCTCCGCAACGACACGGGCGCCGGGGTCCGCGTCGTCAACCTCGGGGTGAGCGGCCAGACCAGCTCCGAGTTGCTCGAGGCCTTGCGAAAAGATCCCGCCACCCGCAGGGCCCTCGGCGGGGCCGAGGTCGTGACGTTCAACATAGGGATAAACGACCTCGGCCGGGCGGGCCGGGCCTACGAGGACGGCACCTGCGGCGGGCCGGATAACGAGGGATGCCTACGCGAGGCCGTCGCGGCGGTCGAGAGGAACTGGGACGCCATAGGCGGGGAAGTCCTGCGTCTGAGCTCGACGGAAGATGCCGTCATCCGCACGGCCGGCCTGGGGTACACCCCTGGCGTGGAAGGGGTCTTCGAGCCCTACCTGGCCGAGGTTAACCGCCACATCGCGGCGTCGGCGGACGACAACGGCATACCCCACGTCGAGATCCGCCTCGGCGCAGGAGGCCTTAGCCAGGACGGGGTGCACCCCAACGACGAAGGCTACGGGAAGATCGCCGATGGGCTCAGGGAACTCGGATACGAGCCATCGAGCAGCCGCTGAGGGAGCCCCGGTTACCTGACCATGATCCCGCGACGGGCACGGCGCGGGGAGATGCCTCGCCGTAGCTTTCGCGCCCGTAGGCCGGTTGGGACGCCCTCGCGGCGGTAGCCGGTCCGATGGCCTGGCCTCCCGGGGGAGTGCTACCGGTGGCCCGTCCGAACCGTGGCGGGTAGGCAGACGGACTAGAGGAACGTCATGATGGGCTATGATGGATCGGCGGGACTCGCAGGTTGTCGTAGACGATGTGTCCTAAAGCGGGGAGGGAACAGCGCGGTGATCACGCTCGAAGAGGCTCAGAGGATCCTTTCTGCCGCCGAGCAGAAGGCAAGGGAGATGGGCCAGCCGATGAACATAGCCGTGATGGACGCCGGAAGGAACCTCGTGGCCTTCCACCGGATGGACGGGGCCTGGGTGGCGAGCACCGACATCGCCATAGACAAGGCCTTCACCTCGGCCGGGAGGGGCCTCACGACGAGGAAGATCGGCGAGATGGCCCAGCCAGGCCAGCCCCTCTTCGGCATAAACACCACAAACGGCGGCCGCATAGTCATCTTTGCCGGCGGCATCCCGCTGATGCGCGATGGCGACGTGGTCGGCGCGATAGGGGTGAGCGGGGGCACGGTGGACGAGGACCACGAGGTGGCTGAGGCCGGCGTCGCCGCCTTCGGCTAACGACGCCTCCGCGTTCGGCACGGGCCGAATGGCGAACCGCTCCGTGCTCGCCCCGTCCTCTCTGAGCGGCGCAGGCCGCGCCACGGTCCCGGTGGGTAGGTCGGCCTGCCGGTCATCCGCGGAGAGCCAGGGTAGCATCGCGGCGCGCAGGCCAAGATCCGTAACCCCGCGCACCCTACCCGACGTCCCGAGAGGAGCCTGATGCCCGTAGACGCCGCGCTGGTGGGCGCGCTGCACGTCGAGTACCTCAAGAAGCGGGACCTGGTCGGCAGGGATCGCCCCCACCACTCGCTGTTCCAGACCTCGACTATCGAGGCCCTGCTCGAGGGCAACTACGAAGGGGACGTCAGCTTCAGCGAGCTCGAGGACCGCGGGGACTTCGGCCTCGGCACGCTCGACGCACTCGACGGCGAGATGGTCGCCCTCGGTGGCGACTTCTTCCAGATAAAGTCGGACGGGCGGGCGTACGAGATCGAAGGCCGGGCGCGGACGCCGTTCGCGGTGGTTACGTTCTTCGAGCCGGAGCCGCCCCGGACGCTCCCCGCGCCGATGGACTTCGCGGGCCTCTGCGCCCACGTGGACCGGCTCGTCGGCGAGACTGCCGGCTGCTGCGCCGTCCGGGTGGACGGGACCTTCGAGCGCGTCAAGACCCGCAGCGTGCCCCGGCAGCACAAACCCTACCCGCCCCTCGTCGAGGTAGTCGGGAACCAGCCCACCTTCGAGCTGCGCGACGTGCGGGGCAGCCTGGTGGGCTTCCGCTTCCCCGATTACGCCAGCGGCCTGAACGTCCCCGGCTACCACTTCCACTTCATAACCGAAGACAGGAGCGCCGGCGGCCACGTCCTCGCGTGCCTGCTGACGCGGGGCGAGCTCTCCGTCGACCGGGAGGCCGACCTGAGGCTGGAGCTGCCCCCCGAAGTGTCACTGCCCGTGCCCGGGCGGACGTCCGGGGACGATGCGCTGAACCGCGTCGAAAGGGACCAGTAGCGCGGGACGAGGTGCGAGCGTGAACGGCGCCGAAGGCCGCCTGCGCCGGGCCGCGCGCGTGCTCGCAGCGGCGCCTTTCCGGCCGCATCCCCTGCTCCGCAACGGCCACGCCCAGACGCTGGCCCGCTGGGCGTGGCCGCGGCGTTACCGCGCCCACGGGGACGGGATGCGCCAGTTCGAGGTCGAGCCGGGCGTGCGCCTCCTCGCCCGCTGCCGCCTGCACGAGGACGGGGCCGACCGGGTTACCGTGCTGCTCGTGCACGGGCTTGGCGGGAGCGCCGACGCCCCCTACGTCCTCGGCGCCGCGCGACTGGCATACGGGGCCGGCGCCGACGTGATCCGCCTCAACCAGCGCAACTGCGGGGGGACGGAGCACCTGACGCCCACGCTCTACCACAGCGGGATGAGCCAAGACCTCGCCGCGGTGGTGCGCGAGCTCGTGGAACGCGACGGTCTCAGGCGCATCATCGTCGCGGGCTTCTCGATGGGCGGGAACCTGGCGCTGAAGATGGCCGGCGAGATGGGGGATAGGGCCCCGGACGCGCTCGTGGGCGTCTGCGCCGTCTCGCCCTCGGTTGACCTGGAGGAGACGGTTAGGAACATCGAGAGGGCCCCGAACCGCCCGTACCACCGGGCCTTCGTGCTCAGCCTGCGCCGGCTCGTCGAGCGCAAGAAGGAGCTTTACCCGGCGCTCTACGATACCCGCAGGCTAGACCGGCTGCGCACGGTCCGCGACTTCGACGAGCTGTACACGGCCCCGCACGGCGGCTTCGATAGCGCCGAAGACTACTACGTCCGCTCGAGCGCCCTCCCCTTCGTCCCGCGCATACGGGTGCCTACCGTCATCGTCCACGCCAGGGACGATCCCCTCGTACCCTGCGGCCCCCTGCTGCGCCCGGGGGCCACGGACAACCCGTGGGTCTTGAAGGCGACGCCGCGGCACGGCGGGCACGTCGCCTTCGTCTCGGGAGACAAGGGAAGGCGCTTCTGGGCCGAGGAGCGGCTCGCGGACCTCTGCCGCGTCTTCTGAGTCCTTCGGGGGTTTTACCCGAGCGTGTCCCCCGGCGACATTGGTATGCTTGACCCGCCAGCACGCTAGGGGAGGAGCGAAGGGATGAACGGTGCGGAGAGCCTGGCGAGGACGTTGACCGGCGCCGGGGTCGAGGTCTGCTTCGCCAACCCCGGCACCTCGGAGATGCACTTCGTCGCGGCCCTCGATAGGGTCGAGGGCCTGCGCTGCGTGCTCGGCCTCTTCGAGGGCGTGGTGACAGGCGCGGCCGACGGCTACGCGCGGATGGCGGATAAGCCCGCTTCGACCCTGCTGCACCTTGGCCCTGGGCTGGCCAACGGCCTCGCCAACGTGCACAACGCCAGACGCGCCAACACGCCGATGGTCAACGTAGTCGGCGACCACGCCACTTACCACAAGGAGTTCGACGCGCCGCTCAACGCAGACGTCGAGGGCGTGGCGCGGCCCTTCTCGGACTGGGTGCGGACCTCGTCCGACGTCCGCTCGGTCGCCCGCGACGGCGCGGCGGCCGTGGCGGCGGCGCTGGCGCCGCCGGGGAGGATCTCGACCCTTATCCTCCCCGCCGACGCCTCCTGGGAAGAGGCCGACGGGCCGGCGCCGCCCGAACCGGTCGAGGCGCGCGCCGCCGCGGCGCCCGACGCCGTTGCCGGGGCCGCCCGGGCCCTGCGCTCCGGCGAGCCCGCGGTCCTGTTTTTGGGTGGCCCGGCGGTGCGCGAGCCCGGCCTTACGCTGGCGGGCAGGATCGCCGCGAGCACGGGCGCGCGGCTCGTCGCCCAGACCCACAACGCCAGGGTCGAGCGCGGCGCCGGACGCGTCGCCGTAGATTTTCTTCCCTACCCCGTCGACGACGCGCTCGCGACCCTCGAAGGCACGCGCCATCTGCTCCTCGTCGGGGCGAAGGCGCCGGTAGCGTTCTTCGCCTACCCCGGAAAACCGAGCGAGCTGAGCCCGAAGGGGTGCGACGTCCGCACGCTCGCCACCCCGGCGGAGGACGTGGTCGGTGCGCTCGAGGCCCTCGCCGACGAGCTCGACGCCCGGAAAGAGGCGGCACCCCAGGAGTTGGAGACGCCGCCCCCTGGCGGCGGACCGCCAGGCTTCGGCAACGCGGCAGCCGCTGTCGCGGCCGCGTTCCCTGAGGGCGCTATCGTGGTCGACGAGGCGCTCACGGGGGCCGCGGCGTTCCTCCTCGGGACGCGGGGGGCGGCCCCGCACGACTACCTCCAGATCACCGGCGGCGCCATCGGCATGGGCCTGCCGGTCGCCACAGGGGCCGCGGTCGCCTGCCCGGACAGGAAGGTGGTCTGCCTGCAGGCCGACGGAAGCGCCATGTACACGGTCCAGGCGCTCTGGACCCAGGCCCGCGAGGGGCTGGACGTCACCACCGTAATCCTGGACAACCGGTCGTACGCGATCCTCAAGTGGGAGCTGGCCAACCTGGGCGCCGGCGGCGGCCGAAAGGCCCACGACATGATGGAGCTCGATCGCCCGGCGCTCGACTGGGTCGCCATGGCCCGCGCCATGGGCGTGGAGGCCGGACGCGCCGAGACGATAGAGGAGTTCGGCCGCCAGCTCGACGCCGGGCTGAGATCCCAGGGCCCGTACCTGATCGACCTGGTGCTGTAGCCGCGGGTAAACCCTCCGGCGATCCCGGCAAACGCGAGAAGGCTGGCCCGCGGTTTTGGAGGTTCTCGCCCGGCGGCTGGTGAAACCGTGCCAGATACGTGGCAATATGGGTCCTGCACGGGGGAGATGGACTTCGGCCGTGGGCAAGAGAGGGAGGCAAGATGTCGGAAGGGGCGGGGTCCCGGGCAGGCACGCATCCAACGGATCTCTGGAGACGATGGTACGACGCGAACTCCAGGATGTGGTCGAGCATGCTGGGGGGCGACGGGGAAGCCCTCATGGACCCGTTCGGTATCTACAGGCAGTGGTTCGGTGGCCTGGAGGAGGCGGGGAAGCCGGCGCGGTCCGAAAGCTCGCAGGAGGTCTGGATCCAGTGGGCCGAAGCCACCGCCGGGGCCTGGCGGAGGGCGTTCGGCATCGGGACAATCTTTGCGGGGCTCGCACCCTACTGGGCTGAGATGGCGGAGGGCGTCCGCAAGGAGATGGTCGAGGGTGGCCTTCCGACCGACCCTCTGGACCTCTACCTAAGGTGGTACAACGCAACCAACGCGCCGCTCTCGAAGATGATCAGGGAGGTCTTCGAGGACGAGGCGTTTCTCGGTGATTCGCGCCGCTTTTTGGAGAACTTCGCGAGCGTCGAGCAGGTCTTCCAGCGCGCCTCCGAGGAGTACTTCGGCTACCTCCAGCTCAGCACCCGCTCGGACAACACAAGGGTCGCGGAGCTCGTCGTCGGCCTCGACGCGAAGGTGGATCGCATGGAGGAGGCGTTCGAGGACTTCGAGCACGGCCACGCCACCCCGGCAACGGCCGAGGCCGTTGAAACGCTCGAAGGACGCGTAAAGCAGCTGGAGGGGAAGCTCGACGACGGCCGCTCCGAGCTCCGGCGTATGGAGGGCAAGCTCGACCAGCTTCTCGCGGCCCTCGGCAACTCGACCAACGGCGGAGATCCGCAGGCGGGCTCGCAGGAGGACGTCGAGGCGACAGACGCCGCGCGGCGCAAGGCCAGGGAGCTGGGCGTGGACCTCCGGGAGGTCCGGGGCAGCGGGCCGGGGGGCCGGATCGGGGTGGACGACGTGCGCAGGATGGGGGGGGCCGGATGACGGAGAGAAGCATCGCGCCATCGGGTGGCGAGGACCTTTTCGACAAGTACGCCAGGGGTCTCAGGATAATAGCCGAGGGGGCCCAGATCGACACCGGGCAGACCCCAAAGGAGATCGTCTGGTCCAGGAACAAGGCCAAGCTCTACCACTACCAGACCGATGAGGAGAAGAGGCACCCGGTCCCGATCCTCTTTATCTACGCCCTGCTCAACCGCCCCTACTGCCTCGACCTGATGCCGGGCAACAGCTTTATCGAGTTCCTCGTGAACGAGGGCTTCGACGTCTACATGCTCGACTGGGGCGTGCCCGGACCCGAGGACAGGGACATGTCCTTCGAAGACTACGTCCTCGACTACATACCGCGGGCGGTGCGCAAGGTCCTCAGGAACTCACGCTCCGAGGAGCTTACCCTCTTCGGCTACTGCCAGGGCGGGGTGATGGCCTCCATGTACGCCTCGCTCATGCCCGAGGGGTTGAAGAACCTGATCCTGCTGGCCACGCCCATAGATTGCTCCCCGGAGAACTCGGGCCTCTACGGCCAGTGGTTCAGCGAGAAGAACCACGACCCCGACACCGTGGTGAACGCCTACGGTAACCTCCCGGCGCGGTTCGCCTACGCGGGGACCGCCATGCTCAACCCCGTCACCAACTACATAGGCAGCAACGTGACCATGTGGGACCTGATAGCGCGGGACGGGCTCTCGGATTCGTGGCTGGCGATGAACAAGTGGGCCAACGACCCAATACCGATGCCTGGCGCGGCCTACAAGCAGTGGGTGCGGGACTTCTACCAGGAGAACAAGCTGGTAAAGGGGGAGATCCGGCTTCGCGGGCGCCGCGTCGACCTCTCCAACATAAGGATGCCGTTCTTGAACCTCGCAGGGAAGAAGGACCACCTCGTCTTCCTGCCCCAGGCCGAGGCCGTGATGGACCTAATAAGCAGCGAGGACAAGGAGTTCATTGTCCTCGACGCGGGGCACGTGGGGCTGCTGACCGGCCGGGGGGCCAGGAAGAACCTCTGGCCGCAGGTGAAGAACTGGCTGGAGATCCGCTCAGGGTAGCGGGCCCGGGGACGCGGCGCCGGAGAACCGCCCCGCGAACGATCGGGCGCACGACGTCGGGACCGCCCGAGCCGGGGCTTACGGGTGATGTAGCGCAGACAACAGAAGAAGGAGCCGCGATGGGGCAGGAACAGCAGGAGAAGGTCTACAGGACGGAGCTTACGCCGGTAAGCTTTCTGAGGCGCAGCGCTTACGTTTTCCCGGACAAGGTGGCTGTCGTGCACGGGGACCGGCGCTACACCTACAGGGAGTTCGAGGAGAGGGTAAACCGACTTGCCTCCGGGCTGCGCGAGGCTGGGCTCCGGAAGGGGGACAGGGTCGCCTTCCTCGCCCCAAACATCCCCCCGCTTCTGGAGGCGCACTTCGCGGTGCCCGCGGCCGGGTACGTCCTTGTGCCGATAAACACGCGCCTTAGCTCGGAGGAGGTAGGCCACATCCTGGAGCACTCTGGCTCGAAGATGCTCTTCGTGGACGCGGAGCTTGAGAAGCTTGTCGAGCCTTTGGACACCTCCGGCATCGAGACGGTGCGCATAGACGACACAGGCGAGCCCGGCGACCCCTACGAGGACTACCTTGCCGAGGGTTCCGCTGAGGCCGTGCCCGGCGTGCTCGAGGATGAGGAAGAGACAATCGCCATAAACTACACCTCCGGGACCACGGGGAAGCCCAAGGGGGCAATGTACAGCCACAGGGGGGCTTACCTCAACGGCCTCGGGGTCGCGACGGCCATGGAGATGAACTCGCGCTCGGTGTACCTCTGGATCCTCCCGATGTTCCACTGCGACGGGTGGTGCTTCCCCTGGGGCGTCACGTCCATGGCGGCCACGCACGTCTGCTTGAGGAAGGTAGAGCCGGAGAGGATTTGGGACCTCTTCGACTCCGAGGGGATCACCCACTACTGCGGCGCGCCCACCGTGCAGATCGGGCTCGTCAACCACGAGCGGGCCCACCGGATGGGGTGGGAGATCAGCACCGCCATCGGGGGAGCCCCCCCTTCGCCGACGCTTCTCGGCCAGTTCGAGGACCTCAACATACACCCCATCCACCTATACGGGCTAACCGAGACCTACGGGCCGACGAGCATCTGCGCCTGGCAGGAGGACTGGAAGGACCTGTCCATAGAGGAGAAGGCAGAGAAACTCAGCAGGCAGGGGCAGGCCCACGTCAACTCCCACATCGTCAGGGTCGTGGACGAGGAGATGAACGACGTCCCCCGCGACGGCGAGACCCTCGGGGAGATCATTACCCGCGGCAACACCGTGATGAAGGGCTACTTCGAGAACGAGGAGGCGACGGAAGAGGCGTTCAAGGGCGGCTGGTACCACTCCGGCGACGTCGCCGTCTGGCACCCGGACGGGTACATCGAGATCCGGGACAGGAGCAAGGACGTAATAATCTCAGGCGGCGAGAACATCTCATCCATTGAGATAGAGCAGGCGATAGACAAGCACCAGGCCGTGCTCGAGTGCGCCGTCGTCGCCATACCGGACGAGAAGTGGGGAGAGCGCCCCAAGGCCTTCGTCGCCCTCAAGCCCGGCGAGGAGGCTACCGAGCAGGAGATCATAGACTTTTGCAAGGAGCACATAGCCCGCTACAAGGCCCCGGCGGCGGTCGAGTTCGGGGAGCTGCCGAAGACCTCGACGGGCAAGATCCAGAAGTTCGTGCTGCGTGAGAAGGAGTGGACGGGGCAGGCAAAACGGGTCGGCTAGTTCTCGGCCGGACGGGAGAGCGGGGACGAAGTTGAGCATAGCGAACGTGCAGGGGAAGGCGGTGCTGGTCGTCGGGGGCAGCCGCGGGATCGGCCGGGCGATCGCCGACCGTTTCGCGGAGCTCGGCGCCGAGGTCGGCCTGACGGCGAGAAGCGCCGACACGGCCTCCGAGGTCGCATCATCCATCGCCGAGGCCCACGGGCGGCCCGTAAGCGGCCACGCCCTCGACGTCACCGACCGCGCCAGGATCCGCGAGGTAGTAGAGGAGTTCGGGCCGCACCCCGGCGTCCCGGACGTGCTGGTCTACAACGCGGGCATAAGCCCCGTGTACGCCTCTGCCGAGAAGGTCGAAGAGGACGATTGGGATGCCATAATCGCGACCAACCTCACCGGGGCTTTCCTCGCGGCGCAGGCCTTCGCCCGCCGGCTCATCCCCGAGGGCAGGCCCGGCTCCGTAGTCCTCATAGGCTCGATCAACAGCATAGTGGGCGACCCGCGGCTGGTGGCTTACACGGCCTCCAAGGCTGGGCTGGCGGGGATGTCCAAGACCCTCTCGCTCGACTGGGCCAGGTACGGCATCAGGGTCAACACCGTTGCCCCAGGCTACGTGGCCACGGACCTCACGTCCGGCCTGCAGCAGAACGAGGGCCTCAAAAAAGCGATAACCGACCGCACGCCCCTCGACCGGATGGCCGAACCCGCGGAGATAGCGGACCTTGTCGTGTTCCTGGCCTCCGACAGCTCGAGCTTCATCACGGGGGCCGTCTACCCCCTCGACGGCGGATGGACCACCTGGTAACGGGATAAACGTTGGCCCTCTCTCGACCCCGTAGTCGGGTGTGTCGTACTGGCACGGCCGTGTCCTGACCAAGATCGACCCGGAGGAGCGGCCGCGCCACTAACCGCCGCCGCCTCGTGCGCGAACTGGCGCCGGAGGGGGAGCCGGGACTGCGCTTCGGGGGTTAGACGCGTGGCGCGGTCGGCGGCGGTCGTCCGGGCGCGTTTGACCGGGGCGTTAGAACACGATATAAGTAGCAACAGGGGAAACTAGCTCCGCCGTCCTTCGTGGCGGCGGGGCATCGATGGGAGAGGGATATGGCACACGCAGCGGCCGGCCGGGGACAGGAAACGCTGGACCCCAACGCAAGATCTGCCATTCGGGGGGCCTGGCTAGGGTTCTTCGTCGACATGTTCGACATCTACCTGCCCATCGTGGTGCTCGCGCCAGCCCTCATCTACTTCGTGTCGCCGGATCTCGGCGCCTCGGCGACCGCGATAGTGGGCGGCTCGATCTTCGCGGCGACCCTGATCGGGCGTCCCCTGGGGGCCTTCATCTTCGGGCACTACGCCGACAAGATCGGGCGCAGGCGGACGACTATCATCTCCGTGTCGGGGTTCGCGGTGGGGACCGGCCTGATCGCCCTGCTGCCCGGCTACCAGCAGTGGGGCATAGGGGCCGTCATCCTGTTCATCCTGCTGCGGTTCGTCGACGGCATCTTCCTCGGCGGCGAGTACACGGCGGCGAGCCCGCTTGCGATGGAGTACTCGCCCAAGGAGAAGCGTGGTTTCTACGGGGCGCTGATCATGACCGGCTACCCGCTTGCGTACGCCGCCATCTCCATACTCACCCTGATCCTGCTCCAGTTCATACCTGCAGGTGGCCTGAACTCGCCCTACGTTCAGTGGGGATGGAGGATACCGTTCATACTCGGGAGCCTTATGGCCTTCGTCCTCGTCGTCTACTACATCCGCTCGGTGCACGAGTCCGAGGTCTTCGAGGAGTCCGGGGGAAGCGAGTCGCCCCTCAAGGAGCTTTTCAGGGGGCAGAACCTGTGGAGCTTCATGCAGGTCTTCGTGATGATGGCCGGCTTCTGGCTGACGCTGTACACGGCCTCGGCCATGCTGCCGGGCCTGCTCACCTCAGAGCTCAAGCTGTCAGCGACGGAGCTCACCATCACCCTTTCGGTGGCGTTCCTGATCCTGGTCGGTGGCTACATGGCGGCCGGCGTGATCAGCCAGCGGGTAGGGCGCCGCCCTTACCTTATAGCGAACGCCGCCGCGATGGGAACGGTGGGCACGCTGCTCTTCTACCTCCTCATAAGCACGGCCCCGGGGAACATCTTCGCGGTGATCCTCTTCGTCACGGCGATAGTTGTAGTTGTGACCTCGCCGTGGGGCCTCACGACCACATACATCAACGAGCGCTTCCGGACCGGCGTCAGGGCCTCTGGCTTCGGCCTCGGCTACAGCCTGGCGGTCATCCCGCCGGCGTTCTACGCCTTCTACCAGGCCGGCCTCGCGAGCTTCATGCCCTTCAAGTACACGCCGTTGCCCCTGCTGGTGATAGGCGCCCTGCTCATGCTCGCCGGCGCGGCGTGGGGCCCCGAGACGAAGGACGTGGACTTCCACGAGGAGGCCGCCGGGACCGAGGACGGGGCCGCGGACGACCGCGCGACGGCCCCCCAGGGCGCCCCAGGGCGCAACGCCGGGTAGGCGGCCGCAAGCGGGCAGATCCAGGCACGAACGGGCCGGCGGGCAATCTGGCTAGAGGGGGGCGTATGAAGCCCAAGCTTGGCCTTATCGGCCTGGGCAACATAGGCGAGCCCGTGTGCCGCCAGCTCATCAAAGAAGGCTACGAGGTCTCCGTCTACGACGTAGGACGCGAGGCCGTGGCCAGGCTCGGGGACACCGCCGCCGAACCGGCGACGAGCCCACGGGCGCTCGCCTCCGTCGCAGACGTTGTGCTCCTCTCCCTGCCCAACTCGGCGGTGGTCGAGGAGGTAGTGCTCGGGGAGGAGGGCCTGCTCGGAAGCCTCTCGCCCGGCAAGGTGGTGATCGACACGTCTAGCTCCAGGCCCTCCTCGACGCGGACGATCTCGGCCAAGCTCGCGGAGGCCGGGATCGAAATGCTCGACGCGCCGGTAAGCGGCGGGGTGATGAAGGCCAGGGAGGGGACGCTTTCGGTGATGGTGGGGGGCAGGCGCGAGGTCTTCGAGAGGTGCGCGCCGATCCTGCGGGCGTTCGGGGGCCAGGTCTTCTTCCTGGGGGACCACGGCGCCGGCCACCTGACCAAAGCCCTCAACAACCTGCTCTCCGCGACGACGCTGGCGAGCGCGGCTGAGGCCGTGATCCTCGCCGAGAGGGCAGGGCTCTCCCCCGAGATGTTCGTCGAGGTCATCAACGCCAGCAACGGCAGGAGCTACTCGACCGAGGTCAAGTTCCCGAGCTACATCCTCGACCGGTCCTTCGACGACGGGTTCGCGACCGCCCTGATGAGCAAGGACCTGAAGATAGCCCTCGAGGCCGCCGCGGAGATCGACTTCCCCATGCTCATCGGCTCGACCGTCGCCCAGGTCTGGCAGGCCGCGGTGGCCCAGGGAAACGGCGCCCGGAACCACACGGAGATCTACGCCTTTTTGGAGGACCTGACCGGGACCGGCGACGCGGAAACCGGGGCACCGTGAGCCCGCCGCCCGTCGGCCGCCGGACGCGCCGCTTTACCTGTAGCCCACCAGGGACCGGCGGAGGCGCGGAGCCGGACGGGGGGGCATCCCCGCGCACCTTCGGCGTCTGTCCGCGCCGGAACGGGAGGCGGGTCGGGTGACGGCCTCGCAGCCTCGCTTCCCCAGAAGGGAGTGGTTCGAGACTTTGCGCGAAGTGGTCGCCGCGGACGCGGAGATGGGGGTTATCGGCCGGTGGTGCGACCTGGATCTCGCCCTCGCCGTGGACGACGAGCTGGTCTTGCTCCTAGTCCGGGCGGGAAGGATAGCGGGCATCGTGCCCGAACCCGACCTCGGCGCCTCGTGGGGCGTCACCCTCCGCGGGACGCTCGAAGACTGGAGGACGTTCCTGCAGCCGGTGCCGCCGCCCTTCTACACGGACGTGCTCGCCATGAACAGCCGCGTGCCTTCGTTCGGCATAGAGGGAGACCGCAGGGTCTTCGTCCGCCACCTGCGGGCGCTCGGAAGGATGTTCGACCTCGCGCGGCGCCTCGGGGCCGGTAGTGCCTGAGTTCGACCCGATAACCGGAAGGTACGTCTACCTCGATACCGCGGGCGGGCGGGCCCGCGTCTTTTTCGAGGAGGCCGGGAGCGGCAGGCCCCTCGTTTGCCTGCACACCGCGGGGTCCGATTCTCGCCAGTATCGGCACCTGATGTGCGATCCGGAGGTAACCTCCCGGTGGCGAGTCCTAGCCTTCGACCTGCCCCACCACGGGCGCTCGCTGCCACCCGAGGGCTGGTGGGAAGTGGAGTACCTGCTCACCCGCGAGGCCTACGTCGGCGCGGTAATGGCCTTCGTCCGGGCGATGGGGCTGGAACGGCCCGTCGTCCTCGGGTGCTCGATGGGCGGGGCTGTAGTGCTCGAGCTGGCCCGTCTCCACGGCGGGGAGATGGGGGCGGTGATCGGGCTCGAAGGGGCGAGCAAGATAGAGGGCCGTTTCCTCGACTGGTCGGTGATGCCTGACGTGGATGGCTCGGCGGTGGCTGCCTCGTGGACGTACGGCCTCATGGCGCCCCAGAGCCCCGAGCCTTCCCGCCGCGAGGTGTGGTGGACCTACAGCCAGGGCGGGCCCGGCATCTACCGGGGTGACACGTACTTCTACAGCGTGGACTGGGACCTGCGCGGGCGCGAAGGCGAGATAGACACCCGCAGGTGCCCGGTCTACCTGCTGACCGGCGAGTACGACTACGCGTGCACCGCGCGGGAGTCGGAGGCGACCGCAGACGCCATACCGGGGGCGAAGTTCCGTAAGATGGAGGGCATCGGGCATTTCCCGATGGCGGAGAACTACCCGCGGTTTCGGGAGTACCTGATCCCGGTGCTCGAGGAGCTCGAGCAGGGTGAGACCGGGCTTCGCAACGCGTAGGACTCTAAAGGAGGGAGAGGCATGGCAACGCAGGAAGAGAAGCAGGCCTACGTCGACGGGATGGTCGAGAAGCGCGGCTACGTGCTCGACTACCACAAGGTGATGGCCGCCCAGGACTACGACGTATTGCAGGCGTCCAACGGCCTCGTCGAGGCGGCTTACCTCAAGGAGCGCACGCTCGACCGCAAGACCAAGGAGCTATTGTTCATCCTCAGCCTTACCGTGATGCGGGCGAGCAAGGGGCACATCCAGAGCCACATCCGGGTCGCCCTCGACCTCGGCCTCTCGAAGGAGGAGATCCTTGAGGCCATAGAGATCTCCCTCCCCGAGGCCGGCGTCGTGGCCTTCCAGGAGGGCTTCGAGGCCTGGCGGGAGGTAACGGGGGCCGAGGGCATCGAGCCTACCGTCGAGGCCCACGCCGGAAGTTCCGGCTCCAGGTAGGCGCCGTGGTGCCGCCTGCGCGGGCTAGATCTCGTACTCGGAGTGGAGGCGGTCGGTTACGAACATGTGGCCGGGGCTGTGGGTGATCATCATAGGCGGCCTCGCCTTCATGGCGACCGCCTGGGGCGTGACCCCGCAGGCCCAGAACACGGGTAGCTGGTCTTCGGCGATCTCGACGGGGTCCCCGAACTCGGGGTTTGCGAGGTCCGAGATCCCGAGCGCCCCCGGGTCCCCGACGTGCACCGGGGCGCCGTGCATCGAGGGGTAGCGCCCGGAGACGCTAACCACCAAAGGCAGCTCGTCGGCGCGGTAGGGACGCATGCTGACCACCATCGGCCCGGCGAAGGGGCCCGAGGGCACGCAATCCCTGCCCGTGACGTACATCGGAACGTTCCTGCCCTGCTCGGCGTGCGCCACCCGCAAGCCCGCCGCGACCAGCGCCGTCTCGAACGTGAAGCTGCACCCGAGGAGGAACGCTACGAGGTCGTCCCCCCAGAGGTGCTCGATGCTCCTGGGCTCCTCGACGGGCTCGCCGTTCTCGTAGACCCGGTACCTCGGAACGTCGGTACGGAGGTCCGCGTCCGGGGCCGTGACCACGGGCCTCGGGTCCCCTGCCTCGGTAACCTCGAGGATGGGACACGGTTTCGGGTTCCTCACGCAGAACTTGAGGAAATCGAAGGCGTACTCGGCGGGCAGAACCACGAGGTTCGCCTGCACGAAGCCGGGGGCAAGCCCGCTCGTCGGCCCCGCGTACTCGTCGTCGCGGATCAAACCCCGCACCTCTCCGGCGGTTAGCTCCTGCAGTCGCAAATCCTGCTCCATCGCGCGAAAACCCTCCTCTTCGTCCTACGTGCGGTACGCCCATAGTGGCCGCCCGTGCTCGCGCCTCACCATCATCCGGTACGGTGTACCCGCCTCGCGGCTAGGCGATACGGGCCGCTATGCCTTCAAGTCCCTCCTTTGCCGGCGGAAACCGCTCCATCACCAGGGGGTCGTGGCCCGGCACCACGTGCGCCGGGGAGTCGGCGAGGGAGCGCACGAGGTCGAAGGCGCCGTACATCTGAGCGAGGTCCGCGACTATGCTGGAAGGGCGGTCCTCCTCTATGTTAGCGTAGAAGTGAGCGGCGTCCGAGGCGAGGACCACTGCGCCCCGGGGCGTCCCGATCCTGACGACCTGCAGCCCGCGCGAATGGCCCCCGACCCGGTGGACCTCCATGCCAGGCACCACCTCCTCGCTGCCGGCGACGAAGCGCAGCCGGCCGGCGAAGTTCCCCCGAACGAGGTGGAGCACGTCCTCAGGCTCGACCATCCCGCGAAAGTGCGGCCTGCCAGCGTACCTGCCCGTCCAGAACGCCATCTCCTCATCCTGGACCACGAAGGTGGCCGCGGGAAACTTCTCGAGGTTGCCGACGTGATCGTAGTGGAGGTGGGTGAGGATCACGAGCGGAACCCGCCCGCCATCCACGCCCAACTCCGCGAGACCCTCCGTGGGACACCGAAGGTGCTCCCGCCCGCGCCTGGCGGCAACCTCGGCGTTGAAGCCAGCGTCGATAACCACGGTGTGCTCGTCGGAGACGGCCACCCATACGAAGTAGTCCATGGGCATGGGGACGTCGTGCGGATCGTGGCCGTGGAAGTGCTCGCCGCTGCGCGCCTCGCGGGTCGCGTACCTGACGGCGTAGACCTCGAAGTGCGGCCTCTCGAGCTTCATGGGGCTCCTGACGGCACCGCTCCGGTTGCCCTGCAACGTGGATTCTACGGCGTAGTTTTGCTACGCGCTAACGGCGCGCTCCCACCTACCCGCCGGCGACGACACGAAGGCAACCCCGACGACGCGGGAAAGGTCGGGGAAGGGAGGGCGGCACTCGTGTACCAGAGTGTCGGGAGAAGACGGCCGGTCCGAGACCGGCCGTCGGACGCCCGGGGCGGCGCTCACAGGGCTGCGCGGGAGGGCAGGCTGGGGCCGTCCTCCGCCAGCCGCGGGGCGAGGCATATCCTGCGGTTCCGCACCTCGATGAGGCCGTCGCGCTGGAGCTCGCTCATCACCTTGGAGACGGCCTCCCTGGTTGAGACGATCATGTTCGCCAGGTCCTGGTGCGTGAGGCGCACGTTTAGGATGGTTCCCGACCCGGTGGTCTCCCCCAGGCGGTCGCCGAGGTTCAGGAGCAGCGTTACCAGCCGAGCCGAGACCTCCCTGCTGAGCAGGCTCTCTATCGCCTCGTCCGACTGCTTGAGACGCTCGGAGAAGGAGGAGAACAGCTTCATGGCGAACGCCGGGTGGCGCTTTATGGCCTCGACGAGCACGGGTTTGCGCGCCACGGCGATCCGGACGCCGGTAAGCGCCTCGGCGAAGGCGCTCTGCCTGGAACCCTCCGTCAGCCCGAGCTCGCCGAAGACGCCCCGGTCCTTGAGCAGGGCCACCGTGGCCTCCTTGTGCCCGCCGTAGATCTTGTACAGGCGCACGGTGCCTTCGAGCAAGAAGTAGAGCCGGCCGTCGGGGTCGCCTGGGGCGAAGATGAGGTCCCTGGGGCCGAGGCGCCGCTCGGCCAACCGGACGCCCGCGTCCTCGAAGTCTTCGAGGCCAGGATACCGTGAGGCCGCAACGTCCGCGCCTACGGCGGCGCGCTCCCTAAGCATTCCTCGGCTCTCTTCCGCTTCGGGAACGGCGGACGACGGTTTGGCCCCGAGGTCCCACGGCCGTCTAGCTGGCCCGATCGGTTAGAAGCTCGGGCCGGCCGCCGTCCTTCGCACCCTCGTCCGCGGTCCCGTCGCCGTCGAAAAACTCGTCTCCGTCGATAGGGAAAACCACCCGCACTTCGCCGCCGGAGAAGCGGCGCCTGGCGATGCCGACCGCCGCGCTTATGCTGTCGGCGTAAGCGGTCACCTCGAAGCGGTCGGCCCCTTCGCGCACCTCCAGGGAGACCTTTACCATCCGCCTCTGCCCCCACGACGGGACCCTCTTCTCCGCGCGTCCGGCCCGTCGTCCCCGACGGGCGTCTTCGAAGGGGAGCCCGGGGGGGTGGCCAAAGTGGGGAGATAAGTGGGGAATGAGAAAAGGAGGGGCCACCCGGTCCCGGGGCTGTAGACGGCCCGCCGCGGGCCACGGAGGCATCGCGTAAGCGGATGCAGCTCTATGTAGGCGGCTATGACCATCTCGCCGAGAAGTATGTTCCGGCTTCGCCGGCTTGCCATCGGACTTTACGACTACTCGCCGCCCGTAATGGTGGCTAGGGCGAATGACCTAGCAGGGGCCCCGACGGGGGCCAGCACCGTCCGGTCGCGTTCCCCGTAGAGGAGGCGGATGCGGGGGTATGTTACGCTTCCTACAGGAGGTAAGTACACGAGCAGCGAGTTTACCGTGCCCCCGTCATCCGACCCCAGAGACCGGTCAAGCAATCCGGCGTCCGGGAGAGACGGACTCGAAGAGGAGCGGCTGGCGGCGCTCGAGTTTTTGGGGGCGGCCAGGCCGGAGGCTGACCACGTCCTCCAGGAGCTGGTTGACGAGGTGCGCGGCGTGTACGGCACGGACCTCTGCATGATCAACCTGAACCTCAGGGACGTTCAGTACTTCAGGGCATGGTCCGGAGACCTGGAGCCGGAGCTGGCCGAAACCAGGCAGGACGACCTCGACAAGAGCATGTGCAAGTACGTGGTGAACACCGAGATGCCGCTCGTCGTCGAGGACTTCCTGGCCACCGAGGAGTTCAGGGAGCAGCACTGGTGCGTGAACTACGGCATCCGCTTCTACGCGGGGACGCCCCTGATCACCTCGGAAGGGCACGCCATCGGCACCCTCTGCCTGCTCTCCACCCGCCCTATAGGCTTCGACGAGGGGCAGATGAGGGTACTCGGGGCGTTCGCCAGGGCCGTGGTGGGGCGGCTGGAGCTGCTCGGGGCGCTCGAGCGCGAGCAGGCCGCCAGGCGGGCCGAGGCGCAGCGCAGCCGCGAGCTGCAGCAGACGTTGGACAGCCTCTCCGCGCACATAGCCATCCTCGACGAGTCGGGCGAGATCGTCGCCGTGAACGGGGCGTGGAGGTCTTTCGCCGAGGCGAACGGGGGCGAACCCGAGAGCGTCTTCGAGGGCGCCAACTACTTGCGGGCCTGCGAATCCGCGGCTGGCCTGAACGCCGAAGACGCCGCCGCGTTCGCGGCGGGGATCAGGGCCGTGCTGTCCGGCAAGAGGGAAGGCTTCGAGCTTGAGTACCCGTGCCACTCGCCCACGGAGCGGCGCTGGTTTATTGGAAGGGTAACGCGGTACCTCCACGACGAGCGGTCTTGGGCGGTGGTCGCCCACGAGAACATAACCAAGCGCAGGTTGGCCGAGGAGGCGCTCAAGGACCAGAAGGTCCTGCTCGAGACGATCCTCGGCCAGGCGGCTGACGCCATTATGGTCTGCGACGACGAGGGGCGGTTCACGTTCGCCAACGCCGCCGCGAGGCGCATGGCGCTCAGGGACCCCGGGGGGACCACGCTTGAGATGACACCCGAGGTGTGGGGGGTGGCCCACTACCCCGACGGCCGCCCCATCGCGCGGGAGGAGTGGTCGATAGCCAGGGCGCTGCGCGGGGAGACTACCGTCGGCAGGGAGGCGCGCATGGTGAGGCCCGACGGCACCCACTACGACGTACTCATCAGCGCGGCCCCCCTCAACAACGCGGACGGGGGGCTCGTCGGCGCGGTCGCGGGCCTGCTTGACATCACAGAGTACAAAAGGGCGGAGGAGGAGCGGGACCTCCTGCGCCACCAGGAGATAGAGGCGCGCACCCAGAAGGAGGAGCGCCGCAGGGTGGCCAGGGACCTTCACGACGTCGTGCTCCAGGACCTCTCGGGCGCCCTCCAGTCGCTGCGGCTCACCCACCTTCGGGCAAGGCGTTCTGGGGTTGACCTCGACCTCGGGGAAGAGCTCGAGGCCCTCACCAGGGCGACCTCGGGCCTGCGCAGCGCCATGTACGACCTGAGGCACGAGAAGGAGCGGCCGTTCCTAAGGTCGGTCGAGTCGCTTGTGGAGCTGAACCGCCAGCTCACGCCGGGGCGCGAGACTACGCTCGTGGTCGAGGCCGGGTTCCCCGAGGAGCTTCCCCGGGAGGTGGGCGTGGAGCTGCTGCGCGTCCTGCAAGAGGCCCTCGTAAACGCCAGGCGCCATTCGGAGGCGAGGAACGTCGAGGTGAGGCTGCGGGCCGAGAGAGGAACCCTCGTGGCGGAGGTGACAGATGACGGGAGGGGGTTCGACGCCGCGTCCACGCGGGCCGGCGTCGGGCTCTCGGCGATGCGCGAGAGGGTCGAGGGGCTGGGCGGGGCGATAGAGGTGAGCAGCAGGCCCGGCGGCGGGACCGGCGTTACGGTAAGGGTTCCCTGGGGGGGCGGTACTCGAGCTCCTCGACGTCTATGACGCCCTCGCGGATGGCGTAGATGACGGCCTGGGTCCTGTCGAAGATGTGAAGCTTGCGGTAGATGTTCGAGGTGTGGTTGCGCACGGTCTTCTCCGAGATGCCTAAAGAACCGGCTATCTGCCGGTCGCTCATGCCCTGCGCCAGCGCCCTTATGACCTCGAGCTCCCTCTCGGTGAGCGGCGGGGGGGAGAGCTGCGGGCTCCTCGACCCGACGCCCTCGAACGTGTTGAGCATCTTCTGGGCGAGGTCGGGGGCGATGATGGTGTTGCCCGCGTGGACCGTCTGGATGGCGCGGGCAAGGTCTTCTGGCTCTGAGTCCTTGAGCAGGTAGCCCTGCGCCCCCGCCTTTATGCCATCGAAGACGTGCTCGTCCTCCTCGTGCCCGGTGAGGATGATCACCGCGGTCTGCGGCAGCAGGTTCCTGATCTCGCGCGTCGCGCTTATGCCGTCCATCTTCGGCATGGAGATGTCCATCAGGACCACGTCCGGCTCCTCCCGCCGGCACAGCGCGACGCCCTCCTCGCCGTCGTATGCGACGCCCACCACCTCGACGCCCGGAAGCATGTCCACGAGGCCGGAGAGGCCCTTGGCGAAGAGCCGCTGGTCGTCCACAACCGCCACGCGCACGATCTCACCTTCGCCTTCGCTCAAGAACCTCGCACTCCTTCTGCTTTAAGGCCAGCCTTGGCGCTTATCGTAGTCGCTCCGTGCCGAAAGTGCCGTCGGGGGGGGCGGATGCGGCCCGCGACGACCTCACCCCGTAAAGCATCGCCCCCGCGAGCCGCGCCTCCATCGGGAATTTCGCCCAGCCGCCGCTGGGTAATCTCGTCTGGGTAATACGTCCCGGCCACCGCGACGGACCCCGTCGCCCGCGAGCCTCGTCCGCCCGGAAGGGCCGCGATGGGGTGTCTGTTGCCCGGGGAGCTAGCGCTTCGCATCCTACCGCGGCCTCTTCGCCCTGTTGCTCGTGGCCCTACCGGGCTACCACGGACGCCAGAGGAGGGCGGAAGATTGCTAGGTCCTTAGTCCCCCGACGATCACGTCCATGGCCCGGTTCGCGTACTCCTCCGCGGAGCCGACGCGGCCGTTGCGGCTCCACTCCAGCCCCGCGCCGAAGATCGCCCAGCTGACCACGGAGGCCGCGATCTTCGCCTCGGCAGGACGTCCTTCCGCAGCTCGTGCGCGACGGCGGGCTCGTGGCTATAGACGCGGGCCCCCTGCGGAGGGCGCGGCAGCTCGAAGGGCTGGGGTTCCTCGGGATGACGCTGCAGCAGCCGCTCGGTTTAAACTTCTCGAGCGCCTGGAAGCTTATAAGCTAGGGAGACGTAAGACGCCTACCATCGACACCAAGGGGATCGACATGAGCCAGCACGATAACCAGTCCGAACTCGCGACCGACCCGGCGTCGACGCCGGGGCTTCCGGCGACGCTTCGCCTGGGGGCCGTCCACCTGACGGTCACCGACCTCGACCGCTCGGTGGCGTTCTACGAGGAAGCCATCGGGCTTGGCCTGCACCGCAGGAAAGCAGGGGTGGCGGCGATGGGCGTGGGCGGGGAGGATCTGCTCGTCCTCTACGAGGAGTCGGGGGCGCGGCGGGCCGGACGCCACGCCGGCCTCTACCACTACGCGCTGCTGTTCACCCACCGCGAGGAGCTGGCGCGGGCGGCGCTGCGGCTTGCGGCCGCGGGGACCCCGATCCAGGGCGCCTCCGACCACGGCACGCACGAGGCGATCTACCTCCCCGACCCCGACGGCAACGGCATCGAGCTCGCCGCCGACCGTCCGCGGGAGAGGTGGCCCAAACCGCTGGACTACGCCGGCGGCCCGCATCCCCTCGACCTCGAGGGCCTGCTTTCCACGGTAGCCGGCGAGGAGCCGCGGGCGAAGGCGGCCAGCGGCCTCGCGGTGGGCCACGTGCACCTGCACGTCGGCGACCTGGAGCGCGGTCTCGCCTTCTACCGCGATGTGCTCGGCTTCGAGCTCATGACCTTCATGCCCGGCGCGGCGGCGTTCGTGGCCGCCGGTGGCTACCACCACCACCTCGGCTTCAACGTCTGGCGCGGCAACGGCGTCCCGCCCGCCCCGGCCGACAGGGTGGGCCTGCGCCACTGGACCGTGGTGCTCGAAGACCGCGAGGACGTCGCCGCGGTCGGCGGCCGGGCGCGGACGGCCGGCGTCGAGGCAGAGGAGCGCGATGGCGGCCTTCTCGTGCGGGACCCGTGGAACATCGCTGTGCTCTTCGTTACTCCCGAAGATCCGAAGGCTTGAGAAAGAGCAATTCGATCCACACCAGCCTATCGTCAACCCGAAGAGCGGCGACGTGTGGGGCACCGAAGGGCGGGCCGACCTCCTAATGGGCGCGGACGAGCTTCGCTCGACGATTCGTCAGAGCCTCCTGGGCGACGGGGCCCCGCGCTACGCCGATTACACCGCCTGGCGCGCCGTCGTCTCCCCCAAGAACGGGCTGGTGCCGGCGGGCGAGGCCGACGAAGTGTGGGGCAGGGGGGTGAGGTTCATCCGCGCCGGGATCGGCCGGGGTAGGGTGTACTGGGCCGTAGCCAGGAACGCGCCCGAGGGCGAGCAGGAGGGCCCGGAGGAACCGCAAAGGAGGCCCTGATCCGACTGTGCGGGGGATGGCTAGAGCCCGTCGAGGAGTTGATCGCCGCCACCGAGGAGGCCGCCATAATCCGCACCGACGTCTACGACCGTGACCCCGTACCGAAGCGCCGGGACGAGGGCCGCGTGACCCTCCTCGGGGACGCCGCGCACCCGATGACCCCTGACCTCGGGCAGGTCGCGTGCCAGGCCATCGAGGACGCGGTAGCGCTCGCCGAATGTCTCAAGTCTCAAAGAAAGCGGGAGCATCGAAGCGGCCCTCGAGCTCTACGAGGCCAGGCGTATCCCCCGGACGGCGGCGATCGTCCGCGGCTCGCGGCGCATGGCCCGCATCGCCCAGCTCCAAAACCCCCCGGCCTGTCGCCTGCGCGACGCGGCCCTCAGGGCGTTGCCTGCCCGGTTGCAGATGAGGCAACTCGAGAAGGTGGTCGGGAGCCGCGGGTAGGAAGGGCCCTGCCCCGTCCCCGGCGTCACCGGTCGGAGAGGCCCGGGATCTGGCCGTTCCGGAAGGCGTCGACGAAGAGCCTGTGGTCGTCGCGGGCGATCTCTGAGTAGCGGGCGCCGAAGTCCGCCATCTCCCGCACGAACTCGTCCTCCGCCTCACCGATGGCCTCGACGATCTCGTCCTCCGTCTGGAAGCCGACGATGGTCGGGTCGGAGTCTTTGTCCGCGACGCAGTGGACCTTGGCGGTCGCCCGGCCGAGGTAGTCGAGGACGGGGGACATCTGCTCGGGCTCGGTGAGGTCCGACCAGTCGAGGTCCTCGACGTAGGGCGAGAGCTCTGAGACGACGAAGCCGACGTCGTCCACCTCCGTATAGCCGAGCCAGGGGTCTGCGTGGGCCTGGAGCGCCCGCTGGGAGACCGCCGTGCGGTGGCCGTGGTGCTTGAAGTATCCCTTGATGCGCTCGTCGTGGACGACGCGGCTGGGCGCCGCGACGTTGCCCTGCTTCATCGAGAGGACGACGTCGTTCTCGAGCGCCTGGGTCGGGCCCTCCACGAGGATGTTGTAGGCGGGGAGGCCGGCGGAGCCTATGCCGAAGCCCTTGCGGCCCACGATGTCCTTCACGTCGTAGGTGAGGCTGCGGAAGCGCTTGGCGTCTGGGATCGTCTCCAGGTACGCCTGGTAGGCGGCCTTTACCTTGGCGCGCTCGGCGTCGTCGAGGTCGCGGATGCCGGGGCCGCGCCGGAACTTCCGCTCGAAGTTCTCGTCGACAAGGGTGGTCCTCTCGAGCATATCCACGCGCGTGTTCAGGCGGGTCTCCAGCAGGATCTCCTTGATCTCGCCTTCCGTGGTCTCCAGCCGCAGCGAGTACTCGTGGTCGCGGTCGGACCGGACGAAGTAGCGAACCTGCTCGACGTAGGCGCGGACGTAGGTCTCGATGAGTTGCGCGATGTCGTCGTCGGAGATTGCCTTCATCCACGCGAGCAGGGCCACGCTCGCCACCATCCGCTTGATGTCCCAGGTGAAGTGGCCGAGGTAGGCCTCGTCGAAGTCGTTGACATCGAAGACGAAGACCCCGTCACCGTCCATGTAGGTGCCGAAGTTCTCGGCGTGCAGGTCGCCCTGGATCCAGACCCTCCCTGTGCGCTCGTCCGCCCAGCGGTCCTCCTCCCGCTCCATGTCCGCGTAGAACAGGCACGCGCTGCCGCGGTAGAAGGCGAACGGCCCCGCGGCCATCTTCCTGAACTTCTGCCTGAACGCGTCAGGGTCAGCGTCCATGAGGTCGGAGAACGCGTCCACGAGCACGTCGACGATCTCAGCCTGGCGGCCACCGGAGGACCCGCGCCGCCCCGAATCCGCAGTTCCGGCCATGAGGCCTCCTTCGTAGTGCTGGTCACCGGCGTTCGAGAACTCCCGGGTATGATGCCACCGGGCCGCCACCGGCGCACCGGAGCTAGCCGCGTGTTCCCCTTAGCGGCAGGTCGAGAGCATCTGCTTTAGGGCCGCCTTCTCGTCCCTGGTCACGGAGAGCGCCCAGTAGTGCTTTATGTTGATCCACTTCTCGGAGTAGGCGCAGTGGTAGGCGGCCCGCGGCGGCTTCCAGGCCTCGGGACCCTTGTCGCCCTTGGAGGCGTTGGCGTTGTCCTCGACCGAGAGCACGTCGCGCGGGACGTTGGCGAAGCGCTCCTTCTTCGCGGTCGGCCAGGAGGCGGCCCCGCTCCTCCAGGCGTTGGCGAGCGGCACCACGTGGTCGATGTCTATGTCCGAAGGCTGGAAGTAGGTGTTGCCGGTGTAGGGGTCGAACCAGCGCCCGCTCCCGACGACGCAGCCGCTCCCCACTACCTCGTCGCGGCCGTCGCGGATAAGGGCTGCGTCCCTGGCGTCGCATGAGCCGGGGTCTGGGGTGCCTGCGGGCAGCTTCCAACCGTATTCCTGCGCGTTGCTCCAGTGCGCAAACAGGTCGCGTGAGTAGCCGTCCATCGTGCCCGCCGGCCTCACCCGCAGTTCCTGGAGCTTCTCCGCCGCCGTCGCGGCCTGGGCCTTCTGGGGGATCGCGAGCCCAAAAGCCGCGACGATCACCACCGCCACGGCCGCCAGCACGACCGTGAGCACGACCCTCGAATGCCTCCACCGCGTCCTCGCCGTCCGTTCCATGCCGAACTCCTCCTCCGCGCCCCTCAACGGGGTCTTCTTCTCCGTGATGCTCTCTGCAGGTCTCGCGTAGCCGCGATGGGCGGCGTCCGCGCCGAACCAGGATTCTACTAGAGGCCGGACAATTCAAGTGGGCGGGTCGAACGGTCGATAAAGGGGCCGGGGTGGAGGAACGGCCTTCTGGCCAAATCCTCAACCACCCCCAACATCGTGAAGGCGCAGAAAGGAGCAGCGAGGACCATGATCACCCGCAACGAGACAGGCCGCACAAGACCTCTTGCCGCCGTCCTGGCCGCGCTTATCCTGACGGTCTTCGCCGCCGTCGCGCTTAGCGTGGTGCCGGCCGTGGCGCGCGCCGGGGTCGCCTCGGACGCGGAGAAGCAGACCACCGTCGCTGGCCTCGTCTCCGCCGCCGTGAAGCTCTCTCCGTCCCTCGCCCGGCTTGAGGCCGGGCTCCAGATGATCCCCCGCGGCTCCGTGCTAACCGCCGCAGGCCAGTTGCGCCCTGCAGCGGACCTCGGGTCCTGGGCGCGCCCTGCCGGCTACGGGCGCGTGAGCCCCGAGCTCGGCGACGCGCTCGCTGAGGGCTCGGCCCCCGACGCAACCACCCGCGACTGGACCCGTTGCTACGAGAAGGGCAACGGCGCCGCCGTGATCTGCCCCGACGGCTTTATCGAGGTCAACTAGGCTGCCAAACCCACGCGTGGAGGTCCTGAGGGAGGCTCCGGCGCGTCGCGCCCGGCCGAACGGAGTGACGCGGGACCTGTAAGATCTGGGGTGCAGGTATAGGTTCGAGCCGAGATGGGGGTGAGGAGCGATGGCGGAGCTGGCCGGAGAGAGTTGCGTCCCCTGCCGGGGAGGCGAACCGACGCTCGACGGGCCCGAAGTCGAGGAGCTCCTGCGGTCCGTGCCCGGCTGGCGGGTGGTGGGCCGCGACGGCGTCGAGCGCCTCGAGCGGGAGTTTCAGTTCGCGGACTTCGCCTCGGCGCTGGAGTTCACCAACAGAATCGGCGCCGAAGCCGAGGTGGCCGGACACCACCCTGCGCTCCTTACGGAGTGGGGGAGGGTGACGGCGGCGTGGTGGACGCACGCCATCGGCGGACTGCACCGCAACGACTTCGTGATGGCGGCCAGGACGGACAAGGTGTACGCGAGTCTTCTGGAGGATGATGGCCAGGGTTCTTGACGGCAAAGCCACCGCGGCGACCATAAAGGCCGAGGTCGCGGCTGGAATAGAGGAGCTGCGGAGGAGCGGCCGGTCCGTGCGGCTGGATGTGATCCTGGCGGGCGAAGATCCGGCCTCCGTAACCTACGTGCGCCACAAGGAGACCGACGCCGAAGAGGTCGGCATGTCCTCCAAAGTCCACAGGTTCCCCTCCGGCGTCTCCCAGAAGGAGCTTACCGCGCTCGTGGACCGGCTCAACGACGACGCCGAGGTCTCCGGGTTTATCGTGCAGCTGCCCCTGCCGGAAGGGCTGGACCCGCAGCCCCTGATCTCCCGCATAAAGCCCGAGAAGGACGTGGACGGCCTGAACCCCGAGAGCGCGGGGAGGCTCTCGATGGGGCTGCCCTCCCTGATGCCATGCACCCCCCACGGCGTGATGCAACTCCTCCGGCGCCACGAAATTGCGCTCGAAGGGCGGGAGGCCGTTGTGCTCGGCCGCTCCAACCTAGTCGGCAAGCCTATGGCCCAGCTCCTCCTGCGCGAGAACGCTACCGTGACCGTCTGCCACTCGCGCACCAGGGACCTCCCCGCCGTCGCCTCCAGGGCGGACGTGCTCGTCGTGGCCCTCGGGCGGCGGGAGATGGTCGGGGCGGAGCACGTAAAGGAGGGCGCCGTCGTGGTGGACGTGGGCATCCACCGCAGGGAGGAGGGCGGCCTCGTCGGGGACGTCCGCTTCGACGAGGTGGAGCCGAAGGCCTCGGCCATAACCCCCGTGCCAGGCGGCGTCGGGCCGATGACGCGCGCGATGCTGCTCCACAACGCCCTCCAGGCAGCCCGCGCCACGCCCGCGTAACCCCGCCCACACCGTGACCGCCGGGGCCAAGGCCGCACTCAGGGAAACTATCCTCCGGCGCCGCGGGGCGCTGCCGGAGAGTGAACGCGCCTCGCTGGGCGGTCGCATCATCGGGGACGTCCTGGATCTCCGGTCATACGAACGCTCGAATGTGGTCCTGGCCTACGCCTCGTTCGGCACCGAGATCCCGACGGACCGGTTCCTGCGCCGGGTGCTGGAAGACGGAAAGACCCTCCTGCTCCCCAGGGTCGGGCACGACGGCCTCGACCTCCACGAGGTGCGGGACCCGGCCGGGGACCTCGCGCCGGGAACGTGGGGGATACGCGAGCCGAAACCGGACCTCTGTCCGTTAGCCGACACCCATAGCGTAGACTTCGCCTTGATACCTGGCGTGGCCTTCGACAGGAGGGGGAGGCGTCTCGGGTACGGCGGCGGTTACTACGATCGCCTGCTCGCGGGCGCCCTCTCGAACGGTACCCCGCTCGTCTCAGGGGCGTTCGAGGTCCAGATGGTCGACGAGGTTCCCGTAGGACCGCACGACGCTTCGGTGGACGTAGTCGTAACCGAGGAGGAGATCTACCCCGGGCGCGGCTGCTCGGCGGGCCTGTAACCGGCGACTTGGCGGACTACCCTGGAATCTCGGCCGGGATCGCGTACCGGCCCAGGCGTTCGTAGAGCGGCCAGCACTCTTCCAGGAGCGGCCGTAGCCTCCCCGGGAAAGCGCCAGTTTTGGGCGTGTAGGCGGAGAAACCGGTAGAGGCGTGTACGTTGGCGTACCAGTGCCTCGCCCAGACGCCGTCCTCGGGTTTGGGGCCGGCGGGCCAGCAGAGCATCGCCTCGTAGAAGGGGACGCCGAGCCGCTCGCAGGCTACTCGAAGAACGCCCCGGGGGTCCAGGAGGAGCTCCCTGGCGTCCAGGACGACCGGCTCTTCGCCCCGCCGCAGGACGTGGTCCAGGATCTCCACCTGTTGGAGCAGGCCTGTGTCGCGCAGGGCGGGCTCCGCGAGCTGTTGGGCCAGGGAGGGCAGCATCTCGGCCGGGTCCCTGGTGAGCAGCACGTTTGAGAGGTCGCCGAGGAACCTCCGGTCGAGGCCCGTGAGGTGGTGCGCCATGTTCTTGAAGAAGTGGACCGGTCTCTCGCCCGGGCCGAGCAGGACCTCTCGCACCACCCGCTCCCCGTCCGTGTCCATGGCCGCCAGCACCTCGTCGTCGCCGGGATGGTCGGCCCGCGTTACCTTCAGGTAGTGGCCGTAGAGGGGCTCGTCCACGACCAGGGTGTCGGGCCTCTGCCGGAACGCGTACATCAGCGCCGTCGAGACGTTGCGCGGCCCGGACCACACGCTGAGTCTAAGGCAGTCGGACATCGCGCTCCCTACGAGGCCGACAGGGAGACGGCTTCGGCGTACAGGTCGTTTAGGCGCCGGGTGGTCGGGCCCATTGCCCCGCCGCCTATTGTTCTTCCGTCCACCCCGACGACCGGGGTAAGGCCGCCGAACGTGCCTGTGACGAACGCCTCGTCTGCGTCGTAGACGTCCGTCAGGGAGAAGGGGCGCTCCGAGACGGGTATCGCCTCCGCCTTGCAGAGCTCGATCACAACGCGGCGCGTGATGCCGTTGAGGCTGTAGTGGCCCGTCGAGGTCCACACCTCCCCGCGCCGCACCACAAAGAAGTTGGTGGCGTTGCAGGTGGCCACGGCGCCCGTCGGGTCGAGCATCAGGGCCTCGTCCGCGCCGGCCTCCAGAGCCTGCAGGAGCGCCACGACCTCGTGCAGCTTGCTGTGGCAGTTCAGGCGCTGGTCCAGGGTGTCGGGCGGCGGGCGCCTCACCGTCGAGGTGAACAGGCTGACGCCCCGCTCTTTTATCTCCGGGTCGGCCCTCTTGTGCTCGGCGATGATCACCACGTTCGGCCCGCCGACGACCAGCCGCGGGTCCTGGGATGGCGTCTTCTTGTTCCCGCGGGTGACCATCAGGCGGAGGTGCACGCCGTCCGTCATGCCGTTGCGCCGGACCGTCTCGTGGAGGGCGGCCGTGATCTCCTGGCGCGTCATCCCGATCTCCAGGCCTATGGCCCTGGCACCCTGGAAGAGGCGGTCGAGGTGCCTGCCCAGGAAGGCGAAGGAGCCATCGTGCAGCCTTATGCCCTCCCAGACGCCGTCTCCGACCAGAAAGCCCGAGTCGAAGACGGAGACCTTGGCCTCCTCCCGCCGGAAGAACTCCCCGTTTACGTACACGAGCACGTCCTCGTTGCGTCTGTCCGGCACCGCCTCGTGCGTGCCCCTCTGCTGCATGAAATCTCCTCTCGCCGCTCCACGCGCAGTAAAGCACGAAGAACTCGTAGAGGGACGGGGGCTCCTCTTGGGGGCGTCAGCGGAAACCCGGTGGCCGGCGGCGCGTATGGTGTTGTTGTGGATCGTGCCGGAGAGAACGACGCGGGCGGCGGGCGCGCGGCGCTCATAGTGAACACCCGTTCGCGCAGCGGGGAGAAGGTCTTCTTCGAGGCCCTCGACCTACTGCAGAAGATGAAGGTGCCGCTCGGCGCGACGTACGCCATCAGGGACCCTGCAAGGTTGCCCGAGGCGGTGCGGGAGGTCATGTCCGGCGGTTCGGGGTACGAGACCCTGATCCTGGGCGGCGGCGACGGCTCTGTTAGCTCCGTCGTTGACTTCCTTGCCTACGAACGCGTAACCCTTGGTCTCCTGCCTTTAGGCACCGCGAACGACTTCGCCCGGACGCTCGGCATCCCATTCGACGTGGAATCCGCCTGCGACACGATCGCGAAAGGCAAGGTAGTGGACGTTGACCTCGGCCTTGCCGGGGACAACTACTTCGTGAACGTGGCCTCCGTTGGCCTCGGCGTCGGGGCGACCGAGGCCCTCACGCCTTGGGCCAAGAAGAACATCGGGGCGTTGGCGTATCCTGTGGCGGCCATTCGGGCGTTCTTGCGCCACGAGCCGTTCTCGGCCAGGCTCGTCTTCCCTGACGGGGACCACGAGCCCGTCGAGCACGAGAGGCTCCTGCAGGTGGCGGTCGGGAACGGCAGGTTCTACGGGGGCGGGATGGTCGTGGCCCCCGGCTCCGGCATAGACGATAGGACCCTAGACGTCTACGCCGTCACGCTCGGTCGGCGCCGCGACCTCTTCGGGGTGGCCCGCTACCTAAAGAGCGGGGACTTTATCCGCAACGGGAGCGTCAGCCAGTACCGCACCGCCCGCGTGCGCCTGGAGACCGACCTAGAGCTGCTGGTGAACATCGACGGCGAGCTCGTCGCCAGGACCCCCGAGGACTTCTCCGTCGCCGACAACGCCCTGAAGGTCCTGGTGCCGCAGGCCTCGACCGCTGCCCGCCGTCAACTGTAGTTTCGAGCATTTCAGCTGGCCAGCAATTCTCCAAGTAAGGATTTCCGCTTTCGGCTTGGGCCTGATAGCTGAAAGTCCTCGTAGAAGGCGTGCCGAGAGCGTAGGCGCAAGCCGGAGCGTGCTGAACAGCTGAAACGCTTCAGCTAAAACGCTTGCGTGGATCGGGGCTATTGCTACACTTCGGGTAGTTTCGGGATGCCGGTGGGGACCGAGGAGAGGAGCGGCGTTTGCGGCCTGAGGACATCGAGGGCCTGACCGTTGGGGGCCTGCTAGACCTGGTGAGGGAGAGGCGCCCGGGCGACGACGCGCTCGTCTACCCCGACCGGGGCCTGCGTTACACCTACGACGAGTTCGGGGCTGCCGTGGAGCGGTGCGCGGGGGCGTTGCTTGCGCTTGGGATCGGCAGGGGCGACCACGTGGCCGTCTGGGGCCAGAACGTGCCAGAGTGGGTGACGTTGCAGTTCGCGACAGGCAAGATAGGCGCCGTCCTAGTTACCGTGAACCCGGCATACAGGTCGAGGGAGCTGCGGTACGTACTCGAGCAGTCCGACGCCGACGCCCTATTCCTTACGCGCGGCCCCGAGGACGCGGACTTCCTGGAGGTGCTCCAGAGCGCCGTGCCGGAGTTGTCGGACGCGGCGGGCGGCGAGGTCTCCTCCGAGGAGTTGCCCTTCTTGAAGCACGTGGTTTTGATGGGCGAGCCGAAGGACGGGGAGCCCGTGATGGGGTTCGAGGAGTCCCTGGCCGGCGCCGTCGGCGTCGAGGAGGTGCGGGGGCGTCAGGCGGAGCTCTCCGCCGGGGACGTGATCAACATGCAGTACACCTCGGGCACGACGGGGTTCCCGAAGGGCGTGCAGCTCACCCACGCCAACATCGTCAAGAACGCCTTCTACATCGGCGAGTGCATGAAGCTCGGCCCCGGGGACCGCGTGTGCATCCCCGTGCCGTTCTTCCACTGCTTCGGCTGCGTCCTAGGCACGCTCAACACCGTCACCCACGAGGGAACTATGGTACCCGTCGAGACCTTCGATCCCGAGGCGGTCCTCAGGGCCGTCCACGAGGAGCGGTGCACCGCGGTGCTCGGGGTCCCGACGATGTTCATTGCGGAGCTGGACCATCCGGACTCCGACCGGTACGACACCTCCTCGCTTCGGACAGGCATCATGGCAGGCTCGCCGTGCCCGATGGAGGTGATGAAGAAGGTCGTTGACGTGATGGGAGCGTCGGAGATCACCATAGCCTACGGCCAAACCGAGTCGAGCCCCGTCATAACCCAGACCCGCACCGAAGACCCGCTAGAGATCCGGGTCTCCACCGTCGGGCGGGCGCTCCCGGACGTCGAGGTGCGCATCGTCGGCCTGATGGGCGAGGGGGACTGCGAGCCCGGCGAGCAGGGGGAGCTCTGGACGCGCGGGTACCACGTGATGAAGGGCTACTACAAGATGGAAGACAAGACCGACGAGGTGCTCGACGAGGACGGCTGGCTGCACACCGGGGACCTCGCCGTCATGGACGAGGACGGGTACGTCAGGATCACGGGCCGGGCGAAGGACATGATCATCCGCGGCGGAGAGAACGTCTACCCGCGCGAGGTCGAGGAGTTCCTCTACACCCACCCCGACATAAGCGACGTCCAGGTCTACGGCGTCCCCGACGAGAAGTACGGCGAGCAGGTCGCCGCCGCGGTAAGGAGACGCCCCGGCTCCGACCTCTCCCCGGAAGACGTGCAGGAGTATTGCCGCGGCGAGATAGCGCACTACAAGGTCCCGGCCTACGTCGACTTCGTCGAGGACTACCCGATGACCGCGAGCGGCAAGATCCAGAAATACAAGCTCCGCGAGGCCGCCGTCGAACGGCACGGGCTGGAGAAGGTCAAGGGGGTTTGAGGTTCTGAGGTTTCAGGTTCTAGAGCGATAGTCGATGAAGTTGGCCCACCCTCGAGATGCTCGCCTCGAAGCATAATTGTGGGACGCCGTGGGACGCCCGGCGCGCCGTCCCACGACGCAGAAACACATAGCGGTCCAATATCCCCGCATGCCGCTCTAGGTATCACGCTTCAGAAGTTGGACCTCTTCGGCAGGCTCGGGCGCGCCGCGTTGCTGCTCCATGGACGAGGCTGGATTAGACTCTCCGGCCTGGCAACGGCGACGCGACCGGTGCCGGAAAGTTCGTTTGCTCGGTGTCGCGGAACGCTTTTTCGCCTCTCGACTTGGCCTGGGGCCTAGAACATTCTGCCCGACGCCTTTGACAGACTTCGGGTTTCGGTCGTTTCCGGGCACGAAAAAGGGCCGGGGCCTAGAGGTCCCGGCCCCCTGGTTCGGTTCTGCGTTACCTCGCGGTGCGTCCGCCCACTATCGCGCGGTAGATCGCAAGGAGGATTATAGCGCCTACGGTGGCGACTATTATGGTCCAGATAAAGCCACCGCTGCCGATACCGACAAGGCTCGTCAGGAAGCCACCGACGAAGGCCCCCGCAATACCGATCAGGATGGTGACGATGATACCGCCCGGGTCGTCGCCCGGCATGATCAGCTTCGCTAGAGCACCTGCGATCCCACCGATGATGATCCAGACAATGATACCCATGCCGTACTCCTTGTGTAGGTTATCGTTCCACGCACTCTCTACCCTTTAGTACGTTTCACCTAACATTGGGTTTCGCGGGCTCGTCGGGAGCGCTGCTATTATTGGCCTCGTTCCAAGGAAGAGGAGGACCATGAACTTCGACCCCACAGAGGATCAACTCCGTTGGCGTGCTCTGGCCCGGGATTTTGCCCGCTCGGAGATAGCTCCCCGCGCGGCCGACCTGGACCGCGAGCAGAAGTTTCCATACGGCATAGTCGCCGAGATGGCCCGGCTCGGCCTGATGGGCCTGACGCTGCCGGAGGAGTATGGCGGGTCGGGCGGGGACTTTGTCGGGTACAACCTGGCGCTCGAGGAGGTCTCGCGCGCAGATACCTCCGTCGGCATCACGATGGAGGCCCACATCTCCCTCGGCTGCGCCCCGCTGGCCGCCTACGGCACGGCCGAGCAGAAGGAGAGGTACCTCTCGAGGTGCGCCACGGGCGAGAACCTCTGGGCGTTCGGGCTCACGGAGGAGAACGCCGGCACCGACGCCGGCGGAACCGAGACCACGGCAGAGTTGGATGGCGGGCGGTGGGTCATCAGCGGCTCGAAGAAGTGGATCACGAACGGCGGCACGGACATCACCGCGGGCGTCACGGCCATAGCCAAGACGGGCACCCGCGAGAACGGCAAGCCAGAGCTTACCGCCATCATCGTCCCCCAGGAAACCCCAGGCTTTACCCGCGGCCCCGGCTACGAGAAGCTCGGCTGGCGCGCCTCCGACCAGCGCCAACTCTTCTTCGAGGGCTGCCGCGTGCCGGAGGAGAACACCCTGGGCGAGCGCGGTCGCGGCTTCGCCCAGTTCCTCCAGACCCTCGACGCCGGAAGGGTCGCCGTCGGTGCCCTCTCCGTGGGCCTCGCCCAGGCTTGCCTCGACGCGGCGCTCTCGCGGGCGAAGGAGCGGAGGCAGTTCGGGAGGAGCATCTCGGAGTTCCAGGCCATCCAGTTCAAGCTGGCCGACATGGCTATGGAGGTCGAGATCGCCAGGAACATGGTGCTCAAGGCGGCCTGGATGAGGGACCGGGGCCGCCCGTTCGGGCGGGAGGCGAGCATGGCAAAGGTCTTCGCCTCCGAGACGGCGAAGCGGGCGGCCGACCAGGCGGTCCAGATCTGGGGCGGGGAGGGCTTCATGGAGGGGAGCGCGGTCGCGCGGTACTGGCGGCAGGTCAAGATCAACGAGATAGGGGAGGGGACGAGCGAGATCAACCGCCAGATCATCGCCCGCAGCCTACTTGCGCAAGGGAGCGCCGGGGACGTGAAGAGGGGGATGGTCGCGCAGTGAGAGAACCGGGCCGGCATCGCGTAACCCGGTGGCCAGGCGCGGCGGCCCTGGCGCTCGCCCTGCTCGCGACGGGCTGCCTCAGCCTCACCAACCACAGCCAGTCGTGCACCTCCTCAGGCGGCCTCCTTGGCCCGAGCGAGTTCTCATGCTCCGGCACGGCGCAGACGGTAAAGGGCGAGGGGCCCCTGAGCTTCAATGGCGAGGACGACTCGGACCCCAACTACCGCATGGACCTTACCGCGAGCGTCGAGAGCGGCAGGATGGACGTCTTCGCCGACGACGTGGACGGCGACCGGGAAGGCGGCGAGGTCTCGCCGGGGAACCCGATCCAGGTGCAGGCCATCGTTCCTTCTTCGGACGAGGACGTGAGCGTCACCCTCTCTGTCAAAGGCGGCGAAGAGGCGGAGGTAGGTGGCCTCGCCTACGAGGCCACCTTTACCGAAGCCGAATAAACGAACCCGGCGGCCTGCTTCGGTTGGTGCCGAGAGCGCTCGGAGTGGTTCTCCGTGTGGGACCTACCCTAGCGGAAGCCCGGCTGGGGACACGGGGCGATGATCGAGACTTGGCCGGCGTGCGAGAATAGGGGCACCAGGAGGTAAGACGTGGGACGAGAACGCACAGAAGGAGAGAGGCTCGCGGCCCGGGAGTTCGCGGATGCGGTGAGGATCGAGGCAGAGAGGTTCTTCGACGCCGTGGTCGAGGAGGTACGGCGTAACCCCCGCGGGTTCTCCCTACGGCCCGAGCCGCTGACCGAGGAGGAGGCGGACGAGCTTGCGCTCTCCGCCGTCCACCGCGCCCGCGACGAGTCCCCCAGAGGCGCCGAGGACCATCCGCCAAGCGAGGCCGAGGTGCGGTCCTGGGCGGAGGGCCGCGAACTGGGCAGGTCTGAAGGGAGAACGGCGAGGGTTTGGAACCCTACCCCTCCGCGCTGATCGTCCTCGATACGGGCGTCGTTATCAGCGCCCTGGTCGGTCCCGAGGACACACCCCACCACCGCCTCCTCGACAGGGTGGCCTCCGGCGGCGTGCTGATGGCCGTCAGCGACGAGTTCCTCCGCGAGCTATCCCGCGTGGCCGGATACCCCGATGTCGAGCCGCAGATCGCCTCCGCCGTCCGCGCCCTGCGGTACGGCCTGGACATCGGCGTGATGGGCCGCATGTACCGCACCACGCGCTACGACTGGCCGAGCATCCGCGACCCCAAGGACGGGTGGATTCTTGACCTCGCTTGGGTCGCGCGGGCCGACTGCATCGTCTCCAGGGACCCGCACCTGACCCGCGCCACTATGCCGTTCCCCGTAGAGGTGCTGGAGCCCCACCAGCTCTTCGAACGCCTGCCCGCCTAATCCGGGGAGCCTAGGAAAAGAGACGGGCGATACCATCACCGCCGGGTGGCGCGCGGTGCGGGCCAGGACTACCATGGCGGGGTGCAGTCGATCCGCGCCGAGGGGAGAGGATGACCAGGATCGGGACCCGCGTGGACCCGGGAGGCGCCGCGTTCCGCGAGAACCTCGAGGCCTTCGAGGCCCTCCTGGAAGACCTCCGCGGCCGTTCCGCCGAAGCCCGCCTGGGGGCCGGGGAGAAGGCAAGGCTGCGCCACGAGGGCCGCGGCAAGCTGCCGGTGCGCGACCGCGTCGAGATGCTGCTCGACCCCGGTACCGCCTTTCTGGAGCTCTCGCCGCTCGCCGCCCACGGGATGTACGACGGGCGGGTGCCCGGCGCTGGGCTGGTGACGGGCGTGGGGCGCGTGCGCGGGCGTGAGGTCGTCGTCGTGGCGAACGACGCGACGGTCAAGGGCGGCACGTACTACCCGATGACCGTCAAGAAGCACCTGAGGGCCCAGGAGGTCGCCGAGCAGAACCACCTCCCTTGCGTGTACCTCGTGGACTCGGGCGGGGCCTTCTTGCCGCTCCAGGACGAGGTCTTCCCCGACAGGGAGCACTTCGGGCGCATCTTCTTCAACCAGGCAAGGATGAGCGCGAAGGGAATACCGCAGATTGCGTCCGTCATGGGGTCCTGCACGGCGGGCGGGGCGTACGTGCCGGCGATGAGCGACGAGGTTGTGATCGTCAACAGTACGGGCACCATCTTCCTCGGCGGTCCCCCGCTCGTGAAGGCGGCCACGGGCGAGGAGGTTACGGCCGAAGAGCTCGGCGGCGCCGATGTCCACGCCCGCCTCTCCGGCGTGGCCGACCACTTCGCCGAGAACGACGAGCACGCCATAGCGATCGTGCGCCAGATCGTCGAGAACCTGAACCGGCCCAAAAGCGTCCCCTGGACGGTAGAGGAGCCCGAGGAGCCGGCCGAGGACCCCTCAGGGCTCTACGGGGTCGTGCCTGCGGACTACAGGCAGGGGTACGACGTGAGGGAGGTAATAGGGCGCATCGTGGACGGGAGCCGGCTGCACGAGTTCAAGCCACTCTACGGCGAGACGCTCGTCTCCGGCTTCGCCCGCATCATGGGCCACCCGGTCGGGATCGTCGCCAACAACGGCATCCTGTTCTCCGAGAGCGCGCTCAAGGGCGCCCACTTCGTCGAGCTGTGCTGCGCGAGGGGCATCCCGCTCGTCTTTTTGCAGAACATCACGGGCTTCATGGTCGGGCGGGAGTACGAGGCCGGCGGCATAGCCAAGGACGGGGCGAAGCTCGTGATGGCCGTGGCCAACGCCAACGTGCCGAAGTTCACCGTCGTGATCGGGGGCTCTTTCGGCGCAGGCAACTACGGGATGTGCGGCCGGGCCTACTCCCCGCGCTTTTTGTGGATGTGGCCCAACGCCCGCATCAGCGTCATGGGCGGGACCCAGGCCGCGAACGTGCTGCTTACGGTGCAGGAGGACAACCTCGCCCGCGAAGGCAAGGAGATGACGGACGAGGAACGCGACGAGTTCAGGCGCCCGATCCTCGAGAAATACGAGCAGGAGGGCAACCCTTACCACTCCACCGCCAGGCTCTGGGACGACGGCGTCATAGACCCGTTAGACACCCGAACGGTCCTCGCCCTCGGCCTGTCGGCCGCGGCCAACGCGCCCCCCGAGGAGACCCGGTTCGGGGTGTTCAGGATGTAACAGGCAGGGAGGCCGATGGTAGTCCTTCGGAGCAGGAAAGAGATCGAGGGCCTCAGGCTGGCAGGCGACCTGGTCGCCCGCGCCTTCGAGGCGCTTGTGCCCCACGTACGCCCCGGCGTCGGGTTGGATGAGCTGGACCGCACCGTCGGGGACATCCTGCTCGCCCGCGGCGCCGAGTCGCCGTACAGAGGCTACCAGCCCGTGCCCTCCGCCCCGCCGTTCCCCGCGACCGTCTGCGCCTCCGTGAACGAGCAGGTCGTACACGGTATCCCGTCGCGCAGGGAGCTGCGCGGGGGGGACATCGTCGGCATCGACATCGGGGTCCTGCTGGACGGCTGGATCGGGGACGCCTGTTACACGTACCCCGTGGGGGAAGTGTCCCCGCGGGCGAGAAGGTTGCTTGATGCGGCGGAGGAGTGCCTTGAGGCTGGCGTGGCGGAGGTGAGGCCAGGCGCACGGCTCGGGGACGTTGGCGCGGCGATCCAGGAGGTGGCGGAGCTCGGCGGTTACGGCGTGGTGCGGGAGCTCGGGGGGCACGGCGTTGGCAGGAAGCTGCACGAGGAGCCCCACGTCGAGCACTTCGGGCGCCGGGGACGCGGCCTGCGCCTGCGGGAGGGCATGGTCTTCACCATCGAGCCGATGATCAACGAGGGCGGCGGGGAGATACGGATGCTGAGAGACGGCTGGACCGTCGTGACCGCGGACGGGACCCTCTCCGCGCAGTACGAGCACACGGTCGCCGTGACGGGCGAGGGGTGCGAGATCCTGACCCCCTGGCATCGGTATGTGTACGAGGGCGCGGCGTCCGCATGAGCGGTCCCGGCGTAACGGCACCGGCACGCGGCGTCCCGGGAACCGGGCGGGGGCGGAAGGGTGGCATACGAGCCTGGAGGAGACTTTGAGCCAATACGAGCATCTCGCGGTAAGGGATGAAGGGCGGGTGACCACGGTCTCGCTTGCCAGGCCGGAAACCCACAACGCCCTCAACCACGCCTTGATCGGGGAGCTTACGCGCATTTTCGACGACCTCGCGGGGAGCGAGGGCGTGCGCGTCGTGGTGCTCGCGGGCGAGGGGCCTTCGTTCTGCGCCGGGGCGGACATCGAGTACATGCGGGACACGGCGGACCTCTCCTACGAGCAGAACCTGAAGGACGCCAGGCGGCTCGCCGCCATGTTCCGGGCTGTGGACGAGTGCCCGAAGCCCGTGGTGGCGAAGGTAAGGGGGGCCGCGATGGGCGGCGGGGCCGGGTTGGTGGCCGCCGCGGACGTCACCGTGGCCGAGGAGGGGGCGCGGTTCGCCTTCTCGGAGGTGCGGCTCGGGATCGCCCCCGCAACCATAGCACCATATGTTCTGCGCAAGATCGGCCGCTCGCACGCCCGCTCACTCTTTCTGACGGGCGAGCGCTTCGGCGCGGCGCGGGCGCGGGAGATCGGGCTCGTCCACGAGTCGGTGCCGGCCGGCGGGCTCGACGCGGCGGTGGGGGAGAAGGTCGGGCATCTGACGCAGGGCGGTCCGCACGCCCAGGCCGCGGTCAAGGCGCTGCTGCGCCAACTGGAGTCCGTGGAACCGATGGACGCGCCCGGCCTGATGTCGCGCCTCATTAGTGAGCTAAGGAGCGGCGAGGAGGGCCAGGAGGGGCTCGCGGCCTTCCTCGAGAAGCGGGAGCCGCGCTGGAGGGGCGCGTGACCTTCCGTAAGCTCCTGATCGCCAACCGCGGCGAGATAGCGGTCCGGATAACGAGGGCATGCCGCGAGCTGGGCATAAAGACCGTGGCCGTCTTCTCTGAGGCGGACGCGAACGCGATGCACCGCCGCCTCGCCGACGAGGCCCACCCGATCGGGCCGGCCCCAGCCCCCGAGAGCTACCTGAACGTCGAGCGTCTGATCTCGGCAATCGAGGGGTCGGGCGCGGAGGCAGTCCACCCGGGCTACGGCTTTCTCTCGGAGAGCGCCGCCTTCGCCCGCGCCGTGGAGGGGACCGGCGCGGTCTGGGTCGGCCCCCCTCCCGATGCTATGGACCTCGTCGGCGACAAGGTGCGCGCCAAGGAGCTCGCGCGCAGGGCCTCCGTGCCGACCCTGCCCGGGTTCGACGGCGAGGACGTGGACGACGACCGACTCGCCGACGAGGCGGCCCGGATCGGATACCCGGTCCTCGTGAAGGCGAGCGCCGGGGGCGGGGGGCGCGGGATGCGGGCCGTCGCGCGCCCGGAGGACTTCGCTGAGGCCGTTCGGGGGGCGAGGCGGGAGGCGGAGGCCGCCTTCGGGGATGGCACGGTCTTTCTGGAGAAGCTGTTGGAGAACCCGAGGCACGTCGAGGTGCAGGTGATCGGGGACAGCCAAGGCAACGTCGTCCACCTCGGCGAGAGGGAGTGCTCGATCCAACGCCGACACCAGAAGGTCGTCGAGGAGTCGCCCTCCCCGGCCCTCGGACGGGAACTCAGGGAGGAGATCTGCGCCGCCGCCGTCCGCCTCGCCCGCGAGGCCGGCTACCGCAACGCGGGCACGGTCGAGTTTTTGCTCGAGGGCGAAGGTTTCTTCTTCCTGGAGATGAACGCCCGCCTCCAGGTCGAGCACCCCGTGACGGAGCTGGCGACGGGCCTGGACCTCGTCCACCTGCAGCTTGCGGTCGCCGCGGGGGAGGCCCTACCGATTGACCAATCTGACCTGGCCCCGCGCGGCAGCGCCATCGAGGTGCGCCTCTACGCCGAGGACGAGAAGGGTCTCCCTTCCGGCGGGGAGCTGCTCGGGTTCGCCCCACCGGAAGGCCCTGGCGTCAGGAACGACGTCGGGGTCGAGGAGGGGGACGAGGTCCCCCTCGACTACGACCCGATGCTGGCGAAGCTTATCGTCGCCGCCCCCGACCGCCCGACCGCCGTCCGCCGCCTCCGCTCCTCCCTCGCTGACTACGGGGTGGCGGGCGTCCCCACGAACCTCCCGCTTCTCCGCCGCATCGCGAACCACCCGGCCTTCTTCGAAGGCGACACCACAACCGGCTTCCTCGAGACTCACGGCCTCTCGGAGCCACCGGCGACGCGGCCGGTCCCGCGCGACGCCCTTCTCCTGGCCGCCGTCGCGGAGATCTCGCCCCCCCGGCCGACCGTCGACCCCTTCGCGGCCGGGCCGTGGCGCCTTCTCGGCTCGATGCGCCTCCGCTACTCGGTGGGGGAGGAGACCCGCGAGATCCTCGCCGAGCGCGCCCGCGGCGGGCGCCTCTCCCTGAGCCTCGACGGCGAGACGTCGCTCGTGGAGGTCGCGCGGGCCGAGAACGGGCGCCTCCGCGCAAAGATCGACGGATCGACCCTCTCCGCGCGCGTCTTCGCCGGCACGGAATCCGTGACCGTCCTTTGCGGCGGCGAGGAGCACAGGCTAAGGAAACCCCCACCCCCCGGCGTAGAAGGCTCGGCCTCGGGAACCGCCGCTGGCGGCCTCACCTCGCCGATGCCCGGCACGGTGGTGCGGGTGCTCGTCTCCGAAGGGGAAGAGGTCGAGGAGGGGCAACTGCTCCTGGTCCTGGAAGCCATGAAGATGGAGCAGCCCTTCACGGCCCCGCACGCCGGCAGGGTGAGCTCCCTGCCCTTCGATGAGGGCGCTCTGGTTCCAGGCGGCGCCGTGCTCGTGGGGCTTGAGGCGGCGCCCGGGCGGGACGGAGAGTGATCCCCGCCTTCCTATGGATTGAGGGCGCGCGGTGCCACCCGAGCGGCACGCGAAGGGGCCAAAATAACACTTGACACAAGCGCGGGGCCTGGTTAGATTGTATACAATGAAAGGGCCGGGACGATCTTGAAGAAAAGCGAGCGAAAGTCGGGTTCGTCGCGGGTTTTCGAGAGGTTGCGCCGGGCCATTCTGGAGGGCGAGTATGGCCCGAACGAGCGTTTGATCGAGGAGCAGCTCGCGGAGAGGTTGCGGGTTAGTCGCACCCCTGTTCGTCAGGCCCTGACGATGCTCGAGGCGGAGGGGCTCGTCGAGATCGAGCCGAACAAGGGGGCTGCGGTCCGGTCCTTCAGCGTCGAGGACGTGTGGGAGATCTACGACCTTCGCGCCGTGCTAGAGGGACACGCCGCGCGTCGGGCCGCGACGCGCATAAGCCGGGAGGAGCTCGCCCGGCTGTGGGGGCTCGCGCGGGAGATGGAGGGCAAGGACCGCGACCAGTTCCTTAGCCACGAGGAGGAGATCCGGTGGCTCGTCGGCGCCAACGGCGAGTTCCACGGCATCATCGCCGCCGCCGGCCGGAACCCGCGCCTCGAGCAGCTCATCCAGCGGACCGTGCAGGTGCCGCTCGTGTTCAAGGCGTTCTACTGGTACACGCCCCACGAGCACGTCATCTCCAACCACTACCACCGCCAGATCGCCGGCGCGCTAGAGGCCGGCGACGCGGAGAGGGCCGAGATCGTGATGCGCGAGCACGTCTACGAGGGAAGGGACTTCGTAATAAGGGCCCTGAAGGAGGACATGGATGCGTAGCGGGCGTCCGCTGGAGGGTCTGCGCGTCGTCGAGATGGGCAGCCTGCTCGCCGGCCCTTTCTGCGGGCAACTCCTCGGGGACTTCGGGGCCGAGGTCATAAAGGTGGAGCCGCCTGGCAAGGGCGACCCGATGCGCGTGTGGGGCCGCCACCGGAAGCAGGGCCGCACCCTCTGGTGGCCAATCGTCGCCCGCAACAAGAAGTCCGTAACGCTCAACCTGCGCGAGGAGGAGGGGCAGGATCTCGCGCGCCGGCTTATCGCGGAGGCGGACGTGCTCGTCGAGAACTTCAGGCCTGGAACGATGGAGAGGTGGGGCCTCGGGTACAGGGAGCTTGCCGAGACGAACCCGGGCCTCGTCATGGTTCGGGTCTCCGGGTTCGGGCAAACGGGGCCCTACCGGGAGCAGGCAGGTTTCGGCTCCATCGGGGAGGCGATGGGGGGGATACGGCACGTAACAGGATTCCCGGACCAGCCTCCGCCCCGCACCGGCGTCTCTTTGGGCGACTCGCTCGCCGCCACGTTCGGTGCCCTCGGCGCGCTCACGGCGCTCTACCACCGCGAGGCGCACGGCGGCCGGGGCCAGGTTGTGGACGTCGGCATCTACGAGGCCGTGCTCGCCCTCATGGAGAGCACCATCCCCGAGCACGTCCTGACCGGGCACACCCGTGGCCGCACAGGCACCGTCCTGCCATTCGTAGCGCCTTCGAACATCTACCCCACGAAGGACGAGGACTACGTCCTCATAGCCGGCAACGTGGACAACGTATTCAGGCGGCTTGCCGGGGCCGTCGGGCACCCCGAGTGGGCCGAGGACGAGCGGTACGCAACCCACCACGCCAGGGGCGAGAACATGGGGGAGCTGGACGCCATGATCTCGGCCTGGACGGAGGTACGCAGCGGCGAGGAGGTGCTCCGGGCGATGGCCGAGGCCGGGGTGCCCGCCGGCAAGGTCTTTACCGCCGTTGACATGGTGGATGATCCGCACTACGCCGCCAGGGAGAACATCGTCGAGGTCGAGGACCCGGAGATAGGATCCTTTCCCATGCAGAACGTGGTGCCGCGGCTCACGGAGACCCCGGGCGAGGTCCGCTGGACCGGACCGGCCCTCGGCCAGCACAACGACGAGGTCTACGGCGGCCTGCTCGGGATCGGCGAGGAAGAACGCGAGAGGCTGCTGGAGGGGGGCATCGTCTAGTGTACGTCGAGATCGTGGACGTCGGCCCCCGCGACGGCCTCCAGAACGAGGACAAGACGCTCGCGCCGGGGGTCAGGGCCGACCTGTGCGACCGCCTGGCCGCCGCCGGCGTCCCGCGCGTCGAGGCGGCGAGCTTCGTAAACCCGAAGCGGGTCCCGCAGATGGCCGGCGCCGAGGAGGTGATGGACCGCCTGAACCGCCGGGAGGGCACGGCCTACGCCGGGCTCGTCCTGAACGAGAGGGGCTACGAGCGGGCCGTCGAGGCGGGCGTCGACGAGGTCCGCTACGCCTTCCCGGTGACGGAGACCTTCGCGAAAAGGAACCAGAACACCACCGTCGGGGAGGCCACGGCCCTCGCGGGTCGTCTCGTGGAGCGGGCAAGGCTCGACGGGGTGCGGGTCTCCATAACTCTCTCCGCCGCCTTCGGCGACCCGTTCGAGGGCAGGGTCGACCCCGACCACGTGCTTCGCATAGCAGGTAAGGTCGCCGAGGCGCACCCCGACGAGGTGGTCCTCGCCGACACCATAGGCGTCGGGGTCCCGACGCAGGTGCGCGGCCTCGTCGGCGGCGTCGCGGCGATGGGCGTCACCGTCGGATGCCACTTCCACGACACCCGCAACACCGGCATAGCGAACGCGGTAGCGGCCGTCGAGGCGGGGGCGACGGTCCTTGACGCAGCCGTCGGCGGGACCGGCGGCTGCCCCTTCGCCCCGCGGGCGACGGGCAACATAGCGACGGAGGATCTCGTGTACCTGTTGCACGGCATGAGCCACGAGACCGGCGTGGACCTGGACGCGCTGATAGGCGTCGCGGAGTGGATGGCCGAGAGGCTCGAAAAGGAGCTGCCCGGGCAGGTGTACAAGGCGGGGAACTTCGTATGAGCTGCCAGCCGTCAGCTATCAGCCGTCAGACAAGGCGGACGATCCGAGCCGGAACAAAAATCCGAACGCTGAAGGCAGATAGCTGAAAGCTTGGCGATCGAAGGGAGCGAGCATGTACAACGTCGCGGTAGACGTCGGGGGGACTTTCACGGACGTCCTGATCTTCGACGAGGGGTCGGGTGGGCTGACGGAAGGGAAGGTGCTCTCGACGCCGGACGACCCTTCGCGGGGGGTGGTCGAGGGGATGGAGCGGGTCTGCGAGAAGGTCGGCATAGGCTTCTCCGACCTGCGCCTGCTGTTCCACGGGACGACCGTGGTTACGAACATGATCCTTACGAACACGGGCTCCAGGGTCGGGCTGCTTACGACGAAGGGGCACGAGCAGATCCTCTACCTCGCCCGCGCCTGGACCCCAGGGCCCCTCTACGGGTGGATGGCCCTCCAGAAACCCGACCCGCCGGCCGACCCGACGGATACCATAGGCATCTCCGAGCGAATGGCGGCGGACGGGTCCGTGATCTCCGGGCTCGACGAGGACGAGGTGCGCGGGGCCGTCGAAGCCCTCGTGGACCGGGGCGTCGAGTCGCTCGCCATCGGTTTTTTGAACTCCTACGTAAACCCCGCGCACGAACGGAAGGCCCGCGACATCGCGCGCGGGGCCTACCCCGACCTGCCGGTCTCCATCTCTGCGGACATCGGGCAGGAGTACGGGGAGTACGAGCGGACGCTGACTACCGTGGTCAACACGGCGGTCCAGCCCAGGACCATCACGTACATGCGCGGGTTCGAGTCGTCCATGAAAGAGAAGGAGTTCGGGGGCAGGCTCTCGATCGTCCGCTCTGACGGCGGGGCGATGAGCACGGAGGCCGTGGCGGAGCGGCCCATCCAGATCGCGCTCTCCGGGCCGTCCGGCGGCGTCACGGGCTCGGCCTACCTGGCGCGCGAGATCGGGGTCCCCAACGTGCTCACGCTGGACATGGGCGGCACGAGCACGGACGTGGCGCTGTGCCTCGATGGCGAGACGCCGCTTCAGCGGGAGATATCGCTCGGCTACTTCCGCTTCAAGGTTCCCTCCGCCGACGTACACAGCGTAGGCGCGGGCGGGGGCTCCATCGCCTTCCTCTCGGCGAGCGGCGCCCTGCAGGTGGGCCCTGCGAGCGCGGGCGCCGACCCCGGCCCCGCGGCCTACGGGCGCGGCGGCGAGGCCCCTACGGTAACGGACGCGAACGTGGTCCTGCACCGCATCCCGCCAGGGGTAGCCCTCGGCGGCTCGCTCGCGCTGGACGAGGAGGCCGCCAGGAAGGCCGTCGCGACCGTGGCCGGGCCCCTGAACATGAGCGTCGAGGAGGCGGCGGAGGCGATACTCGAGATCGTCAACGAGAACATGCACGCGGCCCTGCGGGTGGTAAGCGTCGAGCGGGGCCACGACCCGCGCGGGTTCGGTCTCGTGGCGTTCGGCGGGGCCGGGCCGATGCACGCCTGCGCGCTCGGCCGGCTCATCCGTTCGCGCCCCGTGGTCGTCCCCCCGACGCCCGGGGTCATGAGCGCCTTCGGCTTCCTCTCATCCGACATCCAGAACGAGTTCCCGGAGACGTACCTGCGCACCGCCGAGGAGACGCCGGCTACGGAGCTGAAGGCGGCGGTCGAAGGGCTCATCGTCCAGGCCGACGAGTGGCTCGCCGGCGAGGGGGTCGAGGAGGGCCGGAGACGGTTCGACCTCTACGCCGACTGCCGCTACTACCTGCAGAACATCCAGATCCCCTGCCGCTTCGGGCTCGACGAGCTCTCGGGGGAGGACTCGACGTTCCTGCGCGAGCGGTTCGAGGAGGCCCACCGCCAGCGCTACAACTTCGACCTGCCGGACTCTCCGATGGAGATAGCGACCGTGCGGGTTATCGGGCGCGGCACCATCAAGGGCGTAACGCTCTCCGAGAGCGAGAACGGCGCAGGGGCCGACGTCTCCGGCGCGGTGATGCGCACGGAGCAGGCGTATTTCGGCAAATGGGTGGAGACGCCCATCCTCGACCGAAACGGGCTAAGGCCCGGCAACGAGGTCATGGGCCCGGCCGTTGTGGTCCAGGACGACACGACCACCGTGATCGAGCCTGGCTACAGGGGTGCCGTGGACCGCTTCGGGAACATCCTGATCGAGGAGGTATAAGAGAGATGGTGCTGCGAGAGGGAACGCTCCCGGACTTCGTCCGCGAGCACACCATAGACCACGTAACGCTCGACATCATAGAGAACGCGCTAAAGAACATCCGCCACGAGATGGACCGCGTCCTCGTCACCACCGCCGTGAGCCCCGTCATCAGGGAGCAGGCCGACGAGTTCCCCCTGATCGCGGACAAGAAAGGCCGCATGATCGTCGGCCAGTTCGGCAGCCCCGTCGACACCGTACTGGACAACTCTCCGTACAAGCTGGAAGACCTCAAGGACGGCGACGTCATAGCCTTGAACGACCCTTACATGATGGAGGGGAGCACCTCGCACCTGCCGGACATACTGCTGGTGCGCCCGATCTTCCACTCCGGCGACCACATAGGGTACGCGCTCCAGTGGGGCAACCTCATGGACGTCGGTGGCTCGACGGCGGGCTCGATCCCGATCGACGCGCGCTCGATCTTCGAGGAGGGCGTCCGCATGCCCCCCGTCAAGCTCTACGACGGCGGGAAGCTCAACGACGAGGTCCTGCGGTTCTTCTGCCACAACTCCCGAACCCCCCGCGAGACGCGCGCCGACGTCATGGCCATAGCCGCCGGCACCGCCACGGGCGCCCAGCGGGTAAAGGACATCTGCGACCGCTTCGGCAAAGAGACGTACCTCGAAGCGTGCGACGCGTTGCTGGCCAGGACGCGCAACAGCATCATCGGCCTGATCCGTCAGCTCATCCCGGACGGGCAGCGCTTCGAGTTCGAGGACTTCACGGACGACGACGGGCTCGGCCACGGCCCCATAAAGCTCAAGCTGGCGATGTGGCGCGAGGGGGACAGCCTGCACCTCGACTGGGCCGGCACCGACGCTCAAGTTCCGGGGCCCGTGAACTTTCTCCTCAACAAGGAGATGTTCCAGATGTTCGCGGGGGTCTTCCTGATCTCCGCCGTCGACCCCACCATCCTCTTCAACGACGGCTACGCCGACGTCATCCACGTCAACATCCCGGAGGGCTCCGTCCTCCGCCCGAAGGCGCCCGCCCCGCTCTCGAATCGCCTCGTCGTGATGGCCCGCCTCTTCGACGTTCTCGGCGCGGTCTACGCGAAGGCCATCGGCTTCAACGTCTCCGGCTCCTATGGGACGAGCCCGAACTTCGTCTACTCGGGCGTCAAAAAGGACGGCGGGCCGTTCCAGACCATGGAGATCCTGTACGGCGGAATCCCCGCCATTCCCGGCAAGGACGGCCTGGACGGCCACTCGTGGTGGCCCGAGTTCATGGCGGTGCCCGCCGAGTACATGGAGACCTACTACCCGATGCTCGTGGACGAGTATTCGGTGCGCCCGGACTCCTGCGGGGCGGGCCAGTTCCGCGGCGGCTGCGGCATAAAGAAGGTCTACCGGTTCCTCGCGGACGGCGCTATCACCTACCAGGACGACCGGGCCGCCACCTTCCCGTACGGCGTCGCCGGAGGCCGACCCGGCGCCTCCTCAAAGAAGACCCTCCTCCGCGCGGACGGCGCGAGGGTCGAGATGCCCTCGAAGGTTCGCGACGTGCCCGTCTACGAGGGCGACCGCCTCGTCTTCGAGACCGCCGGCGCCGGCGGCGTCGGCGACCCGCTCGAACGCGACCCCGAGGCCGTGGCCAAGGACGTCCGCTGGAACCTCGTGGGCGCAGAGCCCGCCGAAAGCGAGTACGGCGTGATCCTCGCCGGCGACGGCTCCGTCGACGCGGCGGCCACGGAGGCCAGACGCGACGAGATCAGGGCCGGCCGCGGAGACCTCCCCGGCTTCGACCACGGCGATCTTCCGCCCATCGAGGAGCAGCGCCGCGCCATAGCCGCGACCCGCCGCGAGTTCAACGAGTGGCTCTCCGGCGAGCTCGGCGCCGCAGGGAACGGCAAGGGGTGACCGGCGGCCACGACGCTGGTCCTTTGCCCAATTCCTCCTCCTCGGGTCTTTGCCACGGTGAACAGCTCTTACCGTACGACCTGGAGCGCGCTCCAGGTCGAGGCGCACGTAGGGAGATCCCTCGCCGCGCACGGCTTGCGCCCTCGATGGTGGTGAAGCCTCTAGGGCCGAAAACGCGGTCGTCCTGTTGAGGCGTTGCGGGAACAGCTAATCCTTCGGGTAGAGCCAGAACGAGAAGAGGCGGGTCATGCGGGGCATGATGAGGTAGGTCATGAGGCTGACCATGGTGAGCGTGAAGAAGAGGGTCCGCAGGACCATCGGCAGCAGGTTCAGGATCGGGCCGAAGAGGGTGAAGATGATCAGGACCGTCGGGAAGACGGCAAGCCACGTCACGATGGCCATCTTGTAGCGCGGCGGGGCGGGCTCGCCTTCCTTCGCCGGCAGGGTGAACCAGGTCTCCAGCCCCGTGAGCCTGCCGACCGTCTGTTTCTGGACGAGGGGCTCGGCCCTGTCCAGCCACCGGCGGCGCTCGTCGGACGCCTCCCACCGTTCGAGGTTGCTCGTGTGGTCGAAGCGGTAGAGGATGCGGTACTCGCCCTCCTCCGCGCTCGTCGGGCGCAGCACGTCGGAGCCGAGGTAGCCCGGGAACTCCCTCACCACGCCGAGGATGCCGGAGATCCAATCCTCGAACTCCTCCTCCCGCCCCGGCTCGACCCTGCGGGAAGCAACCCCCGTCACGGGGGGATCTTCTCCTCGCCCGCCTTCGGAACTCTCGACGTAATCGCGCATATCGTCCATCCGGGTCGCTCCGTGTGGTCGTTGGAAGAACCCAATTAAACCCCGCGCGACGCCCCACGGCTACCCGTCGGAGAAAACCTCTGCGTGGCCCAAGGGCGCGAGGACGGAAACCCGCACACCAGAACGTTTCCTCGGCGAACGCCGTCGGGAGGAACGCGGCCGTCAGGACGAGGCGGCCCCGACGAATTAGACAACGGCCGCCGGGCCCGGGACGCCGGCAATAGCTTCGGGAGCGTGCCCGGATACACCGTGGCGACCCACCCGAATCACGTGTCGACACGTCGCCGCCGGCCGGGTCTTCCCCAAGCCCGCCAACCCGCGCCGTTCTCCGCCTTCGCATATCTGGCAGCAAGCCCGGGTTTCGCCCGGGCGGACCGGCAACCACGTCCGAGCTTTTCCTTTGGGCGAGGTTGGTGGATAATACCCGCACGCGACGGACCGTTGCCGAGCATACATCTATGTGGGGTAAACATATATAATCCGTCCATGTTTCTGAGAAAGGGGCGCCTTTG
>DATFPF010000042.1:0-4104 GCA_035264945.1 Rubrobacter sp.
GGGTGCTCGGCGCCCAGCACAGGGGCCAGGACCAGCTAGCCTACGCCCTCGAAGACGTGCTGAGGGGGGTGAGCCTCGGGCTTCGCGGCGTGCTCGTCGCGGACGCGGGCCTGCTGTGGGTGCTGCGCGACCTCAAGGCGAGGGGCGAGCTGCCGGAGGACCTGGTCGTCAAGGTCTCCGTCCAGCTCGCGGCCGCCAACGCCGCGGCCGTCAAGGCGATGGAGGACCTGGGGGCCGGGACCTACAACACGCCGACCGACCTCTCGCTCGCCCAGTTGGCTGCCATCCGGTCCGTCACGGATCTTCCGCTCGACGTGTACGTCGAGGTTCCAGACGATTTCGGCGGGTTCGTCCGGCATTACGAGATCCCGGACCTCGTCCGCATCGCCTCCCCCGTCTTCGTCAAGTTCGGGCTCCGCAACGCGCCGAACATCTACCCGAGCGGGACGCATTTAGAGGCGACGGCGATAGCGCTCGGAAGAGAGCGGGTCAGGCGGGCGGAGATCGGGCTCTCGATGCTCGACCGCTACTACCCGGAGGCCGGGACCACGAAGAGGGGCTCTGCTTTCTCCGGCATCCCGGCAAAGGAGGGGGCATGAAGATCACGCACGCCGAGACCTTCGTCGTCGGCACGGAGTGGCGAAACCTGACCATCGTCAGGGTACACACCGACGAGGGGCTTACCGGCCTCGGCGAGGCCCGGATGGTCAACCACACGGACGCCCTCGTCGGGTACCTGGCCGAGGCAATCCCGAGGCACCTCGTCGGGCACGATCCGTTCAGGATCGAGGAGCTGGTCAAGAAGATGGGCCGCGACGACTTCTCCCGCGCCGGCGAGGTGATGAGCAGCGGAATCGCCATGTTCGAGACCGCGTGCTGGGACATCGTCGGCAAGGCCCTCGACCAGCCCGTCTACAACCTGCTCGGCGGGCCCGTCAGGGACAAGGTCAAGGCCTACGCCAACGGCTGGTACCGCGTCGAGCGCACGCCGGAGGAGTTCCACGCAGCCGCGAAGAAGGTAGTCGAGAGGGGCTACAAGGCGCTCAAGCTCGACCCATTCGGCCCAGGCCATTACGAGATGGAGCGGGGGGAGAAGCTCAGGGCCGTCGCGCTCGTCGAGGCGGTGAGGGACGCCATCGGGCCTGAACCGGAGATCCTGCTCGAGATGCACGGCCGCTTCTCCCCGGCCACCGCCATCGAGATGGCCCGGATGCTGGAGCCGTTCGGCCTGGGTTGGGTCGAGGAGCCTGTCCCCCCGGTGAACCTGAAGGCGCTCAAGAAGGCTTCTGACGGCATAAATTCGACCATCGCCACGGGGGAGCGCATCCACCAGCGGCTGGAGTACAGGGAGGTCTTCGAGTTGCAGGCGGCGGACGTGATACAGCCGGACATCAGCCACATCGGCGGCCTGCTGGAGACGAAGAAGCTCGCCGCGTGGGCCGACGCTTACTACGTGACGATCGCGCCTCACAACGTCGGCGGCCAGATCAACACGGCCGCCGCCCTCCACCTGGCAGCCACGACGACGAACTTCCGCATCCAGGAGTACTTCAACGACTTCGCCGACCCCTGGGTCCGCGGGACGGCCCCCGGCCTCCCTGAAGTCGTGGACGGCTACTTTGAGCTCCCCAAAGGCCCGGGCCTCGGCGTCGAGCTCGACGAGGACGTCATCGCCGCCCACCCGAAGCAGGACGTCCACTTCAACCTGTTCGCCGAAGGCTGGGAGAAGCGGGAGACGACGAAGGCCCCGGGGTCCTGATGGCCGCCCTCTCGAACAAGAAGGTCCTCGTAACCGGAGCCGGCATGGGCATAGGCCAGGGCATCGCGATAGAGCTGGCCCGCCAGGGCGCCGAGGTCGCCGTCCACTACGCCCACACCGAGCCCGAGGAGACGGTAGCGGAGATAGAGAGGCTCGGCGGCAAGACCGTCACCGTTCAGGGGGACTTGAGCAGAGTCGGGGAGTGCGAGCGGGTGGTGGACGAGGCGGCGGACGCCCTGGGCGGGCTCGACACGCTCGTCAACAACGCTGGCGTCACGAAGGCGCTCCCTTTTCTGGACACGGACGAGGATACATACGACTCGCTCTTCGACCTGAACATGAAGGGGTACTTCTTTCTGGCTCGGCGGGCGGTTCCCCTCATGCGGGAGCGGGGCGGCGGGAGCATCGTGAACATCACCTCCATCCACGGGTTCGCCGGGTTCCCCCGGCACACGGCCTACGCCGCGACGAAGGGCGCGATCAACGCCTTCACCCGCCAGCTCGCGGTAGAGCTTGCGGACGAGAAGATTCGCGTGAACGCCGTCGGCCCGGGCATCATCGAGGTCCCCCGGTACTTCGACGACCCGAACTACTCCTCGGAATTCGGCGACACTCTAGTCCCCTGGGGCCGCGTCGGAAGCCCGAAGGACATAGGACCCACGGTCGCCTTCCTCGTCTCCGACGCCGCCGACTTCGTCACGGGCCAGGTCCTCTACGCCGACGGCGGCACCACCGCCAGGATGGGCCTCTGGTGGGAACAGTGAGAGGGGCAAGACTAGACGCGGTGCCGACGCTTGACACGGATGCATATTGGTATGACAATGTCCGGCGGGAAAGGTTTTCGCACAAAGAATAGATAGGGGTGACGCATGGGTGGGCGTGGATCCGGCGCGGTTGGTTTCGGCGATCTCAGGCTGGGGCGGCGGCAGTTCCTGGCGGGCGGTGCGTTGGCGTCGGCGGGGTTGTTGCTCGCCGGGTGCCGGCGGGAGGAGGCGCAGCAGGCGAGCCAAGGGGGGTCGGGCGGTTCCGGTGGTTCCGGCGGCAACTTCCCGGATACGCCAGAGTACAACTTCGTCTTCGTCAATCACGTGACTACCAACCCCTTCTTCGTGCCGACGCAGTACGGCATAGAGGACGCCGAGGCGTTGCTCGGTACGAAGTCGCAGTGGACCGGCTCGGAGGCCTCGGTCGTAAGAGAGATGGTTGGTGCCATGGACTCGGCCATCTCGGGGGACGCCGACGGCATCGCGGTGGCGGTGGTGGATCCAGAGGCCTTCAACGATCCAATCCAGCGGGCGCTGGACAAGGATATACCGGTGATCGCCTACAACGCGGACGGGGCGGTGGGCAAGGACAACCCGGCGCTCGCGTACGTCGGTCAGGACCTGTTCCAGTCGGGGGTCGAGATGGGGAACAGGATCGTTGAGATCGTGGACGAGGGGCTGGTGGCGCTGTTTATCGCGACGCCGGGCCAGCTCAACATCCAGCCGCGCATCGACGGGGCCAAGAAGGCCATAGAAGATTCGGGTGCGAACATCGAGGTTCAGCAGGTCACGACCGGCGCCGAGGTGCCGGAGGAGCGCTCCAGGATAGAGGCCTGGTACAACGGCCACCAGGACGTCGCCGGGATGTTCGCGGTGGACGCTGGGAGCACCCAGGGCGTAGCGCAGGTGATGGAGCAGGCGGGCCTCGCGGAGAAGGGGGTCAAGGCCGGCGGGTACGACCTCTTGCCCGAGATCCTCAAGCTCATGAAGGCCGGACACATAGACTTCACCATCGACCAGCAGCCGTACTTGCAGGGCTTTTTGCCGGTCATGCAGCTCTACCTGTACAAGATCTCCGGCGGCATCACCGGCCCTGCGGAGACCAATACGGGCCTGATCTTCGTCACGCCGGAGACCGTGGACCGCTACCTGCAGACCGAGTCGCGCTTCGAGGGAGACTCCGAGCAGCAGAAGATCGTGAAGGCGCCCGCCTAGGAAGGTACGGAGGTTTTGAGGCTCTTAGGTTTTGGGGGTGCTACGCGAGGCGGAGTCCCGCACCTCCGCCCCCAAGACCTAAGAGCCTCAGAAGGAGGCGACCTCAAGCCTCGAAGCCTTAGAACCTTCAGAACCTTCGGAGAGGAGTGAGTTTGAGCGAGACCACCGCGCAGAAGACCCCCGAGGCGGCGGCGCAGGAGCCGGGTTTCGGCGGCCGGTTGCTCTCCGTGCTCGTCCGGGTGCGGGAGGTGAGCGTGCTCATCGTCGCGGTCGGGTTGGTGCTCTACTTCCAGGCGGCCAACCCCGCCTTCCTCTCCGAGTCGAACATCCTCTCGCTCGCCCGGTTCGCCGTGCCCTACGTGGTGA
>DATFPF010000043.1:0-2894 GCA_035264945.1 Rubrobacter sp.
GAGCACTCGGTGCGTTGGATCAAGCACGTCCACCTCAACGACATGCCGGACACCCCCGCCGACTTGACCCACCGCGACTTCGCCAGGGTGCTGCCTGGGGAGGGAGTGTTGGACCTGCCGGGGATCATCTCGGCGCTCGAAGGGAACGGCTACGGGGGGTTCTTCGCCATCGAGATGTTCAGCGCGGGCCTCTGGCAGTTGCCGACCAAGGAGGCCGCCCGCCGGTGCTACGAGAGCCTGCTGCCGCTTTGCGAGAGGGGAGGCTGACGGAGGTCTATGAGGTCGCGAGAAGATAGCGTCGCTCCGGGAGGCGCGTACGACGCCCTGCGGTCGTGCATATCAAAGGCATTCGTCGGGCAGGTTGGTATCCAGGCGCGTAGGAGGTGGGGCATGGCACTCACGGCCTACCTCTGACCGTGGGCTGCATCCATTGCGGCCCTACCCGGCGCCGCCAGTAGCTCATCCTGAAGAAAGGCAACTCCATGTCGCATTCACCACCCGTCACGGGCACGACCACCACGGCGCACACCTTGCCGCCGGACAGTCCCGGCCCCCACAGCAAGCGCCTCGGCCTCGTCGCCATTATCGCCACGTTCGGCGGCCTGCTCTTCGGCTACGACACCGGCGTTATCAACGGCGCGCTCACGCCCATGCAGGAGGGCCTCAGCCTCACGCCGTTCAGGACCGGCGTGGTCGCCGCCATCCTGCTGCTGGGCGCCGCCGTCGGCGCCGCCATCGGGGGACGGCTCTCCGACGCCCAGGGACGGCGCAGGAACATCCTGATGCTGGCCGGCATCTTCTTCGTCGGCACCATGGGGTGCGTCCTCGCGCCCAGCTACGGGGTGCTGGTCGTCTTCCGGTTCGTGCTGGGCCTGGCCGTCGGCGGCGCGTCGGTGACGGTGCCGGTCTACCTCGCGGAGATCGCCCCGTTGGAGCGCCGCGGCGGACTTGTGACGCGCAACGAGCTCATGATCGTCTCCGGGCAGTTCTCCGCCTTCGTCATCAACGCGATAATCTTCAACGTCTGGGGCGAGCAGCCAAGCGTGTGGCGCTACATGCTCCTCGTCGCAGCCCTGCCGGCCATCGCCCTGTTCGTCGGCATGCTGCGGATGCCCGAGAGCCCGCGCTGGCTCGTCTCCAAGGGCCGCGAAAGCGAGGCGCTCGACGTCCTCAGGCAGGTCCGGTCGCCCGAGCGGGCAGAGGCCGAGCTGGCCGAGGTGCACGAGCTCGCCGAGGAAGAGAGGGAGGCGCACGCGGGCGGCTGGGCGAACCTCGCCGTGCCGTGGATCCGGCGGTTGCTGTTCATCGGCATCGGGCTCGCCGTCGTGCAGCAGCTCACCGGGATCAACTCGGTAATGTACTACGGTACGCAGCTCCTCGAGGAGGCCGGCTTCTCAGACAGCGCGGCGATAATCCTCAACATCCTCAACGGCGTCTTCTCCATCTCGGGCCTGCTCGTCGGCCTGGCGCTGATGAACCGCGTGAACCGGCGGCCTATGCTCCTGTTCGGCTTTATAGGCACCACGTCGGCGCACCTGCTCATCGGCCTCTCTTCCCTGCTCCTGCCCGAGGGCCTGTTCAGGGCTTACGCGATCCTGTTCTTCGTCGTCACGTTCGTCTTCATAATGCAGGGCACGATAGGGCCCCTCGTCTGGCTTATGCTGGCCGAGATCTTCCCGCTTGAGATGCGCGGCTTCGGCATCGGCATCGCCGTCTTCTTGCTCTGGATCACGAACTTCTTCGTGGGCCTGTTCTTCCCCACGCTTGTGGCCGGCATCGGCATCTCGTACACGTTCTTCCTGTTCGCCGCGGTCGGGGTTCTCTCGATCATCTTCGTCAAGACGATGGTCCCAGAGACCCGCGGGCGCTCCCTCGAACAGCTCGAGGAGGATTTCCGCACGCACGGCGATCCCGTCGAGGCCACCGTCGGGTAAGGCAAGGCTTCCGCTTCCGGCCGGGTGCGCACGCACCCGGCCGGTCCCGTATGATGGGAGCACCCCAGCATGAAGACCGAACAACTCGCCATGCACTCCCTGACCACGAACCACCGCAACCTCGAGGAGGCGCTGGACGCGTACGCCGCAGCGGGGTTCCGGAACGTGGAGCCCTACCTGCCCCTCGTCAAGGCCTGGCTGGAGGACGGCCACACGGTAGAAGGGACCCGAGAGCTTTTCGGCTCCCGCGGCCTCAGGCTCATCGCCAGCTCCGAGCTTGCGGTCGAGTGCTTCCACGCCCCGGACGTTCTACTGCCCAACCTGAGGGCCAACGCCGAGAACGCCCGCCTTATAGCCGAGCTGGGCGGGGGCGCGATGATCGTCCACACCGACGGCCCCGAGACCGTAACCCCAGGGAGCCTCGACCCCATAGCCCGCGTCCTCGTCGACCTAGCCGGGGCCACGGAAGACGCGGGGGTGGACGTAGCCGTGGAGTTCAACGCTTCGCCGGTGGTCAAGAGCCTGCCGAGCGCGGTGCGGGTCGCCGAGATAGCAGACCACCCGCGCGTCGGCGTCCTCTTCGACACGGCCCACTACCACGTAACGCCTACGAAGCTGGAGGACATAAGCGCCGACTCCGTCAGGTGGATCAAGCACGTCCACCTCAACGACATGCCGGACACCCCCGCCGACTTGACCCACCGCGACTTCGACCGGGTGCTGCCTGGGGACGGGGTGTTGGACCTGCCGGGGATCATCTCGGCGCTCGAAGGGAACGGCTACGGCGGGTTCTTCGCCATCGAGATGTTCAGCGCGGGCCTCTGGGGGTTGCCGACCAAGGAGGCCGCCCGCCGGTGCTACGAGAGCCTGCTGCCGCTCTGCAAGGACTAGGGACTTTAGGACCGAGGGAGGTCGCCGATGAAGATAGCCGTGCTCGGGGCGGGGCGCATAGGGACCTTT
>DATFPF010000044.1:0-3015 GCA_035264945.1 Rubrobacter sp.
TGCAGTCCGCGCGGCGCCCGTGGAGGTCGGCACGATGTTCATCGGCGCCGAGCGGGCCCGCCTCGGGTCCTTGTGGGCCGCGTCGAGCAGGCTCTGGTCGTTGGTGAAGGCGTGGACGGTGGTCATGTAGCCCGTCTCGATACCGAAGTTGTCCTGCAGGACCTTCACGAGCGGGATAATGCAGTTGGTGGTGCACGAGGCGTTGGAGACCACCTCGTGGCCCTCGGGGTCGTAGTCCTCGTGGTTGACCTTGAAGACGAAGGTGGCGTCCACGCCCTTGGCCGGGGCGGAGATGACGACCTTCTTGGCGCCGCCGTCGAGGTGCTTGGCGGCACCCTCGCGGTTCGTGAACACGCCGGTAGACTCGACAACGATGTCGGCGCCGACGTCGCCCCACGGGATCTGGGCCGGGTCGCGCTCGGCGAAGGTCTTGATCTCGCGGTCGCCCACGCGCAGGATGTTGCCGTCGAGGCTTACGTCCTCGGGCCAGATGCCGTGCACGGTGTCGCGCTTGAAGAGCAGCGCCAGGGACTCCATGGGCATGAGGTCGTTGATCGCCACGATCTCGATGTCGTCCTCGCTGCGCTCGATGGCCGCCTTGGCCGTGAGCATCCCGATCCGGCCGAAGCCGTTGATCCCAACTCGAACTGCCAAAACCCTCTCCTCTCGTTGTTCTCTGACCCTTCCTATTGTTACCGTATCCGCAATTGTTTAACAGTGCCGGGCGCGCGCCCACCGCAAAGCCGGCCGAGAACGCCCGAATCCCAACGGTCCCCCGCCCCTCGACCTTGCTTTTTTGCCAGGATCTAGGGGTTCAACGCCCCGGTGCGGCGGGAGGCCTTCTCGCGCCCGAGCTCGACCAGCCGCCGCAGCCGGTGGTTGACGGCGCTCTTGGAGAGGCACCCGAGCGCGGCGAGCTCCGTGAGGGAGGCGTCCGGGTTCTCGAGCCTGAGCTCGAGCATCTCTCGCAGGGCGGTAGGGAGGGCGGCGGGGTCGAGGTTCTCCAGGGCCCTCTGCTGGCGGGCGGCGGCTGCGGCGGTGCGGCCGGCGTTGGCGGCGTCGAAGTTGGTTACGCGGTTGGCGTTCGCCTTCACCTCGCCGAGGACGGCCCTCGCCTCGTACTCGAGGACGGCGTCGTTGAGGCCCATCTGGGCGAGCAGGGAGGTCACCCCGTCGGCGCTCTTGGTGTATGCAACCCACCGGCCCCGCCGCCGCGCCACCTTGAGCGGCACGCGCGAGAAGGCCGCCACCCGCCGGACAAGTTCCTCGTCGCGGTGAACGACCTCGAGGTGGTAGCCGCCCCTGCCGCCTGGCCGCGTGACGGACCCGGCGCCCTGGAACGCGCCCCTCAGGTAGGCCGCCCTGTCGGCGGGCGCGCGCGAGTTGCGGGCGAACCGCAGCTCGTGCGCGGCCTGTATGGCGCCGTTTCCCTCGGTCCTCACGGCGTACCTCGTCCGCCCGAAGCGGTCGGGCTCGGTAGGGTAGAGCCGGGGGTCGAGGCCGAACTCCGAGCGCCACAGCCGCACGGCCGAGCGGGCGACGGCCGCGCTCGAGGTGCGGAGCGTCACGCCGGCCTCGTCCCAGTATCCCGCGGCGTCCACGAGGCCGGCGAGCTCGGGCCTCGTCCGGCGCTCGGGCCCCATCCCAAGGCCGGCGGCCAGCTGCCGGCGAACCTCAGAGGCGAACGAGGGCAGCCCCGCACACCTCCTCGGCCAGGCGACCGGGGTCGTGGCGTACCCCGGCCCGGTCGTCGCGGGAGAGCACGTCCGCGGCGCGGACCCTGAGGCCCATGCCCTGGAGTGCCGCAAGGTCGCTCTCGACCGGGGCGGCCTCCTCGGCCTCGTAGCGGGCCAGGACGCCGGGCGCCAGCGCCCCGCTGTGGACGAGCACGTCGGTCACTATAGGTCCGAGGTGATCCGAGATCGCCCTTACGTGGTCGGAGACCGCGAACCCGCCCGTCTCGCCCGGCTGGGTCATAACGTTCGATACGTAGACCACGGGGCCCTCGAACCGGGCCAGGGCCTCCCTCACCCCGCAGCCGAGGAGGGCCGGTATTGTGCTCGTGAAGAGGCTCCCGGGGCCGAGAACCACCACGTCGGCCTCCCCGATGGCCCCGATCACGCCGGGGGGCGCCGGCACCCCCTCGGGCTCCACGGCCACCCGCTCGACCTTCTTGCCGACGTCGTGCACCACCGACTCGCCGCGGGTGACCGTCCCGTCCGCGTAGCGCACGACGAGGGTGAGGCTCTCCGCCGCCGCGGGGAAGACCCTCCCCTTGATGCGCAGGAACCTGGCGGCCTGCTCGACCCCCTCGCAGAAGCCGCCGGCCATGTCCGCGAGGGCCGCGATGATTATGTTCCCGACGCTGTGGTCGTTCAGGTCCCCCGGCGCCTCGAAACGGTAGTTGAAGACCTCGGCCAGCCTCCTGCGGCCCGCGAGCGCCACCAGGCAGTTCCTCACGTCGCCAGGCGGGGCCACGCCGAGCTCCTGCCTGAGCCTCCCGCTCGACCCGCCGTCGTCCGCCACCGTCACGACCGCCGTCAGGTCCCGCACCCGGTCGCGCAGGCCGCTCAAGAGGACGGGCAACCCGGTGCCCCCGCCGAACGCCACAACCCGAAGATCCTCAATCCTATCCATCGGCGGCCAGTATACCCACTGCCGGGACGGGGCTTTGTGTGCCGTCCCCCATCATACGTGTCGCCGCTTCAACGACCGAAGCACAAGCGCCAGGGAGGCCAGGACGAAGCCCGACCCGAAGGGACCCTGGTAGACCACTGCCCGGAACGGCCCGCCGCCCGGCTCGCCGCAGAAAAGGCCCCATCGGCGGGGAGGATACGATGTCGGCGGGCGCCCCCAGCGCGGCCTAACCCCGCGAGAGCCTCTCCCGGCCGTGCGGCCCAGAGAAGTCCAGGATCGGACCCTTGGGCACGATGCGCGTGGGGTTGACGGAGCCGTGGCTGCGGTAGTAGTGCCTCTTTATGTGGTCCATGTTGACCGTCTCGGCGACGCCGGGCT
>DATFPF010000045.1:0-6417 GCA_035264945.1 Rubrobacter sp.
CGTCCGCAAGCGCGTGCGCACGGACCGCGAGCGGGTGGAGGTGCCGACCCGCCACGAGGAGGTGTCGGTGGAGCGGGTGCCGGCCTCTGGCGAGGCGAGCGGGGCGCAGATCGGCGATGAGGAGGTCTCGGTGCCGGTGACCGAGGAGGAGGCCGTGGTCGGCAAGCAGACGGTCGCCAAGGAAGAGGTCAGGGTACGCAAGGACGTCGTGGAGGGGACGGAGGTCGTCGAGGAGGACGTCAGGCGCGAGGAGGTCGACGTCGAGGACGCCACCGAGCGCCGCGACGTCTAGAAATTCTCCTAGCAGCATTGCCCGAGTTGGGCCCTCGAAAATCCTGGGCCCAACCCGGCTTCTAGTACGACGAAGCGTCGGCGGCAAGCGTTTTCGCGGAAGGATTGGTAGCCCCGCGGGCGCGACGACCGGCACACATGAAAGCGGGGCCCGCGGGCTCCGGGCGAGGAGGTTAGGCGATGACAGATAGGCAGAGAGGGAACGAGAACGCGCCGAAGGTCGACGAGAACGAGGCCCGCTCCGGCAGCACGGACTCAGGCCCGCGCAGGGTCGGGGACGCGCGGCGCGACCACGAGGAGGACAGGAAGCGCAGGGAAGATGAGCTCGGCACAAGCTGGGCCAGCGTCATCTTCGGCTGGCTGGCCGCGCTTGGCGCCGGCCTGATCCTGAGCGGCATCGTCGGCGCTATAGTCGGCGGCATCCTTGGCGCCATGGGCGTGCAGGGCGGCACAGAGGGAGGCGTGGCTGGCCTCATCGGCCTCCTCGTCACCCTGTTTTTGGCGTTCCTGATCGGCGGCTACGTCGCAGGCAGGCTGGCGAGCCGCTCGGGCCTCAAGCACGGCATCCTCGTGCCCGTGCTCTCGCTGCTCGTGATACTGCTGCTGGCTATCGTCGGCGCCATCGTCGGCTCGAGCTTTATCGACCAACTCTCCGGCATCGCGCTGCCGCAGGTGCCGGGAAGCGTCCAGAACCAGGTACCCCAGCAGGGCCTCGGCACAATCCTGACGATCTCGGGTATCCTCGCGCTGCTCGTGCCGTTTATCGGCGGGGCCATCGGCGGCCTCTGGGGCGCCAAGACCGGCCGCGACAGGCCGTAACGCGGGCAACACATATACGGGCGGGGGCTCCGGTCTCCGCCCGTATTGCTATTGATGGAAGCGAAGAGAAGGAGAGAAACTTATGCAAGGAATAGGCAGGTCACTATCCGAGGGGCTCAGCTCCATACTGGGGGCGCTCCCTGCGCTCATCGGCGCCATCGTAATACTCATCATCGGCTACATCGTCGCCAAGATCTTGCAGGGCATCACGACCAGGGTGCTACAGAGCATGGGCTTCGAGGGCTGGATGGAGAAGGGCGGCGTCAAGCAGTTCTTCGATAGAAGCCAGACCAACCAGACCCCCGTCTCCATACTCGGCAAGCTCGTCTTCTGGCTGGTGTTCTTTATAGCCATCTCGATGGCCGTCGACACGTTGGGCATCACGGCGATCTCGGACGTGCTCGCCCAGTTCATCGCCTACATCCCGCAGCTCATAGCCGCCGTGCTCATCCTGGTCCTCGCCACCCTGCTCGCCAACTTCGTAGCCGGGATCGTGCGGGGGGCTACGGGCAGCAGCATCGCCGGCAGCGTGGCGCAGTACGGCATTATCGTCTTCGCGGTGTTCGCGGCGCTGACGCAGATGGGGATCGCCGAGGAGCTTATAGCCCCGACGTTCCTGATCCTGCTAGGGTCGGTGGCGCTGGCGGCGGCGCTGGCCTTCGGCCTCGGCGGCCAGAGCGTGGCCCAGCGCCTCGTCGAGCAGGGCTACGAGAAGAGCGGCGAGGCCCGGCAGCAGATCCAGCAGCAGAACCAGCAGCAGCAGGACAGCTCCCCCGAGAGCTCCTTTACCAGGGTCGACTCGGACGACAGGCCCGAGGCCCGGCGTCTGGACCGCTAGAGCCAGACAAACCACGGTCTTCCGCGGGAGGGGGCGCATCGCGCGTCCCCTCCCGCTTTTGTTGGGGACGCGGCAGGCAGGGCTCGGATGACGGTCGACCTAGGCACGGTCGCGCGCGAGGACTGAGAAGATCAAACCCCACGCCGCGCCGAAGACCGCGTGATCTATGATGGGCAGCAGGACCTTGGCGGTCTGTTGCTCCCAAGGGGGCGAGTGGACGCCGGTGAGCGGTAGCCAGCTCGCCCACCCGGCCCCCCAGGCCAGAATACCTAGCGAGGAACCGACGGCGGCCTCCTCGCCCTTCCCCCCGCGCTCCCGGCGCAGGAGGCCGAAGGCGGCCCCGGTGCCGACGCCGTACGCGACGTGCGCGACCGCGGCCAGCACCCGCCGGGTCGCGGGCGAGAAGCCGTCGGGCGCGAACACCTCCTCCACGCGGTCCACCACCTGCGTCGGGGCCGTGTCGAAGACGAGGCCCATCCAATTCCAGGTCCATCTCAACCCCGACAGCACGAGCGTGGCCCCCGCCCCGCCGAGCATCCCCGCAACAGCCCTGCGCCTCGCGTCCATACCGCCTCCTTGCCTGCCGGGTACGCGCCGGTCATGGTTGTACCCGCGGCGACAAATCGGGAAGCTGGCGCCCCGGTCCTGCCCGCGGGTGTCCGAGGCCACCGGTGGGGTGCCGACTACCCGAAGCGTCTGAAGGAAGGTCCCCTGAGCCGGCGGGCCTACCCCTCGACGGCCGCGTGCAGGATCTCCAAAAAACGCCCGCGGGAGGCCTTAGTGACCACCTCGACGTTTGGCCCGCGGCCGGTGACGGCGAGGTGGTCGACGACGGTCTGGCCGCGGCCCCACGCGCCGCCCGTCTCGACGGCGACGAAGAGGCGCCGGGTCTCGGTGGCTACGGCAGGATCGAGGGCGACGGCCATCGCTATGGGATCCGGAAGGTCGAAGCCCGCCAGGTGCGTGTTTTTCCTCGCCCACGCGTCGAGCACGCGCTGGATGTCCACGCAGAACTCGGCAAGGGGCGTACCGATGCCCCGCAACCGCGCCGAGTCTTCGGGGCCGAAGACCGCGTACTCGCGGGAGATGTCCCAGCCGACCATCGTCAGCGGCATCCCCGACTCGAAGACCACCCTGGCCGCCTCGGGGTCGGCCCAGATGTTGAACTCGGCAAGCGGGGTCACGTTGCCTGGGCCCCTTCCCGTGCCGCCCATCATTACGCAGCCCCCGACCTTATCCGCGAACGAAGGGTCCCGCAGGAGGGCAAGGGCCACGTTCGTCAGCGGGCCCAAAGTGACCAGGGTCATCCCTCCTGGGTTCGCGTCGACCCTCTCGACGAGCACGTCCACCGCGTGCCCGGGCGCGGGCTCGCGCCCCGAGAGCGGCAGCCCGATGTCGCCCATGCCGTCCATGCCGTGCACCTCCTGGGCGCCGACGGGCGAAGAGAGCAGCGGTTTCGCCGCGCCGCGGAACACGGGGACGTCCGAGCCGCAGAGCTCTAAGGTGTAGAGGGCGTTCTGCAAGCCCTGCTCCAGAGGCACGTTGCCGGCGACGACCGTCACGGCCTCCACCGTCGCGTCCGGGTCCTTCATGGCCATGACGAGGGCGACCGCGTCGTCGGAGCCGGTGTCGGTGTCTATGAGGAGGCGGGGCAAGGGTTGGGGCTACTCCTTGCGGTACGGCTTGCCGACGGCGGCCGGGGCCACCGCGCGCCCGCCGAAGCCGGCGAGCACCACGATCGTGATGACGTATGGGATCATCTGTATGAACTCGTTCGGTATCGCCTCAGGCGGAACCCTGATGGTGAGCGCCTGGGCCAGCCCGAAGAGAAGCGCGGCCCCGAAAGCGCCGACAGGGTGCCAGCGGCCGAAGATCATGGCCGCCAGGGCTATGAACCCGCGCCCGCCGGTCATGGTCTCCGTGAAAGAGGAGAGAAGGCTCATCGAGAGGTAGACGCCGCCCAAGGCGGCCAGTATCCCGGAGAGGGCGACCCCGTAGTAGCGCATCCTGGCCACGCTCACGCCCGCCGTGTCGACCGCCTCCGGTACCTCGCCCGTGGCCCGCAGCCGCAGGCCGAAAGGGGTCTTGAAGAGGACGAAGAAGGTGATCGGGACCATCGCGTACATCAGGTAGACGAGCAGGCTCTGGTTGAAGAGGGCCGGGCCTATCACCGGGATCCGGGAGAGCAGGGGGATCGCTATGGGGTCGAACTTCTCGACGTCTGGCGAGGTGCCGCCCTGCCCGAAGACGATGACCATCAAGAAGGCCGTGCCTCCCAGGGCGAGCAGGTTGATGGCCGTGCCCGAGATGATCTGGTCGGCCTCGAACGTAACGCACATCACCGCGTGCACGAGCGCGAAGAGGAGCCCCGCCCCCAACGCGAAGAGAAGCCCGACCCACGCGCTCCCGCTCAGAAACGCCCCGACGACCCCGGCGAACGCGCCGATGAGCATAAGCCCTTCTAGCCCGATGTTGACGACCCCGCTCCGCTCGCTGAACATCCCGCCCAAAGCCGCGAAGACGAGCGGCGTGGCGAACCTGATGGTGGCGGCGAGGGTGGCGCCCACGGTGGCCAGGACTTCGTCCACTACGATCCGAGCCCCCTCTCCAGGCGCGTCCCGGCGGCCAGGTCGCGGACGCGCTTGCCGAGGACGAGCTCGACGAGCTTCGTCGCCGTGACGAAGAGCAGGATCACCGCCAGCAGCACGGTCGTCAGGTCCAGCGGCACCTGCGTGTCGAACTGCATCTGCTGCGCCCCCGAGGCCAGCGCCCCGAAGACGATTGCCCCGAGCACCACCCCGACCGGGTGGTTACGCCCCAGGAGCGCCACCCCGATGCCGTTGAAGCCCACGTTCCGCACGAAGGGCAGGTCCATGTTCCCGTAGACGCCCATCACCTCGATGCCGCCGCCGAGCGCGGCGAAGGCCCCGCCGATGGCCAGCGCGAGGACCGTGTTCCGGCCGATGCCGATGCCGGCGTAGTTCGCGGCCCCAGGGGAGAACCCGACGGCCCGAAGCTCGAAGCCCGTCTTGGTGCGCCACAGGAGCAGGTAGGCGGCGACCGCCGCCAGGAGGGCAAGCACGATCCCGTAGTTCGCGAGCCCCAGGCCCGCGCCGAGGATCGGGATCCTTGCCGAATCCGCGATCGGCTCGGTGCCCGGCAGCACGCCCTCCCGGTCCAGCGGCACCCGCGTCAGGTACGAGGTCAGGAAGATCGCTATAAAGTTCAGCATGATCGTTGTGATGACCTCGTGCGCCCCGAAGTAAGCCTTGAGCACGCCTGGCACGGCGCCCCACAAAAAGCCCGCGATGGCGCACGCGATCAGGACGATCGGGATGGCCCCTGGCCCGAGGAAACCGAGCGAGACGCCGAGCCAGGCCGCCGCCATCGCGCCCATAAAGAACTGCCCCTCGCCCCCGATGTTGAACAGGCCGGCCCTGAACGCGACAGCCACCGCCAGCCCCGTGAAGATCAGGGGCGTGGTGTTCACGAGCGTCCTGCCGATGGCGGCGAGCGAGGCCGTATCCTGGGCCGAGGGCGCCACGTCCGTGAGCCTGAGCTCGTAGAGCAGGATGCGCCCGAGCGAGGCCGGCGAGCCGAACGCCCCCTCGAAGAGGGCAGCGTAGGCCGTGACCGGGTTGTACCCCGTAGCAAGGATGATGACGGCGCCGATGGCGAAGGATAGTACTATGGCGACGAGCGGGAAGAGCAGCGCCCCCCCGATGGTGCCTAGCAGGCGGCGCATCACGCCGTCTCCTGTTCCTGCTCTCCGCCCCTGCCCGCCATCAGGAGGCCGAGCCTCTCGTCCGTGGCGCCGGCTGCGTCGAGCTCTCCGACGATCCCGCCGTCGTACATGACGACGATGCGGTCGGAGAGGGATCGCACCTCTTCGAGCTCCAGGGAGATGAGGAGGATGGCCTTGCCCTTATCGCGCTCCTCGATAAGGCGCCCGTGGATAAACTCGATGGCCCCGACGTCCACACCTCGCGTCGGCTGCGCCGCGATGATGACGCCAGGGTCCCCGGAGAGCTCCCGCGCCAGCACGGCCTTCTGCTGGTTGCCACCCGAAAGCGAGCCTGCCCTGGCGTCAGGGTCGGGCGGCCTGACGTCGTAGGCCTTGAGGTTCTCGGCGGCCCGGCGGCGCATGACCTTGGGGAAGATCCAGCCGAACCGGGAGAACGGGGCCTCGTCGTAGGTCTTGAGCGCGTTGTTCTCGTAGAGCTTGAAGTCCTGCACGAGCCCCTTGGCGCCCCGGTCCTCGGGCACGTAGGCTAGGCCCCGCTCCTGCCGGCCGCCCGACCCGAGGCGAGTCACGTCCTGCCCGTCCAGGGTGACCCGCCCGGACTCCGCCCTGCGGGTGCCGGCTAGCGCCTCGGCGAGCTCCGTCTGGCCGTTGCCGTCCACGCCGGCGATGCCCAGGATCTCCCCGGCCCTGACCTCCAGGCTCACCCCCTTTACCGCAACCGCCC
>DATFPF010000046.1:0-10713 GCA_035264945.1 Rubrobacter sp.
GCTAAGATGCCCCTCGCTGGGGCCTGTGTTCGCGGGAGAGGAGTTCCTATGAAGCTCGTAACGTACTCGGTGGGGGATGGGTCGCCTGAGGTGGGAACCGTCGAGGGCGACGAGATAAGGCCCCTCGGCCACGAGAGCATGGTCGACTTTATAGGGTACGGGGGGAGCCCCGAGCCGGGGGAGGGCGTGGTGCGGCTTCAGGATGCGCGGCTGTACGCGCCGGTGCCGAGGCCCGGGAAGGTCATCTGCATAGGGCTCAACTACGAGGACCACGCCGAGGAGACCGGGGCGCCCATACCGGAGAAGCCCATAGTCTTCGCGAAGTTCGCCAACAGCGTGATCGGGCCCGGCGCGCCAATCGTTATACCCCCTATCACGAGCCAGGTGGACTACGAGGCCGAGCTCGCCGTCGTGATCGGCAAGACCGCCCGCAACGTCCCGGAGTCTGAGGCGATGGACCACGTCTACGGCTACACCAACGCCAACGACGTCTCGGCCCGCGACATCCAGCTCGGCGAGGGCGGCCAGTGGACGCGCGGCAAGGCCATAGACACGTTCTGCCCGCTCGGGCCCTACCTCGTAACCCGCGACGAGGTACCCGATCCCCAGAGCCTCTCGATCCGGTGCACCCTCAACGGCGAGGTGGTGCAGGACGGGACGACCTCCAAGATGATCTTCCCGGTCTCCGAGCTGGTCGCCTTCCTCTCGACAGGCATGACCCTGGAGCCCGGCGACGTCATCATCACCGGCACGCCCCCCGGCGTCGGCATGGCCCGCGACCCGCAGCTCTGGATGAAGCAGGGGGATGAGGTTACGATCGAGGTCGAGGGTTTGGGCGTCCTCACCAACCCCGTCCAGGCCGAGTAGGGCGCGGGCGTCGTGGACCTGCTCTCCGGCCTTGCTGGCGTCCTCCCCGACGACCGGATCGTGACAGATCCAGACGAGGTCGAGCGGCACGGGGGGGGCATCTTCACCTACCACGCCCCCAGCCCGCCGGACGCCGTAGTCTGCCCCGAGAGCCGGGACGAGGTGGCGGACGTCCTGCGCTTCGCCAACGGGCGCGGCATCCCAGTCGTGCCTTTCGGGAAGGGGAGCAGCCTGGAGGCGCACACCATCCCGATTCGGGGCGGCATCAGCCTCGACCTCGGCCGGATGGACGCGATAGTCGAGGTAAGGCCCGACGACTTCGTCGCGCGGGTGCAGCCGGGCGTAACGCACGAGAACCTGAACGCGAGGTTGAAGGAGCACGGGCTCCTCTTCCCCGTGGACCCGGGTTGGGACGCCTCCCTCGGCGGGATGGCCGGGACGAACGCCAGCGGGACCAACGCGGTGCGATACGGGGTGATGCGGGACCAGGTCCTCGATCTCGAGGTCGTGCTGGCGGACGGGACGGTAATGCGCACGGGCGGGATGGCGATGAAGTCCTCGGCCGGCTACCACCTGACGGGCCTCTTCGTTGGCTCGGAGGGAACCCTGGGCGTCTTCACGGAGCTGACGCTCAGGCTGTACCCGGTGCCGGAGAAGGTCCTCGCGGCGCGGGCCGTCTTCCCCGGCATAGAGGAGGCCGGGAGGGCTGCGGTCGCCATGATCCGGTCGGGGATGCGGATAGGCCGCGTAGAGCTGGTGGACGCCCGCACCGTGGAGGCCGTGAACGCCTACAAGGGCGCGGACTACGCCGTCGCCCCTACCCTGTTCCTGGAGTTCAGCGGCTCCGAGGCCGGCGTCGAGGGCGACGTGGCTACGGCCCGCGCCATCTCTGACGCCGAGGGCTGCGGGGGCTTCGAGTTCGAGGCGGACGAGGCGGCGCGCGAGAGGCTGTGGGAGGCAAGGCACGAGGCCGGGCTCGCCATAACCCGCCTCAACCCGGACAAGAGGCCCATGACCACAGACGTGTGCGTCCCGATCTCCTACCTCCCTGGCGCTTTGGGCCACGCGCGCCAGACCATCGCCGAGCACGGGTTCGACGGCGCGATCCTTGGCCACGTCGGCGACGGAAACTACCACGCCGTCTTCCCCGTGGACGTGGAGAACAGCGAGGAGACGGAGAGGGCGGAGAGGGTAAGCGGGCGGATAGTGCGCTACGCGCTGGAACGCGGCGGGACCTGCACCGGGGAGCACGGCGTCGGCTCGGGAAAGACGGGCTACCTCGAGGAGGAGCACGGCGACTCGCTCCCGTTGATGCGCGGCATCAAACGCCTGGTCGACCCGAACGGGGTCATGAACCCAGGCAAGATCTTCGCGGGGGAAGCGTGGCCGGCGTCCGGTTAGCCGGCCGGGAAGCCGGAGGGGCCCGACCCGAGCCGGGCAGGGAGTCCTACCGGACGGTAAGGGCCATAGGGCTGCTGCTCATGCTGGAGGCGGCCAGCATCGCGGCCTACGGGGCCTACGAGTTCTCGCGGGTGGACTGGAGGCGGATCGCCTCCTCGCGGGAGGCCCCGCCGCCCGAGGTGGTCGAGACGCTGTTGCTCGTCCTCTTCGCCCCGGCGGTCGCGCTCACGCTGCTCTCCGCCCTCGGCTTCCTGTTGCTGCGGCGGCGGGGGTGGCTGCTGGCGGCGATCTCGCAGGGGCTCGCCCTTGGGACGGGCCTCTGGCTCTACGCCGAGTACGAGCCGGCTTACGTGTTTCCAATAATGGCCTACGCGGTCCTAATGATCCTCTACCTCAACGTCCACGACGTGCGCGCCGTCTTCTACCCCGGCAACCGGAGAGGAGGCCCGCAGGGCCCCCGGAGGTTGGCTTGAGCGCCCCGCAGGGCGCCCCCCACCCGGACGAGGCCCTGCTGCGGCGCTTCGAGCCCGTGCTTCGCTGTACGAAGGGCGACAGGTTCTTCCCGATGGACGTCGAGCCCTACGTCAGGGCCTGCGGCCTGTGGGTCCAGCGGTCCGGCGAGGAGGCCGTCCGCGTCGTCCCCGGCGGGGGGCTGACCCTGGAGACCCTGGCGCAGCAGCCCCTCGACTCCTCCGGCGCCGTCCATTTCCTGAAGTTCACGGACCCGCGGGACGAGCCGGAAGGGGGCTCGGGGGGCGTGGGCGCGTTGCGCGAGCGGGCGGTTCGGGGGCTCAAGGAGACAAGGGAGGCCTTCCGGGCCGGGAGGGGGCGGCTGGCGCGGGTGGGGTACATCTCGCGGTTCGTGGACGCGCTGTACTCGATCACGCTCCTTGCAAGGGGAAGGGTGCCGGGCGAGGCGGCTGGGGCGGCGGCGATCACGTACGGGCGCGTGATGGAGGAGCGCGAGGACTACCGCTACCACGGCCGCGTCGTCCGCCAGGAGTGCTGGACGGTCCTGCAGTACTGGCTCTTCTACCCCTTCAACGACTGGAGGAGCGGCTTTTTCGGCGCCAACGACCACGAGGCGGACTGGGAGAAGGTACACGTCTACCTCGCCGAGACCGAAGAGGGGGAGCTGCGGCCCGAGTGGGTCGCCTACGCCTCGCACAACTACACGGGGGACAACCTCAGGCGCCGGTGGGACGACCCGGAGGTAGAGAAGGTGGGGGAGCACCCCGTCGTCTACGTAGCCGCCGGCTCCCACGCCAGCTACTACGCGGCGGGCGAGTACCTGACGGAGCTCAACCTGCCGCTGCCGCGTCCCATGGCCCGGATCGTGCGCGGCGCGCGCGGCTTCTGGCGTGAGAGGCTCGGCCAGTACGCCGGAGAAGAGCGGGGCGGGGGCTACTTCCACGTGCCCTTCGTGGACTATGCCCGAGGCGACGGCATCGTCATAGGCGAGGGCGGGGACCGCGCCTGGGAGCCACCGAGGGTCATCTCCGAACCGGCGCCCCCATGGGTCTCGGGCTACCGCGGCCTGTGGGGGCTCTACGCCAGGGACCCGTTCGAGGGCGAGGACGCGCCCGCTGGTCCCATGTACAACCGCGACAAGACCGTCGCCCGGGCCTGGTACGACCCGGTCGGGTGGGCCGGCCTGGACAAGGTGCCCACCCCGGCGGAGACCCACGAGGCAGCGCTCGAACGGCTCGGGGACTTAGAGGTGCGCCAGCAGGAACTCCGCTCTGAGATCGAGGAGAAGGCCCACAGGCTAAGGAAGCTTGGGGTAGAGGCCGCCGCGGTGCGCGGCCGCTCGCACCTGGACGGCCGGGGCAGGGAGACGAGGCGGCGCATCGCGGAGCTCTCCAAGGAGCTCGACGGCCTGCGGGCCCGGCTCGCCGCCGACGAGGCCGTCGCCGGCTCGCTCTCGGAGTACGCCGGGCGGATAGCGGCCGGCGAGCGGGACCCGGCGAGGACCCACATCGCCAGGGCCCACGCGCCTGCCTCGGAGACCGAGCTGCGGTTCAGCCGGGTGGCCGAGGCCTGGGCCGCCGTGAGCGTCAGCCTAATGCTCGTCATCTTCGTCGCCATAGCCATCTTCGAGCAGGAGCACCTGATCTCCATGCTCGTAGTCAGCATAGCCTTCTTCGCCTTCGCCGAGGCCGGCTTCAGGGGCCGCCTCGTCAACCTCGTCGCCAGCGCGAACATAGGCCTGGCCGCGGTCGCCTCCCTCATCCTGCTCTACGAGTTCTTCTGGCAGCTCGTCGTCGCGGCCGTCCTCGTCGTCAGCCTCTACGTACTATGGGACAACCTCCGCGAACTGCGCAGGTAGGCCAATCCCCGGACGCGCCAGTGGCGGGCGCCGGGCCGAACGGGCCGGTCTCGTGATGGACGCTGTCCGTCGTCTTCGGCGGCGGACCGGGACGTTTTGGCCTGCTCGGCAGGGCCTTCCCGCTACCCGAGCGCGGCCTTTCCTGTCCCTCGCCCCGGCGCCCGCCACTGGCACGGCATACCCGACCCGTTAGAATGGGGTTTATGGAACGCACGATCAGGGTGGTGGTGGCGAAGGTCGGGCTCGACGGCCACGACCGCGGTGCCAAGATCATCGCCCGCGCCCTGCGCGACGCCGGGATGGAGGTCATCTACACGGGCCTCCACCAGACCCCGGAGCAGGTGGTCGAGACCGCCATCCAGGAGGACGCCGACGCCATAGGCGTCTCCATCCTCTCCGGCGCCCACATGACGCTCGTCCCGAAAATAGTCGACCTCCTCAAAGCGAACGAGGCCGAAGACATCCACGTCTTCGTCGGCGGCACCATCCCCAAAGGCGACATCCCGAAGCTAAAAGGGATGGGCGTCGGCGAGATCTTTACTCCCGGCACCCCGACGAAAAAGGCCGTCGAGTACGTGAGGCGGGCGGTGCCCGCCAGCTAGCCAGCCCGGCGCTTCGCGCCTCTCGGCACGCCGCCCGCTGCGGCCCGTCGGCATTCCAGCGAGAAGATGCGTCCTTCACGGCGTTTTCTCAGGGCGCGGTAAGCGGGTCCGAAAACCTATAAGCTGACGGGCTGAAAGCGGGGCCCGCGGAGCAGGCCGAAGCGTGCCGACTAGCTGACCAGCTGCCGACCAGAGGGAGGCAAACCTTGGATTTTGTACGTGTGGAGCGCGAAGAGGGCGGGGTTGCGGTCCTGACCATCGATCGCCAGGAGAAGCTGAACGCCCTGGACCCGACGGTGGTCGAGGAGATCGGGCAGGCCCTGTTGGAGCTCGAGGCGGACGAGCCGCGCGCGATCATCGTGACGGGGGCGGGTGACCGGTCGTTTATCGCGGGGGCGGACATCTCGGCGATGAGCAAGATGGGCCCGCTGGAGGCGAAGCGGTTCTCTGAGATCGGGCACGCCGCCATGGCCCTGCTAGACCGCAGCCCCGTGCCGACGATTGCCGCCGTCAACGGCTTCGCCCTCGGGGGCGGCTGCGAGGTCGCGATAGCGTGCGACATTAGGATCGCCGCCCAGAACGCCCTCTTCGGCTTCCCGGAGGTCGGCCTCGGCATCCTGCCAGGCATGGGCGGCACCCAGCGGCTCCCGCGCCTCATAGGCCCGGCGCTCGCCAAGGAGCTGATCTTCACCGGCAGGCGCATCGACGCAGAGGAGGCGAAGGGGATGGGCCTCGTCAACAGGGTGGTCGGCCAGGGGGAGGCGCTCTCGGCTGCCAGGGAGCTCGCCGCGGAGATCTCCGCAAACGGCCCCCTCGCCGTCCGCTACGCGAAGGCCGCCGCGAACCGCTCCCAGGACGTCGACCTCGTAAGCGGCCTGGAGTACGAGGCCGACCAGTTCGCCCTCCTCTTCGCCAGCGAGGACGCGGGCGAGGGCATGGGCGCCTTCGTCGAGAAGCGCAAGCCGGGCTTCCAGGGCCGGTAGACGATAGTCCGCGAGACGGTTCTTCGGGTCCGCTACTCGGAGATAGACGCCCAGGGCCACGTCAACAACGCAAACTACCTCTCCTATTTCGAGATAGGCCGCGTCGAGTGGCTGCGCGACGCCGGCCTCTCCTACAAGGAGCTCGAACGGCGCGGCTTCGGCTTCGTGGTCGTCGAGGCCCTCGTCCACTACCACTCTGCCGCCTTCTTCGACGACGAGCTTCTCGTCCGCACCGACCTCGCCGAGGCGGGCCGGGTGGCTTTACGCTTCGGCTACGAGGTCCTCAGGGACGGGAAGCGCGTCGCGACGGGACACACCCGCCACGCCTGCGTGCGCCTCCCCGGCGGAAAGCCGGTCCGGATGCCGGAGGAGGTGCGAGCCCTCGCCGAACACCCTACCTGAACCTCAGCTTGAGCAAGACCCGGAGCGGCCTGCGCGAAAGAGCGGGCAGGCGGGCGGCGCTCCGCCCCGGGAGGTGCCAACCGCGCGGCGGGGCGTTAAGCTGGTGGGGTACCGAGGAGAGGAGTCTTTGCCATGCTCGACACCACCAGCGAGGCCGGCGCCAGGGCCGAGGCGCGCCTCCAGAGCGAGGAGATCGCCTGGCTGGCCACCGTGCGCCCCGACGGCCAGCCGCAGTCCGTGCCCGTGTGGTTTCTCTGGGACGGGGAGGGGTTCCTCGTCTACTCCAGGCCCGGCGCCCGGAAGCTGCGGAATATCGAGGCGAACCCGAAGATAAACCTGAACCTCAACTCCAATGACGCCGGCGGCGACGTCGTGCGGGCCGAGTGCGAGGCCGAGGTGCTCGCCGACGCCCCGCCGGCGACGGAGGTCGGGTCGTACCTGGAGAAGTACAGGGAGGCGATAGGCCGGATCGGCTTCGACCCCGACGGCTTCGCGCGGGCCTACTCCGTGGCGATCCGGGCGACCCCGGCGCGCTGGCAGGTCTGGTAGGGGCACCGTTTTCGGGCCCTCTGTCACGGGGAGACGCGCCCGTTCGTCTTGTCCGTAGAAGGCGAGGAGAGGCGGAGCGGTGAGCGCGGATCAGGGCGAACGTGGAGTCAGGGCCGAGTGCTTGGGGGCTTTCAACCGGCACGGACCCCTGCTCTTCTCCATAGCGTACAGGATGCTCGGCAGCGTCATGGAGGCGGAGGACGCGGTGCAGGAGGCGTACCTGCGGTGGCGGCGGGCCTCGGGGGAAGAGATGCGGTCGGAGAAGGCCTACCTGTCTGCTGTCGTCACGAGGCTCTGCATAGACCGGCTGCGGTCCGCGCGGGCTCGGCGGGAGCAGTACGTCGGGCCGTGGCTGCCGGAGCCGCTGCCCGACGAGCGGGCGCCTGATGTGGCGGAGGCCGTCGCCGTCGAGGACTCCCTCTCGATGGCCTTCCTCGTCCTGCTGGAGAGCCTCACGCCCGTGGAGCGGGCCGTCTTTCTGCTGCGCGAGGTCTTCGGCTACGAGTACGCGGAGATAGCAGAGATCGTCGGCAAGGGCGAGGCCAACTGCCGCCAGATCTCCCGCCGCGCCAGGGCCTCGGTGGCGGCCCGGCGGCCCCGCTTCGAGCGCTCGCCCGGGCAGGAGGAGCGGCTGACGAGGGGGTTCGTCGAGGCCTGCGCCGCGGGAGACATGGACGGCCTGCTGGCGCTGCTAGCGGAGGACGTTACACTGTGGTCCGACGGCGGGGGGAAGGCCCGCGCGGCGCGCAACCCGATCCACGGCGCCGCAAACGTCGCCCGCTTCCTCTTCGGGGCCCTCCGCAAAGCCCCGCCGGGTCTCGCGGTCAGGCCGACCCGGGTCAACGGCAGCCCCGGCCTGGTCGGCTACTTCGGCGACGGCACCCCCCAGAGCGCTACGACCTTCGGGTTCTCGGGGGGACGCATCGCGGAGATCCGGCTCGTGGTCAACCCGGAGAAGCTGGAGGGCCTGAGCTCCCTGCCCCCGGAGGCCGGGCGATGAAGGCGGCGGCGACCCTCGAACCCCTGGTTCGTCAGGGGACCATCCTCCTCACGACCTACCGCCGGGACGGGACGCCGGTCGGCACGCCGGTCCACGTCGCCGTCGAAGGGGACCGGGCGTTCGCGCGGACCTGGGACACCACCTGGAAGCTCAAGCGCATACGCCGCAACCCGAAGGTCGAGATCCGCCCTTCCACCTTCAGCGGCAGGCCGACCGGGCCTGCGATCCAGGCCCGCGCGAGGGTGCTCGAAGGGGAGGAGTCCGCCCACGCGGGCCGGATGCTAGCCCGGAAGTACCCGGTCCTGCACGGCTACCTGATACCGCTCGTCCATCGCCTGCGGGGGAACGAGACCATGCACATCGAGCTGAAGCCGACCGGCAACGGCGGGGTGCCGGGGTGAGTACGCAAAACGTTCTCGTCACCGGGGGAACAGGGGTATTGGGAAGCCTGGTCGTGGAACGCCTCGACGCCGCCGGCGTCGGGACGCGGGTTCTCAGCCGGGGCGGGAGGCCCGGCACCGTCAGGGGGGACCTGCTCACCGGAGAGGGTCTCGAGGAGGCTGTTCGGGGGGTCGGGACGATCGTCCACTGCGCCTCGAGCCCGTACCGTAAGACCCGCGAGGTGGACGTCGGGGGCACGCGACGGCTGCTGGGGGCCGCCGCCGAAGCCGGCGTCTCGCACCTCGTCTTCATCTCCATCGTTGGCGTGGACCGGGCTTCTTCCTACCCCTACTACAGGATAAAGCTGGAGGCCGAGCGGGAGATCGAGGGCTCGGCGGTCCCGCACACCATCCTGCGGGCCACGCAGTTCTACGACCTCGTGCTCACGGCGATGCGCTTCCTCGACCGGCTGCCCGTGATGCCTGTCCCCGCGGGGCTGCCAGGACAGCCCATAGACCCGGGGGAGGTCGCCGGCCGCCTGGTGGATCTCGCGCTCTCCGGGCCTGCGGGCCGGGTTCCAGACGTGGGCGGGCCCGAGGTGGGCACGCTCGCAGATTCCGCGCGCCGCTACCTCGGCGTCATCGGGAGCCGGAAAAAGGTCGTCGAGTTCCCGCTCCCCGGAAGGACGGCGCGCGCCGTTCGGGAGGGCGCGCTGACCTGCCCGGAGAACCGGTACGGCAAGACCCGCTGGGAGGAGTTCCTGCGGCGGCAACTCGGCCCGGAAGGCCGGGGGAGAGCGGAGGCGGCGGCCGGATGAGCGGGGCTTGCGACGGGGCTCGCGGCCGCCTCTGCTAAACTCGGGCGCTATGACGCTTCGGATCGGCGAGCACGCGGAGAGGCTTCTCGCCGCGACCGTGGCCGGAGGGAACACCTCCCATGGCGCAGAGAACAACATGCGCAAGATAAGGCTAATGGTCGAGGCCGACCCAAACAACACATACGGTATGGAGGGGCTGCTGCGGGGCGCGACCTTCGAGGAGGCCTACGAGGCCGTCTCCGGTCAGCTCGGCAACGCCCCGGACGAGGAGGAGACGCCTGGGCGGGGGCGCATCGACCCGGCCCGCACGGCCGAGGAGCTACTGAAGGCCGGCGGGCGCATCCGAGCGGTCGCCGGGGCAGGGGGCCGGATCGTCCTCGCCACCGGACACCCCGGCGCGCTGCTTCTTTACTACCTCGGGGTCGCGCGGTGGGCCGAGGAGCTCGGCGGCCGGGTCCTCACCGCAGAGACGCGGGTGCGCTACGGCCCGCGGGAGGCTCGGCTTGACTGGGTCGGGCCGGTGGGCTCGCTCGGGAACCGGGCGAGCCTCTGGCACACCCACAGTCCGGAGCCCATGCGGGATGTCCTAAGGGAGCTCGGGGACGTGGACCTCGTCGTCGCGGACCACGGCTTCGCGGGGGCAGCCGTGGCGGCCGGCGTGCCGACTGTGGCGGTGATGGACACCAACGACCCAGCCTTCGCGGTAGCGGTAAGGCGCGGGGCCGACGTGACGGCCGTGCCCATGGACGACAACCGCCCGCCGAACTCCTACGGCGCCGCCCTGGAGGTGCTCAAGGGCGGTCCCTGAGCTACGCGGGGGGCTGGTCCTCGCCTTCGAGGGCGTAGGCAACCGCCTCGTCGAAGGACATCGCGCGTCCCTCGTCCCGCGCCGCGTTCCACGCCCGTTCGCCGAGGCGCTCGCGGGCGGCGTCCGCCACGCGGGCGTCCAGCTCGCGGTCCACCTGGGCGTAGCGGGAGACGCCCGCGCTCTCAAGCAACGCCTCAGTGGCCCCGAGCAGCCGGACGGCGCGGAGCGGGTCCTCTTGCGTCCCGGCCACCGCCGCGAGCCCTTGCAGGCAGTGGGCGCGTTCGGCCTGTCCGACGCCTCTAAGGTGGTGCCTAGCGCCTCCCGGAAGAAGCCGGCCGCGCGCTCCGGCTCGTCTGAGGCAAGGGCCGCCTGGGCCATGAGGTGCAGCGCTATGTTGGCGGCCAGACTGTCCCCGGTCTTGCGCGTGAGGTCAAGGGCCTCCTCCGAGTACCGGGCAGCCAGCTGGTAGTCCCCCTGCCTGAGGGGAACTACCGCCAGGTGTGTCAGGACGTGGGCCGCGCCCCAGTCGTCGCCCCGCTCCCGGAACAACCGCAGCGCCTCTTCGAGGGCCAGG
>DATFPF010000047.1:0-4450 GCA_035264945.1 Rubrobacter sp.
CGTCCCCGTCAGGATGTCGGCCCGCGCCGGCATCGTCGGGAAGGAAGAGACGACGTGGTGGTCGAACACGGCCGACTGGCGCGCGAACGCGTCGAGGTAAGGGGTCTTGATGTAAGGGTTCCCGTAGGCTCCTAGGTGGTCGCGGCGGAAGGTGTCCGAGACGATGACCACGACGTTGGGTCGGGTGGGCATGAGGTACCTCCTGCGTAAAGCGTGGCTTCGCGGTTACGGGTGCAGGAGGGGCGGCGCGCGACGGCCGGCCAGGTACTGGTTGCCTTCCAGTTGGCCCTTTCTGGCAAAGGCCCCGTAAGACCACCAGTTCAATCGGTTTCGGGACTCGAAATCGTCCGATTCGCCGATCAGGCAGGGCACGCGAGAAGGTTCGGGAAGGCCGCGAAGCTTTACCCTCTGCCGAGCTGAAGGGTCGAGGAAGCCGCGGCGCCGATGACAGAATACGCCCCAGATACCCGAAGCCGGCAAGACCACGACCCGGGTCCTCTTGTTGCGTATGGTGCTCGCGGTTGTCATACAAGGAACACTTACCACTTTGCGGCAATCATGTCAACAGCCGGGCTGGGATCGGCCCGTATCGCGACGTTCCCGCCTCATATCGGTACCGGTTGTGGCTGTGTTCCGGGCCATCCCCGGATCTCGTACGGTGCCCCTTCCATGCGTCGAACGTACAGCGGCAAGGGGCCACCTGGGCCGATCCGGAGCGCCTGTTCTTCTGCGGGGCTCGCGGGGTAAGAAACCGCCCACGCGACGGGACCGGGAGGATCATGGGAGCCGAGTACGAGGTAAGGGAGGCCACGGCGGAGGATGTGGCGGGGATCCACGCCCTCGCCCGCGAGTTGGCGGAGGCCGTGGGGGACGCGCCGCCTGACGAGGGGGCCGTCAGAAAGCGGCTCGAAGAGTTGCTCCGGGAGACGGGGGCGCGGGTCTTCGTCGCCGAGGGCGGGGACGAGTTGGCCGGGGTGGTGAGCCTCTGGATCAAGCCGGATCTCGCCCACGGCGACGCCGTGGTCGAGGTCCCGATGCTCGCCGTCTCCGGAGGCCACCGTAGGAACGGCGTCGGAAAGCTGCTGATCTCGCGGGTCAGGGAGGTCGCCGCCGAGCACGACGCCTCCCTCGTGGAGCTCGTCGCCACCCGCTCCAACGTCGCGGCGCGCGACTTCTACAAGTCCCTGGGCTTCGTCGAGGTCGACGTCGTCTCCCTCGAGTTCGTCGGGGACGTCGAGGACCCGCCGGAGTCCTAGCCTTCGGCTTCTACCTAGTGGAGGGCTGATGCCCCGGCGGCGACCAGGGCCGCGGCGCAGACGGCGCCGAGGGCCAGCCCCCGCCAGGCCGGTACCTCTTGGGCTTTTACGATGCCGAGGGGTACGAGCAGCGCGGCGGCCCACGCGAGCGCCGCCCACCGCAGGCCCGGCAAGGCCGCCAGGGGCAGGACGAAGCCTAGTGGGTAGGCCAGCACCCGCCAGGTGACCCCGAAGCCGTAGCGGCCTCCGAGCGCCCCCAGATGGTAGAGGCCGGCCAGCGGCACCGAGAGCGGCAGCGGCAGGACGAGGACCGCGAGCGCGGGGAGGAGCCCCTGAAAGAAGAACCAGACGATGGCCGCCGGGAGCCCAGAGAAAGCCAGGAACAGCCCGGGCGCCCTCACGTCAGGGACCTTCGGCAGCAGCTCGAAGAAGCGGGCCGGGCGGACGAGGAGCGTCGAGAGCAGCCGGACGTAGCTCGAGAAGGGACGCGAGACGTCCCAGTCGCTCGCCCCGCCCCTGATCGTGTCCCGCGTGTACCCGCGCTTCGCCACGGAATGAGTATACAGAGGGGCGACTTCAGGCTTCGCGATAGACGGAAAGCCGCAAACCGGCCGTAGTATGCTGGTTCCGCCATGACCCAGGAGCCCGCCGACAGAGAGAAGGTCCCGCGCGGGTTGGCAGTCGTCGTGGGCGTGGCGGTCTCGCTCGTGGTGGGCGTCGTCTACCTTGGCACCCTGGCGCCGACCGTGCTCCCCTACGGCACGCCTTACACGCTCGATTCCCCGATGCTGCAGGCGGAGGTCGCGGTGCTCGGCGTGGGCCACCCTACCGGCTACCCGACCTACATGATGCTTACCCACCTCTTCACGTACCTGCCCGTGGGCGACGTCGCCTACAGGGTCAACCTCGCCTCCGCCGTCTACGGAGTCCTTGCGGTGGCGGCGGTCTACTGGGCTGGGCTGCTGCTCGGCCGCAGGGTAGTGGCCGCCGCCGCGGGTTCCCTGGCCTTCGGGTTCTCGGCGGCGTTCTGGTCGCAGGCCGTGATCGCCGAGGTCTACACCCTGAACGCCCTCTTCGTTGCCCTCGTCCTCTGCCTGCTGCTCCTCTGGCGGGAGCGTCGGGGCGATGGCATCCTCCTCGCCGCGGCCCTCGTCGCGGCCCTCTCGCTGACGCACCACCTGTCGAGCGGGCTGCTGCTCCCGGCCGGAGGTCTCTTCGTCGCCCTTGTCGACAGGGGCACCTTCATGAAGGCCGGGTTGTTGCTGAAGGGGGCGGGCGCCTTCGCGCTCGGCCTGCTTCCCTTGCTCTACCTCCCGGTCCGCGCGTCCATGGGCGCGCCCCTGAACGAGGCGGACCCCTCGACGCCCGGCCGGTTCCTGAACCTTGTGACGGGGGGGAGCTACCTCGCGGAGTCTTCCGAGGCGGGAAGAGAGTGCACCCCGTCAGCCCTCACGCTCGAAGGGCCCGCCGCGAAGCTCGCCTCCTTCGGGCGGGAGGTTGTTGTCCAGTTCCCCCTCGCCTTCCTGGCGCTCGGGGCGCTCGGGGCCGCGTACCTGCTGCTCCGCGACCGCGCGGCGGCTTGCCTCCTTGGCGTGGTCTTTCTCGGTTCCATGCTCCACGGCTTCGTCTACCTCTGGCTCGGCATCGAGGACTACGCGGCGTTCGTGATCCCGGGCCTCCTCGCCCTCGCCCTCTGCGCGTGCGTTGGCGTTGACCTTCTGCTCCGTCCAATGGACGACCTGCGCGACGCGCCGGGGAGGGCACTTCCGATCTTGCTCCCCGCCGTCTTGCTCGCCATGCCGCTCCTTGGGATGTGGATCTCCTACGGGGGCATGGACCGGGGCGACGCCTACGACGGCCGACGCGCGATCGAGGCGGTGGTCCGGAACGCCGAGAGGGGCGCGACCGTCCTGCACCACAGGAGCCCGCTCTGGTACGCGGTCCTCGTGGAGGAGCGCCGGCGCGACCTCACCCTGGTGGACCCCTTCTGCACCTCATGGAACCGCCACACGGACCTCGTCTGGCCCGACGACCTTACCGCGGCGCAGTCAGCCGCCCGCTACGGCACGGACGACACCACGGGCGTCGAGGCCGCGCGCAAGGCCGCCCACCGAGGCCCGGTCTACGTCCTCGACAACGGCAGGGTCGACTACGATCGCTTCAGGGAGGCCGGCCTCGACCCCGTGCCGGTCGGGGAGGGCCACCAGCTGCGGGAACTGGTCCCGCGCACCAGCGCCAGATAGAAGCGGCAACGGCCCTGGCCACCATGCCGCGCCGGGTGAGCCCGGCATCGCGCCTGCCGGTGGGCCTTTCGCCGATTTGGACAGGAAAGGCGCGGGCCTCCCCGCCGTCCGTAAACCGCGCCGGATCATCTATAATCATTTTAGGCCACGCAGACGAGTTTCGGAGAAGAGGTTGCGAGCATGGCGAACGATCCTTTCGGCGCACGCACCAAGCTGAGCACGAGTTCGGGCGAGGTAGACCTTTACAGCCTGAAGACGCTCGACGAGAAGGTCGACGGCGACGTCTTCTCGCTCCCCTTCTCAATAAGGGTGATGCTCGAATCACTGCTGAGAAACGCCGGCGGCAAGTTCGTCTCGGAAGAAGACGCCGAGGCGCTGACGAACTGGCCCGAGTCGATCGGCGGGGAGCTCGCCTACCTTCCGGCCAGGGTGGTGATGCAGGACTTCACCGGGGTTCCGGCCATAGTGGACCTGGCGGCGATGCGGAGCGCCATGCAGAACGTCGGGGGGGACCCGAAGAAGATCAACCCGCTCGTCCCCGTGGACCTCGTCATCGACCACTCCGTCCAGGTGGACGCCTTCGGCAACCAGGCGGCCCTCCAGTTCAACGCCGAGCGCGAGTTCGAGCGCAACCGCGAGCGCTACGAGTTCCTGAAGTGGGGCCAGCAGGCCTTCGACAACTTCTCCGTCGTGCCGCCCGCGACCGGCATCATCCACCAGGTCAACCTGGAGTATTTGGCCAAGGGCGTCATCGTCAAGGACGGCGTCGCAATGCCCGACACCCTCGTCGGCACCGACAGCCACACCACAATGATCAACGGCCTCGGCGTCCTCGGCTGGGGCGTCGGCGGCATCGAGGCCGAGGCCGTCACCCTCGGACAGCCTTACTACATGCTCGTCCCCGAGGTCATCGGCTTCAAACTGACGAACGCCCTTCCCGAGGGCGTCACG
>DATFPF010000048.1:0-24982 GCA_035264945.1 Rubrobacter sp.
GCGCCGTCGCACTGAAGGCCGTCTTGCCCGAAGCGTCCGCGGGGTTCACGCCTTCGGAGGGCGCCCTGCTCTCCGAGTGGCTCGACAGGCTCATCGATAAGCGCGGCTGATCTCCCGTCAGGGACGACGGGTAGTGCCGCGCGGCCGTCCCCTTCCGGTTGTTGGCGACCCTAGCCTTCGCCGTCGATGATCTCGCGGGCCGTCTTGCCGACGGCCTCCCCGGCGCCGTTCGACGCGCCGCCGTTTCGGGCCAGTTGCGGGAGCATTGGGCCAGTATCAGGGTCGAGAGCGCAAACTTCTCGCCCCCCTCCCCTCGCACCAGCACCGGGCGCGGGGCGTGCTGCGTGAGCCTCTCCCCGACCTCGATGCGCCGCCGGGCCAGCTCGTAGCGGACGACGGCCCTGTTGTCCCTGTGCGCCTGGCCGAGGTGGCGGAGGGCGGTGGCCTCGTTCTCGGCCTCCGTGAGGGCCGCCCTGCCCCGCGTCTCTATCTCGAGGCGCACCCTCTGGGCCTCGGTCTCCTTCTCCTCGAGCATGCGGGCGACGTCCTGGCGGGCGCGGTTGCGTGCCTCTTTCACCTCGATGAGGCGGGCGTCGCGGTCCTTCTTGGAGCGCTCTATCTCCATGAGGAGCGTGTCTATGCGCTGCTTGCGGGTGAGCTCCCACTCGCGCTCGTAGGCGGCGAGCTCCTTGGCGACGCGCTCGCGGGTGGCGAGGTGCGTCTGGTACTGGTCCGGGAGCTGGACGTCGGGGATGTTGGCGCCGAGGATTCGCACCCCGTAGCTCGCGAGCTGGCGGTTCAGGTACTCCTGCATGTCCCCCACGTCCGAGCCGCGCAGGTCGTAGGCCTTCTCCGTGCTTACCCGGCGGCTGCGCTGGCGGATGGCGTCCTGGACGGCGCTCGAGAGGACGAGGTCGAAGTTCGAGGCGCCTATGGTGCGGACGAAGGCGAGCGGGTCCACGACGCGGAACTTCAGGAAGAACTCGATCGCCTTCAGCGGCACGTTCTCGCGGGTCGGGCAGACGGCGACGGGGGCCAGGTACGGGATCTCGGTCGCCGTGTCAACGACGAACTCGACCTTGTCCCACGGCCGCCAGAGGTAGTGGCGCCCCGGGGGAAGCGTCCCCTCTATCCTGCCGTAGCGCGAGAGGACGCCTGTCGTGCCCTGCTCTATCTCGACGATGGCCCCGCGCCACAGCCAGAGGAGGGCGAGCGCCAGGAAGAAGAAGGCGACGAGGCCGGCGAGCACCGCCACCGCGACGCTCTCGGAGAAGAGGCCGAAGCCCATCACGTAGATCGCGACGCCCAGCAGGAAGAGCCAGCCGAAGCGCCGCCGGTCCTTGAGAATGACGACGGGCACGATCTGGCCCCCGTCCCCGCCCCGAAGGAACTGGCGCACCCCGGACCAGCCCGAGACGACCTCTTTTATCCGGGAGAACTCCTGCGCGCCCGCGGCGGCGCGCCTGCACCTGCGTCCCCAGCTGCTCCGCCATCATGCCTCCTCCCCGTTCGCGCCGGGCTCATCGTCGTCGTGGCCGAGGCGCTCGACGCGCTCCTTGACGGCCTCGTCGGTGACGGACTGACGGATCTCCTCTACCCTCTCCTCTGTGGCCGCCTCGGCCACCGGGCGTTCGGGCGGTCCCTCTTCTGGTTGCGCCGTGTGGCCGCCCGAGAGGCGGTCTATCTCGCGGGCGCGGTCGCGGATGCGGGCCTGTATCTCCTCCATCCGGTCGCGGATGGCCTGCATGTCTTCCGGGGTAAAGAGCGGCTCGTCGCCGGTCCCGATCATGCGCCGCGAGATCTCCAGGAAGTCGACCGCCTCCTCCCCGCCGGCCCCGATCTGGACTACCTGCGGCAGGCTGTCGGCGACCCCGGCGAGCTTCTCCAGCACGTCCTGCTGGAAGCGGTACTCGAGTATCTCGGGCGCCGCAGCACTGCTCACGGCCCGGATGTCGAGCGCCTGGGCCTCGAGCAGCGAGGCGTTGGCGTTGGCCGTGCTCTCGGCCTCGACCATCCGCTCGCGGGCGCTGGCGTTGGCCCGGTTCGTCTCCCGCTCCCTGGCTGTGTCGATCTGGGCCTGGTAGGTGGCTATCTCGGCGCTTATCGCGGAGCGTGTCTCGCGCAGGGACGCGAGTTCTCCGCGCAGCTCGCCCTCGTCCTGCTCCTTGCGCAGGCGAAGCTCGTACTCGTAGGTGTAGGCCTCCTTCGCCACCCTTACCATCTCGGGGGCGGCGAGGTCCATCCTGTACTCCTGGCTCGAGGGCTCGGCGTGGGTGATGTTGGCGTTCGTGAACCGGACGGCAGGCAGGAACTGCTCGTTCAGGGAGTCGAGGAACTTCTGGGTGCTCTCGCCGACGAGGTCGTAGATGTCCTCGGCGCGCTGCTCGTAGATAAGCGCCCGGGTTACCTCGCTAATGGCGTTCTCCAGCTTGTCCGAGAAGCCCTTCACGCCGCCTACGGTGAAGATGAACTCCGCCGGCTCCTCGATCCTGAACTGCAAGAACAGGTCGACGCTCGCGTTTACCCGGCTCGACGTCGGCGCCTGGCGGATCGGGGCGTTGTACGGGTACTCCCTGGCAGTGTTGACGATGTAGCTCACCTGCTTCCACGGGTTGAAGAGCAGCTTCCGCCCGGCGCCCACGGCCTCCTCGAGCTTCCCGAAGCGGGTGATCACGGCCCGGCAGCCGTCCGGCACCATCACAACACTCTGGCGCCACCAGGTAAACGCGGCGAGCCCGATCAAGAGCAGCCACAAGTGCGGCCCGAAGAGCACGAGCCCCACCGCCCCAGACACCTGGCTCAACGCCACCGTAACCACGACCCCGAGAAAGACGAACACGGCGAGCATGCCTATGGGCATCAGGCGCCAGAAGAGGGACTGGCGGTTCGGGATCACCACGGGCGAGATCGCGTTTATGAACCTCCCCGACGTGTCCACCGTCGGGAAGCTCCGGTTGACTATCTCCGCCGCCTCCGAGAGCGCGGCGGTCTGCTGCTCTATCCTGGTCCCGGTCGTCCCCCGCGCTCCCGCGCGGAGAGGAAGTCCCTGGCGTCGATCTTGAACTGCTCGGCCCCGCCTTCCCTGCCGAAGTCCTCGACCGCTTCCCGCACCCTCTCGCCAAGCCTCGCCACAAGAATCCTCCCACCCCTTCGGACTGCCACGAAACCTTCCGCGGACCATGTTTGCACGGCCGCATCCACCACACAACTCGGGCCGGGGCCCGCTTCCCTCTATTCGAAGAGACCGGGCTGCACCCCACCATCCCTACGAAACGAACTCGTAGATAGTTTCGGGAACCGCCCACGCTCGATCCCGGCGCGCCGGCAGGACACGCCGAAGAGCCGCGAGATGTGCTCCGCGTAGACGCCCCCGCCCTTCATCCTGGACCCGAACCCCGGATCGTTGAGTTTTCCGCCGCGCATGGAGCGGATGTGGCCCAGCACCTTCCCCTTGCGGTCCGGGAAGTTGCGCCCCAGCCAGTCCTCGAAGAGCGGGGCGACGGCCCCGGGGAGGCGCACCGGGACGTACCCGGCGAAGGTGGCGCCCGCGCCCGCGGCGGCCGAGAGGAGGTTCGGGAGCTCGTGGTCGTTGAGGCCCGGGATCACGGGCGCCGTCATCACCCCGACCGGGACGCCTGCCTCCGAGAGCTTCCGGATCGCTGCCAGCCGCCGGACGGGCCTGGACGTTCTCGGCTCCATGACGCGCCTGAGGTCGTCGTCCAGCGTCGTCAGGGAGACCGCGACGGCCGCGGCCCCGTATCGGGCGAGCTCCGCCAGCAGGTCTATGTCCCTGGTAACGAGGTGGTTTTTGGTGACCACGACTACGGGGTTGCGGAAACCCGCGAGGACTTCGAGGCAGCCGCGCGTGATCCCGAGCTTCCGCTCCACGGGCTGGTAGGGATCGGTTACCCCGCTCATCGAGAGAACCTTCGGCTCCCACCGCGGCGAGGACAATTGCCCGCGCAACAGCCCCGGCGCGTCTTCCTTCACGAGCACCTTGCTCTCGAAGTCCAGCCCGGCCGAGAGGCCAAGGTATTCGTGCGTGGGGCGGGCATAACAGTAAATGCAGCCATGAGAGCATCCTCTGTACGGGTTGATGCTCGCCTCGAAACCGATGTCCGGGCTCGCGTTCGTGGCGACGATGGAGCGGGAGTGGTCGCGCAGGTAGACGGTCTCGGGGCGGTGCTCGTCGCCGGTTTCGGCGGGGTCGGGCGCGAGCTCGATCTTCTCGAAGCGGTTCTTCGGGTTGGCGGCGGCTCCCCGGCCGGTGATGCCCCGCGGTCTTTGGCCCTCCCTCACCGTCGAATTCTACCGGCCGCCGGCCGTCTCGCCACGGTTTTCTCGCCCCCGGGCGGCCCCTCGGCCTCCAGAAGCGGTAGGATATTGGGCTGGAGTTCGAGCGGGCCAGGAGATCTCGGCCGGAGGCCGCGGGGAGGTTCGGTGAGGATGGATCCCTTGAGGGAGATGTGCGCCGCGGGCCCCGGGCCGCGCCTTGCCTCCCTTTCGGGGATGGGTCTACCTTGGTGAGGAGGGCGGTAAGGCCCGCGGTGTTCTCGGCGTTCGCGATGCTGTTCGCTTTCGTGAGCCTGCTGCCTGTTGCCTGGATGTTCAAGTCGAACGCCGCGGGCAGGATCGTGAGCCCCGGCGAGCTCTTCGTCCCGCCTCCCGAGGTCTTCCCCGGGGGGTTCTCCCTGCTGCCGTACGTCTCCATCCTCTACGACCTCGATTTTCTGCGGCCTCTGGCGAACGGCGTCATAGCCGCGGCCACTACGGCCGTGGGGTGTTTCCTGATCGGCTCGATGGCGGCCTACGCCATCGCCCGCCGCGGTTTCAGGCCGGGCGGCACCTTCCTCACGCTGGTGCTGGCGATGGGCTTCCTCCCGCCGCTCGCCGCCGTGGCCCCGCCGCTCGTCCGCTCGGCGGTCCTCGAGGCCTCGGGCAGCCGCCTGGCGATGCTGGTCCCCGACCTGCTCTTCGCGCTGCCGCTCTCCATCTGGTTTCTCGTTGCGTACTTCAGGGTGCTTCCGGCCGAGCTCGGGGAGGCAGCCAGGGATGACGGGGGCGGGCCCGGCACGTTCTGGCGCGTCATGCTGCCCGTCGCGACCCCTGGGGTTCTGACCACCGCCGTCCTTACGTTCGTCTTCGCCTGGAACCAGTACCTCTTCGCCAGGAACCCCGCCTTCGCGGAGAGGCTGCGCCCCTTTGCCGCCGTGCTCCCCGAGCTCCCGAACGACTTTTTGCCGGCCGCCTCAGTCCTCGTCACCCTTCCCCTAGTCGCGCTCGTCCTCGGCTACCAGCGCCTGGCCGTGGCCGGGGCACCCGCCGGGGCGCCGGTGATCGGCAGAACGGAGGCCCCGGCGGAGAAAGGGCGGACGGCCACGCGCACCCGGCGGGTCGCGCCCGGCGTGGCGACGGCCGTGCTGCTGCTGGCGCAGAGCTGGGCGCTCATGCTCTTCTTGCGCCACGGGTGGGACGCCCTCGCCTTCCCCTTCCCGCTCAACTACGGGGAGGGGCCGCTGCTCGACCAGGCGGTGAGGCTCGCGAATTTCGAGGGCATCTACTCCTCTGACCTCACGAGGGCGCCCTACACCATCTCCAACTACCCGCCGTTCTACCTGCTCGTCCAGACGCCGTTCGTGTGGCTCTTCGGCCCGGAGCTGTGGTACGGGCGCCTGATCTCCCTGGCGAGCGTCGCCGCGACCGCCCTCTTCGTCGCCCTCACGCTCTTCACGCTTACCCGAGACCGGATCTCCGCGATGGCCGCGGGCCTGACCTTCCCGGCAATACCCTACGTCCTGCGCTGGTCCTCCCTTGGGCGGGTCGACCTCCTCGGCCTCGCCCTCTCCTGGGCAGGCCTGCTCGTAGTCGTCCGCTGGCCCACGAGGCGCAGGGCTATGGTCGCAGCCGCGCTCCTGTTCGTCGCGGCCGTCCTCACCCGCCAGACCTACGTGCTCGCGGCCCCGCTCACGGCGTTCGTGTGGCTGCTGGTCCAGGGGCAGCGCCGCCGGGCGCTGGATCTCGCCGGCCTGGGCTGCGGCCTCGGCCTCGTCTCCTTCCTGGCGCTGAACGTCTCGACCGACGGCGGCTTCTTCCTCAACACCGTAACGGCCAACATCAACGACTTCCGGTGGGAGCGGGTAAGCTTCAACGCCCTGGGCGCGGGGCTCGCCTGCCCGCTGCTACTGCTCGGCGGGCTCGCGTTCGCGTGGAGGGCCCCACGGGACAAGGTCTGGTGGCTCGTGGTTCCCTACCTGGCCCTGAGCTTCCCCTCGGCCCTGCTCGTCGGCAAGGTCGGCTCCGACGTCAACTACCTGCTCGAGCTCTCGGCGGCGCTCTGCCTGGCCACCGGCGCCCTCATCGCCTGGCAGGGCGGGCGACCGCGCGTGAGGGCGCTCCTGATCTCGCTCCTCGCCCTCCAGGTGCTGGCGCTCGCCCAGTCATCCCTCGTCCCCTCGGGCCTTCAGGACTACGTGGTGGACCAGGAGAGGGAGGTCCGCCAACTCTCGCGCATCGTCGCCACCGCCGATGGTCCGGTCCTCACCGACGAGCTCATGGGCCTCCTGCCGCTGAACGGCAAGCGCATCCGGTTCCAGCCGTTCGAGATGACCCAGCTCTCCCGCGACGGCTCCTGGAACCAGGACCGTGCGGTCGATACCATCCGCGACGAGGATTACGCCGTCGTCATGATGTGGGAGCCCCCGTTCGCCAAGAACATAAAGCAGGACCGCTGGACGGACGAGATGCTGGGGGCGATCGACGCCCACTACGAGCCGACGGACAGGCTCGCGGACATGGTGGTGTACAGGCCCAAAGAGTAGGGCCCGGGCTTGGTATCCTGCGTCGTCCTCGTATCTGCGGCACGATCGGCGAGGGGTGCGGCTTCTCGCCCGAGCTTCCGTTGGCTCATCCCTCGACGGGATCGGTGAGAATGGCCGCCCACGCAATGGGTCCAACCTTCGGGCCCGTGCCGCTCGACTTCCGCGCGGGGTCCCTCTACCGGCGTCCGACGCGCGGGCGCGGACCGCGGGTTGCGCGAGCTATGACCTACCTGTGGGGACGGTGGCCTTACCCGAAGGTCGTCACCGAGGGGCGCGCCTCATCGGGTCCCCTCGCCGAGGGTGTGTGCCGGATGCCCCGGGGCGTCGCGGCCTGCGGCGTCCCCGAGCAGGGGCAGGCCGCGAGGAGCTTCCTGGGGGCGTCCGTCTTCTGAACGTGGGAGGGCGCGGGGGTCGAGGCCTGGCGCCGCGCCCTCCGCGTTCTCGGTGCGACCGCGATCCAGCCGGTACACCCGGTCCGCGGCGAGCAGGACGTGGGGGCTGTTGGTGGCGACGATGACGGTCCTCTCCAGCGCCAGCTCGCGCAACGTGCTGACGAGGGCTTGATCCGCGCGGGGGCCCGGGTCTTCTCCTGTGCCGTCGAGGATTAGGATGCCCGGCCCCGCGGCGACGGCGCGGGCCAGGGCGACGCGGTGGCGCTCCGCCCGCGAGAGGTCGCGCCGGCCCTCCTCGATCTTCGTCTCCCATCCCTGCGGCAGGTCGTCGACGAACCCGTCGAGGCCGGCAAGCTCGGCCGCATCCCTGAACCGTTCTTCCGCGTCCGGGGCCCCGGAAGGGATCCCATACGAGACGTTCTCGGCGATGGTCCCGTCGAGGAGTTGCGCCTCCGGCGGCACCAGGACCACGCGGTCGCGCAGGGATCTCACCGGAACCCGGGAGATGTCCTGGCCGTCGACCGCTATCCGGCCTCCCGCCGGCCTCTCGAAGCCCGCGAGGAGCCTGAGAAGCGTGCTCTTGCCCGACCCTCCGGGCCCCGAGAGCGCCACCAGCTCGCCCCGGCGTGCCGCCATGTTCACGTCCTCGAGCGCGGCCGTCCCGTCGGGGTACTCGAAGGACAGACCTTCGACCGAGAGGGAGCCCTCGCCCGCCTCAAGGGGCTCCAGGCCCTCCGCCGGACCGTCTTCCGGCGGCTCCGCCAGCGTCTCCGAGAGGCGCTGGATCGAGATCTGGGCCTCCTGCAGGGTTCGGTTGGCGAGGACCACCCGCTGCAGGATCGGTGCTAGCAGGCCGAGCAGGACGTAGAAGGCCACCAGCCCGCCGCCGGTCAAGCGGCCCGAGGCGGCCTCCCCCACGGCCAACCAGAGCGCCAGGGCGCCCGCGAGCGCCACCACGGCGGCGGCGGAACCCTGGAGCTTGGCGCCGATCGCGACCAGCCTGCTTCCCCGGCTCGCCAGCCTGCGGTTCAGGGTGCGCATCTGCTTTCTCTCGTCCTCGTGGCGACCGTGGGCCTTGACCACGGCCAGGTTGTTGAGCCTTCCGTTGAGGTGCGCCGAGAGGCGGCTGCGCCGACCGCGCGTGGTGCGGCTCGCGTAGCGCAGCTTGGGGTTGAGGTACCTGAAGATCAGGGCGTAGACGGGCAGCACGAGCGCCACCACAAGCCCCATGCGCCAGTTGATGAAGACAAGCGCCAGCGAGACCCCGACGATCACGAGGAGATCCTGGGAGAGCTGGACCGCGCCCTGGGAGACGAGGCGCTGCACGGCCCTGGTATCGCTGATGAAGCGGATAAGGATGCGGCCCGGGCCGCGCCGCCGGGTGTATGCGAGGGGCAACCGCTGGAGGTGGACCCACAGCGCCTCCCGCATCCTCGCCGCGACCTGCTGGCCGATGCGGCCGGCCAGGGCGCGCTGCTTGAAGTACAGCAGCCCGCGCAGGAGGGCTGCCACCACCAGCGCAGCGACCATCCAGCGGAAGCCCCCGGCCGCCGAGGCGAGCTCACCCTTGGCGCGCATCCCCCGCAGCAGGGCGTCGACGAAACGTCCCACCAGGATCGGCGCGCCGACCTCAAGGCCGGTAAGGGCAAGGGTGGCGAAGACCACGCCAACGAGCCGCTTCTTCTCCTGTTTGAGGAAGGGCCAGACGCCGACGAGGGCCTCGACGAGCGGTATGCTTGGCAGTCGCAACTTCACGGGGGCCCTCAGGCGCTGCGCTCGCCGACAACGGAGGCCTGGGGGGCGTCGAACGTCGTGTGCTGCCCGTGCGCGACGTGCGCGATGCCTAGCGCCTCCGTCAGCCTGCCGTTCATCAGCTCCTCGGTTCCGAGGCAGGGCACGCCCGTGACCTCCTCCGCCTCTCGGACGGAGAGCAGGCTCCGGGTGATAGCGCCGCTGGTCGCGCGCAGAGGGAGCCCCAGCTCCCGGACGAAGCGCACGCCGCACTCAACGGAGAGGCTGTCGCCCGCCGCGAAGAGGACGTGGTCGACGGTTTCGAGGATCCTCTCGCTGTCCAGCATCATTCGCGTCTCGCGCTGGAAGATACCGTCGGCGATCTCGATGACCACGTAGTCCGGGTCATCGGCCTTCAGGTGCGCGAGCAGGGTCCTGTGTAACCTCTCGAGCTCTTCGAGGCTCGCCATGTAGGTGGAGGGGTAGCCGACCGACGTGAAGTCCAGAACCGGGGAGGCCCCGCAGCTCTCGAAGTAGCGCAGGTCCTTGCTGCACGCCGTGCCGGTCACCTTCGCCGCCGCCACCTTGAACCCCTTGCGGGAGAGCGAGCGGGCGATGGTTCCTGCGGTGGTGGTCTTGCCCGAGTTCATCGAGGAGCCGATCACCAGTATCGTCTCGGCGCCCCCCCTGGCGGCGTCGTCGACCATTGCCCTGAGGCCGAACTCGCGCTGGTTGAGGGGCGCGCCGAGCATGTCGCACACGGATCCCAGAACGCGCACCCTGGTGGGCGGGCTCATGGAGTCGTGCTGGGAGGCGACCTCGCCCATCACGCCGCCGACGGAGAGCAGGTCGCACTCCTCCACAGGCCCGGCGGGCACGTATCCCTCGAACTGGTCGGTGGCGTAGCGGTTGCCGAAAGTACCCACGATCAGGTCGCCCGGAAACAGGTACATTAGGGCGCCGGAGCGAGCCTCCATCGTCTTGTGCCGCCCGATGGTAAGGACCTCCGCGAGTACCAGGTCTCCGGCGCTAGGCGTCCCCGACGCGGGCGTCGTCCAGATCATCTCCTCCAACGGAACGGCGCGCGTAGCGAACCCGTACTTGGTCTTCGACTGCTCGATCATCTTCATGCCTGGCCTCCTGTCCTTTCGATCTCTGATTCGTTGCAGACCAAATGATCACGCAGGCAGGCCACCTTGCCGTCGGCGAATATATGGGTTTTCCAGTAGCCGAAAGTATTGGTTTTCCAGTAGCCAAAATTAGCTAGACTCGGGTGCCCGGTAGGATCCTGGGGTACCGGACGGCATGCTCGCCGCCGCGCCAGTCAACGCGGCGTGCAGAGCGGTCCGGCCCAGGAGCCTACCCTTCCGTGATCCTCTCCCCGCGCATGAGCTGCTCGAGGCGCGAGATCTGGCCCGGGCTCCCGAGCACGATGAGCGTGTCGCCTGCCTGCAACCTGTCGTTGGCGGACGGGGTGGTGTCGAAGTTGCCCTCCTTGGTGCGGAAGGCAAGGACGATGGCCCCGGTGCTCTCGCCGATGCTGAGCTCGCCGATGGTGCGGCCGGCGATGGCGGAGTCGTCGGGCACGGCGAACTCCTCCAGGCGAAACTCTATGCCCTTCTCCCCGCGGGTTACTACGTCGAGAAAGTCGACGACGAGGGGCTGGGTGGCGAGTGAGGCCAGACGCCTGCCGCCGACGGCGTAGGGGGAGAGGGTGCGGTCGGCGCCGGCGATCTCGAGTTTGGCCGCCGACTCGTCGGTCGAGGCGCGGGCGACGATGTGGAGATTCGGGTTCAGCTTGCGGGCGGAGAGGACGACGAAGACGTTGTCGGCGTCTGAGTCGACGGCGGCGACGAGCCCGCGGGCCCTCAGGATGCCCGCCTCCCTGAGCACGTCGTCGTCGGCGGCCTCGCCGAAGAGGGCAGGGTAGCCCCTCCGCAGGCATTCTTCGAGGGTGCGCGGGTCCTGCTCCACGACGACGAACGGGGTGCCGTCCAGGGCGAACTCGGCGGCGACCTGCCGGCCGACGCGACCGTAGCCGCAGAGGATGTAGTGCCCGCTAAGCTTCGCTATCTCCTGGCGCATGCGCCTGCTCCTGAAGTAGTCCCGCACCGTGCCCTCCACGGCCAGCGCCACGAGCGAGGTCGTGGCGTAACCCAGGACGGCGACCCCGCTGATTATAAGGACGATGGTCCACAACCGCCCGGCGACGCTCTCGTCGAGGTCGCGCACCTCTTCGAAGCCGACGGTTCCTACGGTGATGACGGTCATGTAGAGCGCGTCGAGAAAGGTCCACCCGAGTACCAGGTAGCCCATCGTGCCGACGACGATGATCCCGAGGAGCATCAGGACGGCGAGCCGGATGCGCCTCGCGGCCTCGCCCTCCGGCCCGAAGACCGCCTCGAAGGCGCCCCAGTCTCGCGGCCTCCTCCGCCCCATGGCCCTGATTATACCGGGGCGTCCTCCCGCCGCCCGTCCTTCTCGCCGAGGAGGGCGAGAAAGCCGGCCCGCTGCTCGCGCGTGCCGACGATGCTCACCGCGTCGCCTGGCTCGAGCGTTAGCCCGGGGCCGGGGTTGGTGAAGACCTCATCCCCGCGGACGAGGGCGACGATGGAGACGCCCGTCCTAGCCCTGACGCCGAGCTCGCCGATGGCCCGCCCCGCGAGGGCGCAACCCTCGGGGATCTCCACCCAGTCGCCCTCCACCATCTTCGAGGCCCGGCGCAGGAGCGAGAGGCCGTCCCCACCTCCTCCTGCCTCGGAGATCGGGGCGTAAAGCTCGCGGCGCACGCCGTCGGAGAACCGCTGCACCTCGGCCGCGCCGAAGCCCCGGTTTATTAGGGCCTGCCGCGCGAGCTCGAGGCCCGCCTCGAGCTCGGGCTGGACGACCTCGTGGACGCCGAGGCGGCCGAGGTCCGCGAGCTGCTCCTCGCCGGCCGAGCGGGCCACGATCCTGGCGCGCGGGTTGAGGGCCTTCGCCCTCTCGACCACGAGCCGCGTGCCGACGGCGTCCGAGGTGGCGAGCACTACCATCCCGGCCGACCGGATCCTGGCCGCCTCGAGCACGGGCTCCGCCCCCGCGTCGCCGTAGACGAGGGGTATCCCCTCCTCCCTGGCGACCGCAACCTTGTTCGGGTCAACGTCAACCACGACGAACGGCTGCTCCAGGCGCGCGAGCATCCTGGCCACGAAGCCCCCTACGCGCCCGAAGCCGACGACGATCACGTGGTCCACAAGCTCATCGCCCGGCAGGTCTACCGTCTCCGGCGCGCGCGCCGGGAACCGCCCGCGCCAGCGGGCGTAGAGCGCGGGGGCCGCCCGCGCGGCGAACGGCGTGAGCGCCATCGTGACGACGGCCGTCGTGAGCGCGATGGAGTAGGTGCTGGTAGAGATGATGCCCTCGCTCCTCCCCGACCGGGCAAGCAGAAAGGAGAACTCCCCCACCTGGAAGAGGCCGAGGCCGACGGCGAAGGGCACGATGTTCACGTACCCGAAGGCGCGGGCGACGCCGGCGAATATGAGGCCCTTCCCCACGAAGACGGCGAGAACTACGGCGAGGACCACGGGCGCGGAGGCGAGCAGGAATGCGGGGTCTATAAGCATCCCTACCGAGACGAAGAAGAGCATGGCGAACACGTCGCGCAAAGGTCCTATGTCCGCGAGGGCCTGGTGGCTGTAGTCCGACTGGGAGAGGACGATGCCGGCGACGAAGGCCCCGAAGGCGAAGGAGAGGCCGAAGGTGTAGGTACCGTAGCCTACGCCGAGGCCGGTCGCCACGACGGAGATCAGGAAAAGCTCCCGCGAGTTGAGCCGGGCGACGCGGCCCATGAGCCAGGGGAAGACCCGTGTCCCGAAGAAGGCCATGGCGCCGATAAAGACGGCGGCCTCGAGCGCCGCGATCCCGAGCGCAGAGAGCCCCCCGGCCACGTCCCCGAGCTCGGGCAGTAGGATGAGCAGCGGCACCACGGCGAGGTCCTGCACGACGAGCATCCCGATGATGACCCGGCTGGACAGGGTGCCCAAGACCTCCTGCTCGGTTAGCGTCTTGAGCACGACGGCCGTGGAGGAGATCGAGAGCAGGGCCCCGAACCAGACGGCCTCGTGCCACCCGAGCCCGAGCAGGGAGGCCACCCCGTAGCCGAGCGCGACGGTAAGGACCATCTGCACCAGCGTCCCGGCCAGGGCTATCCGCTTCACGGGCGCGAGCGCGCTAAGGGGGAAGTCCAGCCCGATGGCGAAGAGCAGGAGCGCGACCCCGATCTCGGCGAGCAGCTCTATGTCGTGGGCCGAGCTTACGGTCGGGCCGCCCGTGTTCGGCCCGACGATCACGCCGGCCAGTATGTACCCCAGGATGAGCGGCAGCCCGAGCCGGCGCGCGATGATGCCGCCCAAGAAGGCGGCGACCATGATGAGCGCTACGTCCCCGGCTATGCCCACGCGTACTACTCTATACCAGACGGGGACCGCCTTGGTTGGTCCGTTAGCTTCGGGTGTCCAGCCTCCCGGACTCGTCCACGGGGTCGGGGGCCCGCATCGGCTCTTCCCTCAGGTAGGCGGCGCGGGCTATGACGAAGGCGGAGATGGGGGTCGTCACGATCAGGCAGGCGGCTATGAGCGCGACGCGGTAGATGACCTGCGGGTCGCCGGTGACCGCGGAGGAGAGGCACAGGGAGACGACGCCGAGGAAGACGGCCTTGCTCATGGCGTGCAGCTTGGTGTAAGGGTCGGGCATCCGGATCGCCCCGTACACCCCTATGGTCATCACGAAGACGCCAAGGACGACGAGGGCGTCGGCCAAGAACGGGACCACGGCCGAGATCGCATTCCCCACTAGAAGATCCTCCTCTCGCCGTGGTAACGGGTCAGCGCGAGCGTGGCCAGGAACGCGAGCAGCGAGAGGATGAGCGCGGCGTCCAGGTAGTAGGGCGAGCGGTTCGCGTCGGCGTAGAGGATCAGCAGCGCGACGAGGATGAGGGTAGTCATGTCGAGGGCCAGGATGCGGCTCGCCGTCGAGCGCAGCCGGATGACGGCCGCAACGCCAACCACGAGCAAGACGGTCATCCACGCGAACGCCAGGTAGAAGACTACTTCGTGCAACGGTACCTCCGATCGAACCTCAAGGGAACACGCCCCTCTGGTAGCGGCGGTAGAACTCCTCCTGCTGCCGGCGGAACGCGTCCGGGTCGCTCGCGTCCAGGATGTGGATCAGGACGACCCCCCGCTCCCCGTCGACGTCCACGAAGAAGGACCCGGGCGGCAACCCTGTGACCACGGCCCACACGGCCACCCCCGCCGGCGTCCGGTTGGCGATTGGAACCTCGACGATGCCAGGCTTGTTCAAGGGCCGCAGGTGCAGCGTCACCTGCGCCACCTCCCAGGTCCCAACCACCACCTCCCTGAACACGGCGAGGGAGAACGGCACGAAGGCCACCGCGCGCCGGAGAAGGGAGGCCCGCCCCTCCGGCCCATCCCCGAAGACGAACCGCCGGGACGCGAAGACCAGCGCCGCCGAAAGGCCTGCTCCGAAGAGGAGATCCAAAGGGTGAAAGCTACCGAGCGCGAGCGCGTAGACGAGGGTCAGGCCAGCGACCGTGGCGACGTACCGCATCATCCAGAGCCTCCCACCAGGGCGCCCGCCGCCGCCTGGCTCAAGTAGACCAGCGGCTCGGGCCAGAGGCCCAAGAGGAGCAAGAGGGCCGCCAGCGAGAAGACGAGCAGCCGCGCGGACAGGGGGCCGGGCTTCTCCCCATCCTGTGGGGCGAGAAAACGGCGCTGGTAGACCTGGAACGAGTACAGGAAAGACAGGGCGCTGCCCAGGAAGACCAGCGCGACGAGGGCCGCGCCCGTCACGGCCGAGCCCCCGGCGATGGCCGCCTTGAACACCGCTATCTTGCCGACGAACCCGGCCGCCGGGGGCACGCCAGCGATAGAGAAGGCCCCGACGGCGAAGGCCGCGCCGACGAGCGGCCCGCGGAGGCCCGCGGCGAGGAAGACGACGCCCTTGTTCAGGGAGTTCACGACGGAGTAGAGGACCGCCGCGGTGAAGCCGACGGGACCGCCGATGCCGAGGGCGAGGAGGATGTAACCGACCTGGCCTATCGCGGAGTAGGCCATCACCTCGGAGGTGTCGCGCCGCGAGACCGCCTGCAGCGCCCCGTAGACGATGCTCGTCGTCCCGAGAACCATCACGGCGACCGCCCCCAGCGCGAGCTCGCGCGGCATTACGCCCCCGCCGAAGCGCAGCAGCCCGTAGCTCCCGATGTTCGCCAGAGCCCCGGACAGGATCGCCGCCACAGGCGGGTGGCTCCCGACGTAGACCGCCGGCAGCCAGAAGTGGAAGGGGAACAACCCGAGCTTCAGGCAGAAGGCGGAGAAGATCACGACCGCCACCACGATCACCGAGCTCGGATCCAGCGCGTCAGTCCTGGAGGCGATGGCCGCCATGTCCAGGCTCCCCGTGATGCTGTAGAGGGCCGAGATCCCTATAAGAAACACCACGGACCCGAGCAGGTTGACCACGGCGAAGACGAAGGCGGCCCTCACCTGGTAGTCCTCCTCCCTGTAGCCGGCGAGCACGAAGGAGGCGGTCATGGAGATCTCGAAAAAGACGTAGAAGTTGAACGCGTCCCCCGTCAGGAAGAGCCCGTTGAGGCCGGCTACCAGGAGCAAGACCAGCGGCGGGAACGCCCGCCAGCGCACCCCGAGCGCCACCTCGTAGAGCAGCGAGGCGAGCACTACGATGACCGAGACGGCGGCGAACGTCACCCCCAAAGCGTCGGCGCGCAGCGAGATGCCGACGCCCTCGGGCCACCCGCCGGCCACCGTCTCCACCGTCCCCTCGCGCAGCACCACCAGCGCGAGCCACACGAGGGAGGCCAGGCTAGCCGCGAGGCCCACCGCCCCGAGCATCCCTACCCACCGCTTGCGGCCATCCAGGAAAGTGAGCAGGGCGGCGAGCACCCAGGGGACCCCGGCCGGCAGGACTATGAGCGCCTGGTGCGTCATCCCGACCCCGCCTCCGGGTCTTGCTCCCCTTCCGGGCCCTCTTCGCGTTCGGGGTCGTCGGTGCGTTCCAGGGCCTCGGCCTCGCGCATCTCGGCGGCGGCGATCTCCTCGAGGTCGACGGTGCCGTGCGTGGTGTAGAGCCTGTAGACCATCGCGAGCAGGAGTGCTGCGACGCCGAAGCCTATGATGAGGGCGGTCAGGGCCATCGCCTGGACAAGCGGGTCGCCGGCCCCTTCGCCTTCGAGCGGCAGGATCGGGGCCACCCCGCGCGTAAGGCCGGCGGAGATTATGAACAGCACGGCCGAGTTGGAGATCAGGATGATCCCGACCACGACCCGCGTGAGGTCCCGCTGCAAGAGCAGGAAGGTCCCCGATGCGAAGACGACGGCGACCACGAGCGCGGCGTATACGGTCATGCCCCGCCCTCCCGCGGCAGCGTCTCGGGGTCGGCGGCCTCCCGCTGGGAGATGGCGCGGGCGAAAGAGGAGACCAGCCCCACCGCGAAGCCGAAGACGAGCAGGAAGATCCCGAAATCGAAGAGGACCGCCGTCATCACCTCGATTGTGCCCAGGTGGATCGGCTCCGTGCCTGGCCGCGGGAAGTGGGTGAGGACCGCCTCGCCGACAAAGAGCGGCGCCGCCGCGACGCCCAAAGCCACGAGAAGACCAGCGAACGAGACGGCCGCGGCGCGGCGCACGGCAGGCAGGGCCCTCGTATCCTCGTGGCCGAAGGCCATGTACCGCAGCACGACGCCCAAGGCGGCGATCATCCCGGCTGAGAAGCCGTCCCCCGTCTGGACGAAGCCCTTGACGAGGACGGCGGCGGCGATCACGAACGTGGGCAGGTAGAGCAGCCGCGCTATGCTCCGCATCACGCCGCGGGCCGCGGGCTGACGCACGCCGGCCGTCTCCTGCGCGGGGCTGCCCCCGATCAGGGTGCCCACGCCGAGCAGGACGAGGGCGACGACCGTGATTTCGCCCAAAGTGTCGAGCCCACGGAAGTCCGCCAGCGTGGCAGTAACGACGTTCTTGGCGTGGGCGTCCGGGGTGAGCTTCACGTGCTCTTCGGCGACGCTCGTCCCCGCGGGCGGCTGCGAGAGTGCCCCCCAGACCACCACGAACGCGAAGGCGCCCGCGACCACGGAGACGAAGGTCTTGCGCGCCAGCCTGGCCGGGGGCAACCGCGCCTGGCGGTGCAGGACGCGGTAGGGAATGAGCTTCAAAGTGGCGACGAGCAGCAGCGTGAGCATCGTCTCGACCAGCACCGCCACGAGCACCACGTTCGGCGCCCCGTGGAAGGCGTAGACCACCGCGAGCACGAAGCCCGATCCCGAGAGCACCAGCGCCAGCGTCACGTGCCGCCGCACGAAGGTCGTCGTGATCGCGGCCACCGCCACGGCCAGCATCGCCAGCACCAGCGGCGCATCACTCGCCCGGAACTCTCCCACCCGGTACGCGCCGCCCATCGGCGCCACCAGCATGCCCGCCCCCACCAGCACCGCCATCGGCAGCAGCACGAAAGAGATGCGTCCCCTCAGGTTCCGGATCTCCAGCCGGTGCACCCCATCCGACAATAGGTTGAGGCCGCGCACCGCCATCCGGTACAGCCGCTCGGGACCCAGGATCTCCCCGAGGCGCGAGACCCCGAGCGCGGCCGGCGACCAGGCAGGCCGGGAGAGGATCAGGACCACCGCCAGGGCGTAAGCCCCCAGCGCCATCAGATACTCGGGGAGCACCTTGAGGTGGTACGAAGCGTCCAGCGGCGTCGCGGCGCCCAAAGACACCCGCCCCGCGGCCTCGGCCAGCCCCTGGAAAGGCCCGGTAACGAAACCGCCGGCCAGCCCGAGAATGCCGAGCGCCACGACCGGCGCGACGAGCAGCCGTGGGACCCGTCGCGGTTCGCGGTGGCCCTCGCCGAGGAAGATGCCGGCCCAGAAGCGCCAGGTGTAGGTGAGCGTCGTGGCCGCGGCCACGACCGCGAGGACGACGAAGAGCGGGCCACGCTCGAGCGCGGCGGCGAAGAAGAACTCGTCCGCGAAAAAGCCGACCGTGAGGGGAAGCGAGGTGAGCGTTGCCGCCGCGAGCCCGCTGGCTACCGCCAGCAGGGGCATGGGCCCCCGCAGCCCGCCGAGTCGGCTCAGCCGGTCCTCCCCCGTCGCCTCCGTGACCGTGCCGGCGGTAAGAAACAGGGCGCTCTTGGCGATGGCGTGGGCGATCACGTAGAACGCCGCCCCACCCGCGCCGTAGGCGCCGCCCAGGCCGTACATCGTCACCACGAACCCATACTGGGCGATGGTCGAGTAGGCGAGCAGTTGCTTCAAGACGTCCCGCGTCAGCGCCAGCACGCCGCCGACCGCCATCGACAGGAGTCCCACGACGAGGAGCGCATCGAGCAGGACGTCGCTCTTCTGGAGAAGCGGGTAGACGCGCCCGAGCAGGAGCACCCCGGCGGCCACCATCGCGGCCGAGTGCAGGTACGCGGAGACGGGCGTGGGGGCGGCCATCGCGCGCGGCAGCCAGAAATGGAAGGGAACCTGGGCGCTCTTGGCGAGGCCGGCGACCGCGATGAGCCCGCCGGAGACCGTAAGGAGCGGCCCGGGATCGACCCTCCCGGCCAGCTCGGGGACGGAGAACGTCCCGTAGGCGGCGTAGAGCATGAGCGCCCCGATCAGGAGCAGCACGGCCGTCACCCCGGTGACGAGCAGCGCCATGAGCGCCGAGGCCCGGGAGTCCGGGTCGTGGCTGTCGAAGCCGATCAGGTAGTAGGACGCTATAGCCGTAAGGTCCCAGAAGACGAAGATCAGGACCAGGTCCTGCGCCATGGCGAGCCCCACCATCGAACCCATGAATAGCAGGATAAAGAAGTAGAAGCCCGTCCCGTCGGAGGCTGGCCGCCCCTGGTGCTCGAGGTGCAGCGGCAGGTACCGCGAGGAGTACACGAGGACGGCGAACCCGATGCCGGTGGCCAGCAGCGCGTAGAGCGCCGCGAGCCCGTCGAGCTCCAGATGCAGCCTGAGGTCCCAGCTCGGCGCCCACGCCACGTCCACCGCGCCGCCGCCCGAGGCCAACCCCCACAGCGTGGCCCCGAACGCGAGCGCGCAGAACGCCGCCCCCACCGGAGTCGCGCCCGCCGGCCTCACCGTTCCGAAGAGCGCAGCGGCCGGCGCGGAGAGCAGGGCGAGCGCCAGCGGCAGCAGGACGAGGAACGTGTTCAGCGTCCGACCTCCCGGGAGGTCGGGCGCCTCCCCAAGGACGGGTCTGCACCGAAGATCCCTGTAAGAAAGATGGACCCGCTCTCCAAGTCGCCGACCCGGGGTCGCCTGCCTGCAGACGAGCCCGGCCCAGAATATACCCTGCCGGGACTATGCCCGCCTACAGGGTCAGAATCTCGGCCCGCGCCTCCCCTTCCTCGACCCGCAGCAACGCGAATGTGTGGTCCGGCGCACGCCGCCTGTCCGTAGGACTGCCGGGGTTCAGGAGCATCAGCCCGTCTTCGTCCTCAAGCCACGGTATGTGCGAGTGCCCGAACACGACGAGCCTGGCCCCCGGGAAACGCCGCCGCATCCTGCCCGACCGCCCCTGCTTCGGCCCGGCGTCGTGGATCATGGCGACCGCCACGCCCCCCACCTCGAACTCCAGCGTCTCAGGCAACCGCACGCCCCACCCGTCCACGTTCCCCTTCACGGCCCGCACCGGCGCGTAAGATTCGAGCTCGTAGAGAACGTCCTCCACCAGCAGATCCCCCGCGTGCAGGATCATATCTGCCGATCGGAGATGAGGCACCAACCCATCCGGCAACCCTCTGGCCCGACGGGGAATATGCGTATCCGCCAGAACCAATACGAGCAATCGAACCCCTTACCTGAAGCCTAGAACCCTATACCTGAGACCTCTTCCTCAGGCCGCCGTCCACCCGCCGTCCACCGTCAGCACCGTCCCGGTGACGAAGCTGGAGGCCCTGGAGGCGAGAAAGACCGTAGGGCCGACGATCTCCCACACCTCCCCGAAGCGCCCTTGCGGGACGCGGCCGACGACGTCCTCGTACCAGGCCTCGTCCTCCATGATCTGGCGCACCAGCGGCGTCGTGAAGTACGCCGGCGCCAGGGCGTTTACCCGGATTCCGTGGTGGGCGAACTCGAGCGCGAGCACCTTCGTCAGCTGCACCACGGCCCCCTTGCTCGAGGCGTAGGCGGCCTGGCGCTCCATGGCGACGAGCCCGAAGATGGAGGCCATGTTGATGATCCTGCCGCGCCCGTTCGGCGCCATCAGCCCCCCGAAGGCCTTGGCGCAGTGGAAGAGCCCCCTTATGTTCACGTCGAGCACCTCGGAGAACTCTTGAGCCTCGAGCTCGAGCACCGGCTTCCTGCGGTTGATGCCGGGCACGTTCACCGCGACGTCCACAGCCCCAGGGCGGGACCCTACCTCTTCCGCGGCGGCCCGCACGTCCTCCCAGTCCCTCACGTCCACCCGCACCGCGTAGCCCTCGCGCCCGAGCGCCGAGACGTCCTCGGCGGTCTTCTGCGCACCCTCGAGGTCTATGTCCAGGCATGCGACGTCAGCGCCGAAGTGGGCGAACCCGAGCGCGATGGCCTTCCCGAGCCCTGAGGCGGCGCCCGTGACGATGGCCCTCTGGCCGTCGAGGCGGAATATCCCTGCTATGTCCTCCGGCAACCCGGCCGCCCGCGCTTCTTCTGTCATGCGTCCCCCTACCTCTCTAGCCGACCCGTCACCGCAACCCTATTGCCCGCCGCGGTCCCGGTCAACCGCGGGCCCGAAGGCAGGCGCCGTGGGCCAGGAGCCGGGGGCCTACGGGGCCCCGGCCCGGCGGGCGAGGGCCTCCTCCAGGAAGCCGAGCACCTTCGGCCACGAGTCGGCGTTCGCGAACCTGTCGGCTTCCCGGCTTCCGCCAAGCTCGAGGCGGCCCGTCCACGCCGAATTCGGCTCGTACCCAGGCGGCGCGATCATGTGCCCCGCCCCCTCGTAGCGCAGGTGCTCGTGGGGAAATGGATGACCGTTGGCCTCGAGGCGCCCGATCGCCATCTCCGATAAGCGCGTGGAGGGCCACAGCCGGTCGTCCGTGCCCGAGATCAACAACACGGGCGCCTCGATCTTCTCGACAGCGACGCTCGCGGCGGCCACGGCGGCCTCGTCCCTGAGGGCGCGCTCGTACAGGGCGCGGGTGCTGATGGGCCGATCTTCGATAAGCGACTCCGTTAGCCGGATCATCTCGGCGGCGTCCGGCCTCGCCAGCGCGACGAAAGGCAAGGCCCTCCCGCGGAAGGCCCACGGGGACCTGGGCCCCCCGTGGTACACCTCGCGATCGAAAGGTATCCCCTGCCAGACGACCCCGCTGGGCGCGTACCCGACGACCGCCCCGACTTCCCGGGGGTAGGTGGCCCCGAGCAAGAGCGCCAACTCGCCGCCCTTGGAGTTGCCCACCACGGCCACGCGCCCCGCGTTCACCTTCGGGTGGCGTCGTAACCACGCGATAGCCCTCTCGAAGTACTCGAGGGGGATCTCCACCAGCTCGCGGGGCAGCCCTTCGAGCCCGAAGTAGGCGAGCGCCAGCGCCGCCAAGCCCTCCGAGGCGAACGTCTCGGCCGCCCCCTCGCTGAGGCCGCCACCGGCACCCCCGAGGGCCAGCACCGCCGCCCGCGGGGCCGAGGAGCCGGGCAGGAACAGGGTGCCGACGAGGCCCCCCTCCCTTACCGGTTGCCGTACCACCCCCGCCTCTCCCACCCGGACATGCTACCGGAGAACGCAACCCGGCGTACGATCCCCGCCGTCCTCCTCTGAACCGATGCTCGTGCGGGATCTCGAACGCGGGCTTCGGAGGAACGGCTTTGCGAGCGGGCGAGTGAACAGGAAGCCGCTAGCCCGCCCGGTCGGCCTTCGGGGCCGGCTCGGGGCGCAGCCACAGGGAGGCGTGGACCGGCTGCACGGTGCCCCTGGCCACCCCCACCAGGTCGTCGCTCAGGGAGATCAGGTCCGTCTCCTCCCGCAACCTGGCATTGAAGGCCTCGAGCGTCTTTACGGCATCGTACCTGCGGCGGTAGAAGCGCCTGTCCACGAACGCCTGCACCCGCCGACGCAGCGGGTTGAACAGGGCCGCTATCACGAGGGTCGATGCCACGATGGATGCCTGCGGAAGCTTTGCCTGGCCGGTGAGCGCCTGCAGCACGGTTTGGGTTGCCGTCACGCCCCCGAGGTACACCAGCGTCAGCAACGCGGTGAGCGAGCCGTAGACGAGGGTGCGGTTTATGAGGAGGTCTATGTCGTAGAGCCTGTAGCGAAGTATGGCCATCCCTATGGCGACTGGAATGGCCGGTATGAAGGCAATGTTGAGCGCGAATCCGATCCGCTCGAACCAGAGCGGCGTCTCTATAACCCCGGGAACCAGGTACGCAAGGATGGTGCCGCCTGCCGTTGCCGCGGCGGCGTAGGCGAACCACTTGAGCTGCTGCCGCTCCACCCCCACGGCCCGGAGCAGTCGCACGAACACAGATAAGGCCGCAGCGACCAACAGAACGGTAGACATGGCGTACAAGTTCGCCTCGTAGTAGACGTTGGAGAGGCCCTCTATCCCGAATGGGTTTCGGATCGGCCCGAGAACCCCCATTAGCGACCCGGGAGAGATGGCGCCGAACGCCACTCCTGACAGGACGAAAGCCACAGTGAGCCACACCAACCATCTCCAACGCCTGCTCGGAAGCCTCCCGGTTGGGAAAAGGAGGACCGGCGACACCTGAAGGCCGATGATGACAGGCAGAAGCCAGGAGGCGACCCAGGCCAGCGCTTCGCCGGCGGGGAGCGAGCCTGGCTGCGCCAGTAGAGCGTAGATGGCGTACTGGGCGCTGAAGTGGCTCACGCTGATGACCACACCGTATAGGCACAACAGCCAGCCCACGGGGTTTGCGGGATGACGCGAGGCGATCAACGCGCCGACCGGCGCGAAGCTTATCGCGGTGAGCGTGTTGTCGAGCCAGGGGGCGTAAATGTGGGTGTCCGGGTGCGAGTAGGCAAGCGCCAACGGAAGGAGGCTCAGCGCCGTAAGCGCCAGGGCTAACGCGCACAACGACCAGGCGAGCCATGCAGCCGCGTGGGGGCTCTTCTCACCCGCCCGACCCTGTTTTCTTGTACCTGTCGTCACAACGACATCCTACCGGAAGATCGTCTCCCGAGCGTTACGACGGGCGCTACGAAGTGCAGTGAAGGGATATGTTCCAAGGGATCTCTTGGCGCGCTGCCCCAGGAACCGTAGCGTCCGAAGTCCCGAGAAGCCCGGCCTTCCACACGTCCCTCCCGGGAAGCCCCCGAGGCGAAGCTCGTGGAAGACGTTGGCGTCGAACGTTCCGAGGCTCCCCGCCATGGAGGGCGGTCACGAGTCACCCGGGATATTGTCCTGTCGGATGCGTCCGCTGGGGTGGATATCGACCTGCCTCAGCGGACCGGTCCCTGAGTTTACGAACTTGTGGGGCACGCCCGCCGGGGCCACCACGATCTGGCCGGCCCTCACCTCGACGATGGCGTCGCCGACGGTGAACGTGGCCTCACCCTCCAGGGTCAAGAATATCTCCTCGTAGGGATGGGTGTGCAGAACCGCGCCGCTACCGGGCGGGCTGTCCACCAGGAAGAACGAGACATCCACGTCGCCGTAGCGGTACCCTTCGAACTTGTGCGCGATCCCGCCAAAAGGGAGGTCTTCCTTGGCCATTACGTGAGGGAGTTCCTCCTTGGTGATTATGTGGGTCATGGTCTCTCCTCCTTCGTCGCCATCTGTCAAGCGGCCCCACAGACGCAGCAATCGTCGCGCTTCTGGACGGTGGCGCCCGCCCTGGCGATGCCCGGCGATGCCCGGCGATGCCAGGCGCCGCCACGGCAGATCACCTTCCCCGCTCTCGTTCTGTTGTCATCGAGGTAGCCTAACCACCAGGCGGAGGCGGGCGCATCCCCAAAAGGGCGAAGTTCTCCGGGTCGTTGCGGTGCCTGGCCATCGCCGACCTGCTCATCACGAAACTCACCAACTCTTGCCTCCTTCGTTCGGGTTCGCGTCGGTGTGGAGTGTCCCGCGCAGGGCCCCCGGGAACCTTCTGGGAACCGCGCAATTTTTCTAAGGCGCCCTTGCTCGGCCCGCCTCCGAGGAGGCGCATGGGGCGACGTTTCGAGAGATGGGCGTTCTCGGAGGACCCGAAAGAAGAAGCCGGGCCGCTTGTCCTGGGAGGGGGACTCGAGGACACGCTTCCGGCTTCTCGGGGAAGATTGTAGTGCCGAGGCGCGCGACGGCGCATCACGCAAATAGGGGATCTTTCGCGGGCGTGTGCTTCGATCGCAAGCCCGCGGTGGCCGGCGCCCCCTCCTAGGTCCGCCGGCCCCGCGGTCGGCACATCATCCCACGCCTCCCTTGCCCGGTCAACACGCCGTTGGGGCCATGCCCGCGCCATGCGGCGGGGCGGGAACGGTAGAACCCGGCGGCCCTAGGAGGGGGGATAAAGGCGGGCCGCCGGGCCCCGTTGTCGCATACCTACCCGACCGGACGTGGGACAAACATGGAAAGAGCCCTCCTGTCCCCCTCTTTTGGGGGCCCCCGTGCCGGGCAGCGACGAAGGTCAGGCGCCTCCGGGACCCGGAGCCCGGATCTCGCGCGACACGGCGCCCCTCTCGGCCGCCCCGATCCTGCGCGCCGCCAGCCCGCAGAACTCCCCCTCGAGCTCGGCCCCGACGAACGAGCGGTTCAGCTCCTTTGCCGCCACCGCCGTCGTCCCGGACCCGCTGAACGGGTCGAAGACCAGCTCCCCCTCCCGCGTGCAGGCGACCAGCGCCCGGCGAACGAGGCGCAAAGGCTTCTGGGTCGGGTGGCGGCCGTGGAGCTTCTCGCGCCGGGGGGGCGGCGGCATGCGCCAGACGGAGCCTACCTGGGAGGCGGGGTCCCTCCCGTTTACGGCGTCGTAGTCGAAGGTGTGGCGGGCGCCCCTCTTGGCGGCCCAGATCAGGGTCTCGTGCGCGTGGGCGAACGACGTACGGAGCGCGTTCGGCGGGGG